>JAYVOE010000096.1:0-3652 GCA_043758065.1 Spartobacteria bacterium | reverse complement strand
CTCGTCACTGGCGACGGCGACATCATCTACGATCAACTTCTCAAGCTCGGGGTGCCTTCCACAAATATAACCCACGAGGTCGCTGCGCATTCCACCTGGCAGAACGCCCGGTTCTCAGGGAACAAACCGGAGTTTCAACACGCGCACCGCATCGTCCTGGTCACGACCTGGTTTCACGGCCCGCGGGCTTTAGCGGTCTTTGAAAAACAGTTTCCTGAAAAAACATTTTTCGTCTCCGCAGAAGCGCCCAAATACCCTCTGAATCAGTGGCAAAAAGGATTTCGACGCCGGGAGCGTTACGCAACTATTTACTACCGTCTTTTCTACGGCGTTCGGCCCAACGAACAACGTCATCCCACAGCTTCGCCTCATGCGAGACGTTGACATGATGAATCCACATGATACACGTGCGTCAATGAATGACTCTCTCCTCACCGAGCGCGGTCAGGTCTCTGTTCCTGCTGCTTTGCGCAAAGCCATGGGTCTGCGGCCTGGGCAGCGATTGCATTGGGAACAGATTTCGGACCAGGAGATTCGGGTGTCTTTGGAAGTAAAAAAAGCAGAAGGCCCTCTCTCGGTCCTTGGCTATGCCAGACGCCTTCGTCCCGGTCCTGCGCGTCGGACGAAAGACTGGATGCATGAGCTGCGGAGTGGCGAATGAGTTGGGTGGTCGATACGTGCGTCGTTCTCGATATTTTAGAGAACGATGACGATTTTGGCATACTCTCGGCACGGCTTTTGGAATCAAGGTTGGCGGAAGGACTAATGATCTGTCCGATCAGCTTCCTTGAATTGGCTCCAGCTTTTGGCGGAAGCATGGTGGAGCAGAAAAAATTCTTGGAACAGGCGGGAATCGAATATCGCGGCGGTTGGAGCAGTGCCGATACGGAGACGGCACATCAAGCGTGGCATCATCACGTCGCCGCCCGCCGACAAGGCACCTCTCGTAAAAGACCCCTGGCAGATGTGTTCATCGGGGCGTATGCCAGCAATCGCACCGGCCTGATCACGCGAAATGGTGCCGATTTTCGCAAAGATTTTCCTGATCTGGCCATTCTGCAGCCATAATCGCCATGGCGAATCCTATCCTGCCTCTGTCAATTTGCATTCCAGTTAGAAACGAATCTGGGAATCTGCCCGCGTGTTTGCAAGCGCTGAACGGCGCGGTGGACGACATCGTGGTCGTCGATTCCGGCAGCAACGACGGCACGCAGGAAATTACACGCGAGTTAGGGGCGACTCTGCTCGAGTTCAAATGGGATGGTTCGTTCCCCAAAAAGCGAAACTGGGCGCTGCGAAATCACACATTCAAGCATCCCTGGATTCTTTTTCTCGATGCCGACGAACGCGTTACGCCCGCTTTTTTAGACGAGTTGCGTGCCACCTTGCCGACCACGACACACGCCGGATTCTGGATCTCGTTCGACAATTGGTTCATGGGGCATCCGCTGAAACATGGCGACGTCTTCAGCAAGCTCGCGCTTTTCCGAATCGGGTCAGGAGAATATGAGAAATTCCCCGAGGATTGGTGGAGCCATCTCGACATGGAAGTGCACGAACACCCCCTGCTCAACGGCACCGTCGGGCAGATTTCCGGTCGCCTCGAACATCGCGAAGATCGCGGCTTGGAACACTACATCGCCAAGCACGAAGCCTACGCCACGTGGGAAATGAACCGCTACCGCTGGCTGCAAACCGCCGGTCCCGAAGAGCGGTCGCAGTTCACCCCGCGTCAGCGATTTAAGTATCGCCATCTCGACGATTGGTGGCTCGGCCCGCTCTATTTTGTCATGAGTTACGTCGTAAAACGGGGCTTTCTCGATGGGCGCGCTGGGTTCACATTTGCGCGGCTAAAGTGGCGGTATTTCAGCGATATCCGACGAAAAATCCGGGAGCAACCTCGTGGATAACGCGCTGCGGGTGATGATTCTGACGCGGACGTTTCCGCCGGATGCCGGGGCGGTCGGGCATCTCGTCAACGAACTCGCGGAATCGCTGGTCAAGGATGGTTTTCAGCTCACGATCATTGCGGCAGGGGCAGAAACGGAGTCGAGTTCCAGTGCTATCAACGTCGTCCGCGTGGGCGGTCTGCCATTCTCGCGGCAAAGCCATCTGCAACGCGCCATTAGTTATCTCAGCCTTTACCCGGCGATGCTTTGGGCGGCGCTTCGCCAGCGAAAACCGGACGTCATCATCACGACCACCGATCCTCCGCTCCAGGCGGTGATAGGTGTCTTACTCCGATGGAAATTTCGCAGTCGGCTCCTGCATTGGTGTCAGGATTTGTATCCCGAAATGGCCGAGGAAGCGGGCTTGATCAAAAAAAACGGCCTCATTGCGAACGTTCTCCGCTGGATTTCTACGTCCACATTGCAAGCACACGACGGCATCATTTCCATCGGCCGATGCATGACGCAGCGCCTACTGGATCGCGGTCTGGATCGAACGAAAATCCACGAGATTCCCAACTGGACCGACCCGGAATGGATTCGTCCGGTTCCGACGGCAGAAAATTCGTTCGTCAAAACGCAGCAACTCGAAGGCCGATTCGTCGTCGTTTATTCGGGCAACATGGGCATCGCGCATCGTTTCAGCGAAATTCTCGAAGCAGCCGCGCTATTGGAAAAACAAGCGCCCGATGTGGTGTTCCTCTTCATCGGCGATGGTCCGCGTCGGGCGGAAGTCGAACGCCATGCGCAAAAAAGTGAACGGACTTCCATCCGATTCTTGCCGTCGCAACCGTGGAAAACGCTCCCGGGAAGTCTCAGTGCGGGCCAGGTTCACCTCGTTTCGCTCCGCGAAAATCTCGCGGGACTGGTTGTTCCCAGCAAATTTTATGGCGGCATGGCGGCGGGTCGCCCGTGCCTTTTTATCGGACCGCCCGAGAGTGAAGTGGCCCGGCTGATTCAGGAAAACGGCGTCGGCATGGTCGTTCAAACCGGCGCTGAACTGGTCGCTGCCATCCTCGAGTATCGGGGCGATCCGGAACGTCTCCAACGGGAGCAAAGCAAAGCCCGCGAACTCGGCTCACGGTCAACTGTTCAACATTCTTCCTTGCTGATTCAGCGACTTTTCGCGGATAATATTTGAATCCACCTATTTGGTCGAATGCTGGTCGTTCCCGCACTAATATCCCTCTAACCCGACTCAAAAAATTGCGCTCCCATTCATGAGATTTGCCGCCACATCGCAATCCGTCCCTGAAGAAACTCTCGAAAAACACGGCAAGATGCCCTTCTTCAGCAAGCGCTGGGCGCTCGGGTTATTGCTGGCCGCGCTCGACATTCTCAGTTGGGTCGGGATTTACCGCCTCCTGATGACTTTTCGCGGCGGCGCGGAAAATACCACGACGATGGCGTGGATTGCGTCGTGTTGCATCGGTTTGGGCGTGACGATCTGGGTGCTTTACACCATTGGCGGCTACGATCCGGGCCGGGACATGATGTCTCTGATTTTCGCGGCCGAATTCATCCTGGCGATGTTCGCGGCGGTGGCGATTTCGTTCATTTTTGTTTACGCGATGGCGACTTACAGCCAGGGGATTCGGCCGAGTCGTGCCGTGTTGCTGACGACTTTTATGTTGTTTCCCATTCCCTCGTTGCTCTGGCGGCGCGCCATTGCGAGTTGGTATGGCACCGTGCATAGCACGCGG
>JAYVOE010000095.1:0-3679 GCA_043758065.1 Spartobacteria bacterium | reverse complement strand
GACTTCGTTGCGAGGTTTGGCGCCGAGGTTGCCTTTGCCGTGGACTCGGAGGCTGATCTGCCCGTTCTCCAAATCGCGATTTCCTAACACTAACATCGTGTGGACTTTCATTTGCTCGGCGTCAGCGATCTTGGCTTTGATCGGGTCGGAACTGGAGTCGAGTTTCACACGGATCCCGGCTGAGCGGAGTTCCATCTGTATCTGCGTGGCGTAGTCGAGGAGCGGCGCTTCGTTGCCAATCGGCAGGACGCGGACTTGCTCGGGAGCGAGCCAGAGCGGGAAGTTGCCGGCGTAGTGCTCGATGAGGAAGCCGATGAAGCGTTCGTGCGTGCCGAGCGGGGCGCGGTGGATGCAAAGCGGGGTGGCTTCGGTGTTGTCGCGGGTTTTGTAGGTGAGTCCGAAGCGGGCGGGGACGGCGAAATCGACCTGGTTCGTAGCCAACGTGAATTCTTTGCCGATGATGCTCCAGATCTGGATGTCGATCTTGGGTCCGTAAAAGGCGGCTTCATTGGCGACTTCGACGAAGGGAGCGCCGCTGGCGACCAATACGTCGCGGACCATTTTCTCGGTCTTGAGCCAGAGTTCGGGTTCGTCGACGAATTTTTTGCCGAGTTCCGCCGTGTCGTGGGTGCTGAAGCGGAATTGGTAGCGGTCGATGCCGAAGATGGCGAAATATTTCAGATACATCTGGTTTACGGCATCGAATTCGGCGGCGAATTGTTCCTCGGTGCAATAGATGTGGGCGTCGTTCATCTGCATGGCGCGGACGCGCATCAGGCCGAAGAGTTCGCCGGATTGTTCGTAGCGATAGCAGGTGCCGTATTCCGCGAGGCGCAGTGGAAGGTCGCGATAGGAACGGGGGACTGCACCAAAGAGTTTGTGATGGTGCGGGCAGTTCATGGCTTTGAGGTAGTAAAGATCGGGGCCGCCATCAGTTGGCAGCCGCTTTTTCATTTGCCCAGATCCTCCACGTGACTCAATAAATTCTAGTGCTTCGAGCGAGTCTTTCACTTCTGTAGCTAACGAACCGAGTGTCACTTCACTATCTTCTTCTCGTCGATCTAGAGCCTCTTTCAGTTTCACTTTCAACCAACCAAAAGCGTTAGCTTGGCGATCTGTCATCGCAGATGGTTTTTTCCCGACTTCATCTAGCTCAATCGGTGGAAACATTGAGTCCGCATAGTACGGCAAATGCCCGCTGGTGAGATACATGTTCTCGCGCGCTAAATGCGGGGTGCGGACGCGATCGTAGCCACCCGCAAACTCCGTTTCCTTGGCCAGTTTTTCCAATTCCTCGATGATGGCCGTCCCATTCGGCAGCCAGAGCGGGAGGCCGGGGCCGACGTCGTCGTCGAACGTGAAGAGTTGCAACTCTTTGCCGAGCTTGCGGTGGTCGCGTTTTTTCGCCTCTTCGAGCATGGCGAAATACGCCTCTAACTCCGTTCTATTTTTAAACGCCGTGCCGTAGATGCGCTGGAGCTGCGGGTTGTTTTCGTCGCCTTTGTAATAGGCGCTCGCGACGTGCGTGAGCTTGAACGCCCCGATGTTGCCCGTGCGCATGACGTGCGGCCCGGCGCAGAGGTCAATGAAATCGCCATTTTTGTAGAGGCTGATCTCCTCGTCGGCGGGAATGTTTTCGATGATGTCCAACTTGAAAACACTCGGCTGCGTGCGCTCCGATAACGCTGAAAGTCGGCCCTGTTTTGCGAGATTGATCGCTTCATCCCGGCTGACGACGACTTTCTCAAACGTCTGATTTTCCTTGGTGATGCGCTTCATTTCCGCCTCGATCTTCTCAAAATCGTCGGGCGTAATCCGGTGATCGAGTTGGACATCGTAGTAGAAGCCGTTCTCGACGGGCGGACCGGCGGCAAATTGCGCTTCGGGCCAGTATTTCAGGATCGCGGTGGCGAGCACGTGCGCGGCGGAATGGCGCAGCCGTTCCAGGTCGGTCATTTGGTGGCGTTGCTCGAGGGTTTTGCGTTCGTCGGACATAAGGTCGGTTAATCAATCAGGAAATCAGGAAACCAGAAAGGGAAATGGTTTTAGCCACGGAGAGCACAGAGTTCACAGAGAAGTTCATCTAGTTTCTGTTCCTCTGTGAACTCGGTGTCCTCTGTGGCTAAATTTCTTCCGGTTTTTGCTCGTGCAGCGCCCCGATTTTTCGAACCTCCGGCCACGCCAATGCGACGGCGAGAACGACGAGCACCGTTCCAATTCCGCCCCCGACGACCGAGGCGACTGGGCCGAACCACGCCGCGGTCATACCGGACTCAAACGCGCCGATTTCATTCGACGAACCGATGAAAACGTTGTTGACCGCAGAGACGCGGCCGCGCATCGAATCGGGCGTGAGAATTTGTACCAAACTGTGCCGCACAATCACGCTGATCGTGTCGAAAGCGCCGGTCAAAAACAGCATCGCGATCGACAGCCAGAACCAGTGCGACAACCCGAAAACAACCGTCGCCAAACCAAATCCAATCACCGCCAGCAACATCGCGGCGCCCGGTTTTTTCATCGGCGGCAGAAACGCCACGGCGGCTCCCATCACGATGGCACCAAACCCCGGCGCGGCGCGCAACCAGCCGAGTCCGATCGGACCGCAATGCAAAATATCCTTCGCAAACACCGGCAGCAGCATGGTCGCGCCGCCGAGGAGCACGGCAAATAAATCCAGCGTGATCGTTGCCAGGACGATGCGACTTTTAAATACGAATCGAACTCCGGTGAAAAGTTCCGCGATGCCTTCCGGCACGTGCGTTTTTTTAGAATCCGATCTAACTCGGATGAAAAAAAGGCTCGCGAAAAAGCAGAGCTGCGCTGCCGCATCGATCAGGTAAATCGGCGCGTAACCCAACTTCGCGATGAGCAATCCGCAGAGCGCCGGACCGACGATGCTGCCCAATTGAAACATGCTGCTGCTCCACGTGATCGCGTTGCTCACCTCCGGCAATTCCACCAGATTCGGCACCAGCGCGCTGCGCGCCGTCCAGCCGAAAGTCCGCGCACACGAGCTCAGAAAAAGCAGCAAAAACATCCAGCCGATCGGTGCCTGCGCGAGCGATACCCATGCAAGTCCGATGGAAAAAAGCGCGGTCAAAATCTGCGTGACCATGATGATTCCACGACGCGAAACGCGGTCCGTCATGTGGCCCGATGGCAGCGCGAGCAGAATGATCGGCAACCCGGCAGCCAGCCCGACGTAGCCGAGCATGGCCGCGGAATGTGTGCGTTGATAAATTTCCCAACCAACGACGACATCCACCATTTGCCGCCCGACGATGGAAGCGAAATTCCCCACCGCGTAGCTTGCGAAAGCGCGATGACGAAACGCCGCAAACGGGTCGTGCTTTTGGGGTGAATTTTGCATCGGAGTTCCAGTCAAATCGCGGAAGACTCCCACCATCAGCCCTGGCGCGCAACGTTCGATCCGGCGCTGGATTTTTTTCGTGCGTTTGAGCGGAGGCTCATCCTTAATAATGCTCTCCATGAGCCCGAATTCACCTCGCAAAGTCACCGTCGTCGGCGCATCCGGCTACTCAGGCGAGGAACTTCTCCGGTTGCTCGGAAACCATCCGCAAGTCGATCTTGTCGGCATCACGTCGCGTCAACACGCGGGCAAATCGCTCGACGAGGTGCAGCCGCAATTTCGCCATCATCCGAAGCTCGCGAAGCT
>JAYVOE010000094.1:0-26325 GCA_043758065.1 Spartobacteria bacterium | reverse complement strand
TGGAATTCGCGTAGCCGTCGTAGTTGGAATTGTCGTCGTATTCCCGTCCATTTCCTGCGGCCCAACAAAAGATCGTGCCGAGTCCACCGCGTCCATTGGCGGTCGCTTCGACCAGAGCCTGTGCCGCGATGGGACCAGGACCTTCCATCGTCGAGCCGGTATCATCGGGACCCCAGCTGTTATTTTTCACCGCAATCAAATCCTGCCGGTAAAGAAATGCCTCCGCCTCGGTGGCATCGTCCACGTAATCGGCAATCAAACGCAGCCCCGTTAGCCGCGCTTGCGGCGCCACCCCGCAGACTCCGATCCCATTATTTCCACGGGCGGCCGCAACTCCCGCGACACTTGTGCCGTGAAAATCTCCATTGGATTGGCTCGGGTATGCCGTGCTCGGAGTCAGATCGTTCCAATCGTAATCCACCGACGCGTCATAATTTGGCCTCAAATCTGGATGCGTGTATTGCACGCCGTCGTCCACAATCCCGATCATCACGCCGCGACCCCGATACCCCGCGCCACGGAAATTTCCCCACACTGGAACCACGTTCGCATCGATCCCGCGCAAGCCGCCATTTTGACCGCGATTGAGCAAATGCCATTGACGCGAAAACAACGGGTCGTTGGGAACCCCGCGCCGTTTTTGCATCCGAGCCAGAAGGAAATCTGCGGACAAAACACCGGGCTCTGAGCGCAACGCGGCCAGCGTATTCAGCGCTTTCAGGGCGGAACTCGCGTAGAAAACGTAATGATCTTTCAGCGCTGGAGCCGGTTTCCATTGCTTAATGGAATACTGCGCAGCGAGCGTGGCGACGTCCGTCCCGGGGACGACGCGAACGATCATTTTCTCCGTCAATAACCGGCGATTTGACTCCGTTCGGGTTGCCCCCTTGGCATAAAGAACGAGTCGACTGGAACTCGAATCCGTTTTTTCCCGGAGGACTTTGCCCGCGTTTTCGGTCTTTACCTGAAAACGGCCATCGGCCTGTTGTTGCGCGATCTCGTCCGCTGCGATTTCGAAGGCGCCAAATTTGCCGTGATCCACGGTGGCCATCTCATTGGGAAACGGCGGTAAAGCCTGGCCAAAAGCCAACCATGGAATGCAGACGCCGAGTAAAATAAATCGCATCGGCAATTGTAACATGCGCCTCGTTTTCAACAAGACGGTCACGTTCACGAAATTTTTCAGCCGAGTTAGCGCGGATTCTGTTCGTCCGGTGTGGGGGTCGCTTCACCTTCCGCGCGCTGTTTTTTCCGGCGCAAATTTTCTTGATCGTTACCGTTGCCGCGCTCACGTGGGTTTTGCCGAGCGGAATCACCTTTTCCCTGACCGCGATTTGCGCGACCCTGCTGCGCGGGATCGACCGGCGGCACTGCCACTGGCGCGGGGACTTCCGGCGGCGTCAGTGGAGAATTATCTGCGGCGGCACGAGCTTGGGCGGCCTGCTCGTTTTGCGTCGCGAGTTCCCGGGCGGCGCGGGCACGTTGCATTTGCGCCTGGTTTTGACGGCGGACAGCCTCCGCTCCATCCGGTGTCGGACGCGGCGGAACCGGCGCAGTGGGGATTTTTTCAGGAGTTGCAACGGGCTGATTCCGATCTAACTCCGGTGGGTTTTTCTTGGCGCCCTGCTGCTGGCGCGCCTCGGCTGCCTTGCGGCGCACCCAGGCATCGTGCCGGGCTTTTTGATCGTTGGCAGCAGCCGCATCTGGCGTTGCAGCCGGGAGCGGCGCAGCGGAACGCACCGGAGTTGCATCCGATTCTGCGCGGCGGGGAGCGTTGGCCGGAGTGGCGTTTTCCGGCGGACGTGCCGGCGGATTCTGTGGCTGGGCCGGAGCAGCGGGTTTCTGCGCGGGAGCTGCGTTTGCTTTTCGCGCTGCCCAAGCCGCCTGCTGCTTTTGGCGTTCGCGGTCAGCCCGGCGCGTCTGGGTTTCCTGATCTTCTTTACGCTGCAACGCCGCTTTTACCGCCTCGCGCTGGGCCGGATCCACTCCGCGCCAGCCGTTATCGCGCTGCACGCGGGCTACTTTGCGCTCCACTTTTACGGGACGCACATCGCTTTGGCGTCGACGTTCGATCACCGGTGCCACGATGGCCAGACGATCCCCTTCCACACGCGGCGCGGCTGCGTTGCCGTCAAAATTCGCATTTCGCTGTAAGTCGAGTCGGTATTGATTGACCGGGCGCCGGCTCCGCGTCCGCAGGACTTCATAATCGGGGCCGTAATTATGCACCGTGTTGTTAACGTAGGTGACGTTGGTGACGTTTACCGTTTCATTGATAATGGTAACGTTTTGCTCAGGCTCAACAATCCGGCCGACATACGTGTCCTCACCGAAATCTTCTGCCTGCACGAAATTAAAAAAACGCGGGCCAGTATCGAAACTCACCGACACCGACGCAGTAATGCTGTCGCGATCTGACACGCGCGCCTCGGGCGGCAACGGTGCCCAGCCCACATAGCGGTCGCTCGTCCGCCACGACACCCAAGCCGGCGCCCATTCATCGCCCGGCACCCAGCACCAACCCGTGTCTTCGAGAGAAACCCAACGTCCATAATGATACGTCGCCCAGCCAAATCGCTCGTTCGATTCCCAAGTCCAGCCCCGGTCCGTTTCCACCCAGTGACCGTCGGAATACGGCTTCCAGCGCGAATCGCGTTTTGCTACGGCCGGATGCCAGATGTATCCATATTCATCGGACTCGATCCAATCACCGTCGTCCTGCAGCTTGGAATAAAACACCTCATACGTCGCCGGTTTCCCCTGATAAACCGCCTCGGAATCGTCCTGATTGCTGGTCGATTCGGTGCGAACATAGACCGGCTTTTTCGTGGATTCCGACGCCAGCAATACCTTCCGCTGCGCTTCCAGATCCGCCCGCTGCTGATCGAGCTTTGCCTGTTCTCGTTCGAGTTCCACTCGTTTCGCAGCTGCATCGCTGGCGTCGCGATCGGCCAATTGCCGATTCAACTCCGAAGATTGCGCGCTCAACGCGTCGAGTTTCGCCTGCATTTCTTGCAATTGACGCTCTTTTTGCGGATCGGCGGTCGTCGTTTTTTGTTCACAAGCGCCCAAGCCAAGAGCGAGGGCGACACAAGCAGCCAGTGCCAAAGGAGCGCGACGGGTGGAGGGAGAAAATGCGGGGTTTTTCATAAATTCAGAGGTGCTCAATCGACGGACTTCGTTGGAAGTCTATTCAGTTTTCGTAAATGTGCCCCGCCTACGCTGTATTTATCGGTCGCATCCGCCTCACCGCTCACTTTTCCGGCGTTGCCCGAGCAGGATTTTTTCAATCAAGTCAGGTCGCACTCTGCGCGTCTTCTCCAGGCTTTTTTCCAGTCGCCAGGCTGCGATCGCCGCGTGATTCCCACTCAAAAGCACCTCGGGAATTTTCCAGCCGCGAAACTCCGCCGGCCGCGTGTATTGCGGAAACTCCAGCAACCCGTGGCTAAACGAATCCTGCGCCGCCGATTGGTCATTTCCCAGCACGCCGGGGATCAATCGCGTGACCGCATCGACCACCACAAGCGCTGCGAGCGCCCCATTCGTCAGCACATAATCGCCGATGGAAATTTCCTCATCCACCAGATGGTCGATCACCCGTTGGTCGATGCCTTCATAGTGACCGCAGATCACGATAAGGTGTTGTTTTGAGGCGAGTTGCATCGCACTCTGCTGGTCAAACGGCCGACCGCCCGGCGTCATCAGCAACACCCGGCTTTCCGCTCTCCGCAGCTCCTCCACCGCCGCAAAAATCGGCTCCGGCTTCATCACCATCCCCTCCCCGCCGCCATACGGCGCATCGTCCGTCAGCCGGTGTTTATCCGTCGTCCAATGGCGAATATCATGCGCCGCAAACGAGAAAAGTCCCCTCTCCTGCGCCCGTTTCATCATGCTCTCCGACATCGGCCCCGCGCAAATCCCGGGAAATAGCGTCAACAAATCGATGTGCAACGGCTTCATTTTTTCAAAATTGATAATGCCGCCCACGCTTCTGAAGTCCAGCCGCGATACGCCTCTAACTCCGCTGGGTTTGCCGTTTGTCGCATCCGAGCACTTGTGGTAACTAACAGTGATGTCCCTGGAAGAACGCGCCAAAAAAGCCCGCGAAATCGCCGCCAACGCAGACCGCTACAAGGTCTGCGAAGGTTGCGAATCCATTGTGGCTGAACGCGTTGTGAATTGCCCGAACTGCCACGGATACCGTTTTGACGCAGCCGCAGAACGCGTCATTGCCCAGGCCGAATTGCTCGGAAATCGCGAGCAAACCAGCGTCGTCGCTGAGGATCTCGAATAATTTCATTCGAGTTACAGTCGATTCAGCCCATCCGCTGGCATCGGAACTGCTATTTAGGTTTCTGGTCCCACGCCAGAATCTATGATCACTTTTGCCTATCAAGCCCGCGACAACGGCGGAAAAATCCTCACCGGCCTCATCGATTCCGTCAGCCAGGACAATGCAATTAGCAATCTAATGTCCAAGGGCCTGATGGTCCTTTCCATTCAGCAAAAAGCGCAGGGGAAGAAGCTCTCCGCGCGGCTTTTGAGCCCCAAAGAGAGCGATTTGGTGATCTTTACCCGCCAATTGGCTACCATGGTCGATGCCGGTCTGCCGCTGGTCACTGGTTTGACTGCTCTTTTCGAGCAAATGGACCCGAAAAAACAGAAGGCCATGCACACCATCACCTCGGAGTTGATCGCATCCGTGCAAGGCGGCGACCAGTTTAACCAGGCCGTGGGCAAATTTCCGAATGCGTTCTCGCGGCTCTACATCGCCATGGTGCGCGCCGGTGAATCCGGCGGTTTGCTCGCGGAAATTCTGGATCGGCTCGCCCAATTTCTCGAAGCCAGCGCCCGCCTTAAGAAAAAAGTGAAGAGCGCCATGACCTACCCGACGATTGTCATTTGCATCGCCGTGGGCATCAGTCTCTTCCTCGTCATCAAAGTCGTCCCGGTTTTCGCCGAGATTTTTGCCGACTTCGGCTCAGAACTCCCTGGCCCCACGCAACTTCTGATCAACATTAGCGATTTCATGCGGGCCTACTGGTATATCCTCCTCGCGATTTGCGTCGGCATCTACTACGCGCTCAAGGCCTGGCTGAAAACCCCTTCTGGCCGCGAAACTTGGGATAAATGGTGCCTCAAATTGCCTATTTTCGGCCCACTCATTCACAAAATCTGCATGTCTCGGATGGCGCGGACGTTTGCCCAAATGATTCGAAGCGGCGTTCCGATCTTGGAAACCCTTGAAATTATCGCGGAGACTTCCGGCAATACCATGGTCGAAAAAGCCATTCGCCGCACCAGCATCCTCGTGGAAAAGGGCGATCCCCTCGCCACTTCCCTCGCTCGGGAGACCATCTTCCCGCCGATGTTACTCCGGATGGTTTCCGCAGGTGAAGCCACGGGCAAAATCGACACTATGCTCGAGAAAATGGCCGATTTTTGGGACGAAGAAATTGAGGCTCTTCTCGACGCGCTCACGTCATTAATTGAGCCGCTCTTGATCGTTTTTCTGGGCGCCATCGTAGGTTTTATTGTGTTCGCTCTCTTCCTACCGATCTTTAAGCTCAGCGACGTGGTATCAAAATAAACCGCTCGCCGCAAACGACTTGGGCACCGAAGAATCGATTCTAACTCGACTGAAAACGGTTGCCACGCTCCATCCAGACTGACAGCAAAGCCACATCCGACGGCGTAATTCCGCTGATCCGACCCGCCTGACCCAATGTCTGCGGCTTCACCGAAGACAACTTCTGTCGGGCCTCCAGCCGCAAGCCGTGAACCGTCTCGAAGTCGAGCCAATCCGGAAACCGCTTGGATTCCTGTTTGCGAGCCTGCTCCACCGCGCCTTCCTGACGTCGAATATAGCCCTCGTATTTGAGATCGGTTTCCAACATTTCCCAAATCGAATTCGGAATCGTTCCCCTCACCTCACCGGGCAATCGCTCAAACGAGAAGTCTGGCCGCCGCAATAATTTTTCCACGCGAGTTCCATCGATATGGGTTTTCTGAGAAATCCTCAGTGCTTCCTCTAACGACGCCCGTCGCTCCCGCACCTTCGCCATGCGATGCTCGGAGACCAGCCCAAAGCCCGCCGCCAGCGGAGTGAGGCGCAAATCAGCGTTATCCTGACGCAACAAAAGACGAAATTCGGCTCGACTGGTGAACATCCGATACGGCTCCGTTACGCCCTTGGTGATTAAGTCATCAATCATCACCCCAATGTATGCATCCTCCCTCCCGAGCACGAACTCGGGTTGTCCCAGCACCTTCAACGCCGCGTTTGCCCCGGCCATAAGCCCCTGCGCAGCAGCTTCTTCATAGCCTGATGTGCCATTGATCTGCCCCGCGAAATACAATCCCGCGACCAGCTTCGTCTCCAGCGTCGCCTTCAGCTGAGTCGGCGGGCAATAGTCATATTCCACTGCATACCCGGGTCGCATGATCTCGGCATTCTCCAACCCTGCGATGGATCGGATAAACGCATATTGCACCTCGTACGGCAGGCTCGTAGAAATTCCATTCACATAATATTCACGAGTCTGGCGTCCCTCAGGCTCGAGAAACAGCTGATGCTGCGATTTTTCAGCAAACTTAACGACCTTATCCTCAATCGAGGGACAATACCGCGGGCCGACCCCCTCGATCTTCCCTGCATAAAGCGGCGAAAGATGCAGATTTTCTCGAATGATCTCGTGGGTTTTCGCATTCGTGTGCGTGATCCAGCATGGGATTTGTTCCACATGGAACACACCTGACTCCTGGTGATTAAGTTGAAAAACATTGTGTGTTTCCTTCGGCAACGCATCATCAAGAAAACTAAACTGCGGCGGCGGCGAATCCCCGTCCTGGCGTTCGCAATGCGAAAAATCGATTGATCGTCCATTCAAACGGCACGGCGTCCCGGTTTTGAATCGACCTACATCGAAGCCGAGGTCGCGCAGACTGTCGCTTAGTGTCGAAACACTGTCCCCCATCCTGCCACCAGTAGCGTTTTGCATTCCGACATGCAATAAACCCCGCATAAAAGTGCCCGTCGTGATTACGATGGAACTCGCATGTATTTCCAACCCCAGGTTCGTGCGGACAGCGATAACTCTCTCGTCCTCAACAATTAGCTCGGTCACGTTCCCTTGGATAACGTCGAGACTTTCCTGGGATTCCAGCATCCACTTCATCCGAAATTGATAGGCTTTCTTGTCGCACTGCGAACGCGGAGCGCGAACGCTGGCGCCTTTGTTGGCATTTAACATTCGGCATTGAATCGCCGTCGCATCCGTATTGATCCCCATCACCCCGCCCAAAGCGTCGATTTCTCGGACGATATGTCCCTTCGCCAACCCGCCAATCGCCGGGTTGCAGGACATTTGCGCTACCGTATCGGCGTTCTGAGTCAGAATTGCAGTGACACACCCAAGGCGCGCAGCCGCCATCGCCGCCTCCACGCCTGCATGGCCAGCACCAACCACGACCACATCATATTTCTTCGGATAAACGAACACGCTCCAGTATGCTCTGATTGGTCTCTGACTCAAATGGAAACCCTGTGTTCCACATGGAACACTTCGATGAAAATCCAACGACTTCCCAGTTGATTTTTACCGGGAAATCCACCAGTATAGAAGCGATGCCCGCGACTCTTTTTCTGATTTTTGCAGCCATACTCTATCGTGTGGTCCCAGCCGTGTTGCATCTTCACACCTCGTGGACGGAAAATTTCTCGCCGCTAGCGTCGATCGTCCTCTGCGGAGCCCTCTTTTTCCCGAAAAAATGGGCGGTAGCGGTTCCCCTCGTTATTTTGGTCATTTCCGACGTGATTTTGAATGCTTTTGCCTATCACGCGCCACTTCTCTCTTGGGAGATTTTACCGCGTTACATCGTGTTGGGCGGGATCGGTTTTCTGGCCTTCCGCCATCGGGTCAGATTGCGCTCTAACTCCACTCAGATTTTGGGGTCGTCGCTCGTTGGCTCAGCCATTTTCTATTTGGTAACCAACGCAGCGAGCTGGGTAGGGGATCCGGCTTATTTCAAAACCGTCAATGGATTGGTTCAAAGTTTGACCATTGGAGTTGAGGGCTACCCTCCGAGCTATCTATTTCTCCGCAATTCTCTCGCGAGCGACCTGCTTTTCACCGGTTTGTTTCTGGTTTGCATGGCGGTGACCAAACATCGCCCAGTCGTAGCGCAAACTCACACCGTTGCCGCTTAACTCAAGTCATCATGGATACCATCGTCAAAACGCCAGCCTCATTAATTGATTACGCGGAGTCGGAGGTGAACAGAAAAATATCCTCTGCTGAAAAGATCGAACTTCTTCGCAAAATGCTTCAGATCAGGCGATTTGAGCAGGTTGGCCTGTCGAAATACCAAGGTGGAAAGATGAGTGGCTTTATTCATCTCTACATTGGCCAGGAATCGGTGGCAGTGGGCGTTTGTTCGCTGATGGGAGAACATGACCACGTGATTACGGCTTATCGCTGCCACGGACACGCCCTAGCGGTCGGCATGAGCATGAACGAGTGCATGGCGGAATTGTATGGGAAGGCGACCGGATGCTCGAAAGGAAAGGGGGGGTCGATGCATTTTTTCGCTCCGGATAAAAACTACTGGGGCGGCCACGGGATTGTCGCAGGACAAACCCCGCTCGGGCTAGGCCTTGCTTATGGCATCAAATATAAGGAGCTGAAGGGAGCTGCTTTATGCTTCCTGGGAGACGGGGCGGTCAATCAGGGCGCGTTCTACGAATGCCTGAATATGGCGTCGCTAATGGATTTGCCCGTGATTTACGTGATTGAAAACAATCGCTACTCGATGGGCACCAGCCTGGAGCGATCGTCGGTCATTAAGAAGTGTCTGGCGGAACGCGGTGAGGCCTTCGGAATCGAGTGGGCGCAAGCGAAGGGTGAAGACGTCAACGAAGTTCGCGCCGTGACTCACGAGGCCATCCAACGCGCCCACAACGAGTCGCGTCCAACGATTTTGGAGTTTGATACCTACCGTCATTACGGACACTCGGTTGCGGATGCGAAACACAAAGGTGGATATCGTCCTGCAGAGGAAATCGAGGATTACAAAAAGAACCACGACCCGATTCAGCTCTACAAGCGGCACTTGATTGAAAAGGGTCTTCTTACCGACGCGGAATACACCGAGATCAGCGATGCCGCGAAAGCCGAGGCTGATGCTGCTGCACGCTTTGCCGAGGAAAGTCCGCTGCCGGATCCGAGCAGTATTTTTGAGGACGTTTATTTTGAGGTGGACCGTGGCACCGAGGCCGGTCGCACTGGCAAACATTTCTTTAACGACTAACATTCCCGTCGAAAAAGTGAGCGGAGTTAGACTTAACTCTTCGCAGGCGGAAAAAATCATTTAACTAACATGGCACTCATAGAATATCGCGAAGCATTGAACCAGGCTTTCGCCGAGGAAATCGAACGCGACCCAAACGTTGTTCTCATCGGAGAAGAAGTCGCCCAATACGATGGCGCATACAAAGTAACACGCGGTTTGTGGAAAAAATACGGCGATAAGCGCGTGGTCGACACACCTATTTCTGAAGCGGGTTTCATCGGTATGGGAATCGGCGCGTCGATGTTAGGACTTCGCCCGGTAATGGAGTTGATGTTTTGGAGTTTTGCCACAGTGGCTTACGACCAGATTATTAACAACGCCGCGCAGATTCGCTATATGAGCGGCGGCTTGATTAACTGTCCGATCGTCATCCGCGGTCCCGCCAATGGCGGTACTAGCGTTGGTGCGACTCACAGTCATACGCCAGAAAACTGGCTGGCTAACATTCCCGGCTTAAAAGTGGTCTGCGCTTCGACGGCTTACGATGCGAAGGGTTTGATGAAGACCGCGATTCGTGACAACGACCCGGTGATGTTTATGGAGAGCACTTTGCTTTACGGAGAGAAAGGCGAAGTTCCTGAGGAGGAATATCTCATTCCGCTCGGAAAAGCCGCCATCAAGCGAGAAGGAAAACATGTGAGTATCATCGGTCACGGCCGTGCGATTCTGACTGGGTTGAAAGCCGCGGAATTGCTCGAAGCCGAACATGATATTAGCTGCGAGGTGATCGATCTGCGGAGCATTCGTCCGCTCGATGAGGAAGCAATTCTAACCAGTGTTAGAAAGACGCATCGCGTTGTTCTGGTCGATGAGAACAAACCTTTCTGTGGAGTTAGCGCCCAGATTGCCTCAATGATTCAGGAAAAATGTTTCGATGATCTCGACGCTCCGATTCAGCGTGTAACGTCGCTCGACGCGCCGGCGTTTTACAGTCCGCAGATCGAGAAGCTGCAATTTCCCGAGGTGCATCGAATCATTGCGAAAGTTCTAGCGATTAGCTAAACCTCGATCACCAACCCAAATCTTATGCCGACTTACATCGAAATGCCGAAACTCAGCGACACCATGACGGAGGGCACGCTCCTCAAGTGGTTGCGAAAAGCAGGCGACAAAGTCGAAGTGGGTGACATCCTGGCTGAGATCGAAACGGACAAAGCGACGATGGAAATGGAGTCGTTTGAGAACGGCACGATCGGCGAAATCTATGTGGCCGAAGGCGGCAAAGTCCCGGTCGGGGAACGACTCGCCGTTCTCGTCGGGGCAGGGGAGGCGACACCCGCAAAAGGCGACTCACCAGTGAGCGCGACGAAGACTGAACCGGTCGCTGCGGCACAGACGACTCCTGCCATTCCAGAGAAAGCGACTCCTAGCAACGGCGAACGCGTCAAAGCCTCGCCGCTGGCTAAAAAAGTTGCGCTCGAAAAGGGGATCGACCTTTCCAGCGTCACCGGTTCCGGTCCCGGCGGACGGATTGTTGAGAAAGACGTTCTCGCTCTGAGTGCGATCGCACCCGCATCAAAAAAAGAAGCTGCATTCGCCGCGCCCGCTCCGCGCTCTGAGGCAAAACCCAGTCCAGTTCCAGTCCTATCTACCGGCACGACACGCGTCCCCCTTTCAGGCATGCGCAAAGTTATCGCCGAACGCCTCGTCACCAGCAAAACCACCATCCCACATTTCTATCTCGGGATGGAAGTGGACGCCGCGCCCATTCTCGATCTCCGCGCCAGCCTCAACGCCTCACTCGATGCCGCCGGTAAGCCTAAACTAACCATCAACGATTTCGTTCTCAAAGCCGTCGCCTCCGCCGTCTTGCGCGTGCCGAAAATCAACGCCTCCTGGGACGGCGACGCCATTTTGGAATACAGCAGCGTCGATATTTCCGTCGCCGTCGCCATTGAAGATGGCCTAATCACTCCCGTGATCCGCAACGCGCAGGCGAAAACGCTCTCGCAAATCAGCGCGGAAATGAAAGACCTCGCCAGTCGTGCCCGCTCGAAAAAGTTGAAACCCGAAGAATACCAGGGCGGCACCATCACCGTCTCCAGCCTCGGGCCATTTGGCATCGAGAGCTTCTACGCCATCGTCAATCCGCCGCAATCGGTCATCCTCGCCATCGGTTCCATCGTGAAAAAAGCGGTTGTCGGACCCAAAGGGGACATCGTCCCGGGCGATCGGATGACCATCGGATTCAGCGGCGATCACCGGGTAATCGATGGTGCGGTGGGCGCCGCGTTTCTCGTTGAGCTGCGCAAATTTCTTGAGCAACCTGCGCTAGCCCTGCTCTGAGTCGGGTCTCACTCGATTCAGAAAACGACTGGCATAACGGGTTTGCAAAATAAGCCCGTCTTGTTAAAAAAGGCGCGAAGCAGTATGCCTTATGTCGCCTGAATTATCGGTTGATACGACTGAAACTCCGTTGGTTTCCGTCGTTTTACTAACCTACAATCGCCCGGAATTTCTCCGCGAAGCCATCGGCGCAGCCGTCTCGCAGACTTACAGCAACCTGGAGATCCTCGTCTGCGACAACGCTAGCGATCAGCCGACGACTGACACGATCCGCAGCTTCAACGATCCGCGCATTCAACACATCCGTCGCGAAACTAACATCGGCATGACAGCCAACGCGCAGAAAGGCTTTCTCGCCGCTCGCGGAAAATATCTCACCAACCTCCACGACGATGATCTTTGGAAACCGACATTTATTGAAAAAATGGTCTTAGCTTTGGAGGCCAATCCTCAAGCGGTTCTAGCCTTTTCCGACCACTCCATTATCGATCCCTCCGGCGAAGTCAACGTCGTCGCAACCACGCGCAACAGCTCGCTCTACACGCGCACCAAGATTAAGCCCGGCTTACATCAGCCATTTAAGAAGCTAGCACTCGTCGACCTGGCGGTTCCGATTGCGATGGCGACTGTCTTCCGGAAAGATGGAATCGATTGGAACGACTTCGCCAACCTTCCATCGGTTTACGACTACTGGATCGCCTACCTCGCCTCTCGCGATGGAGCTGCCTGCTACTACGTCAATGAAAAGCTCACTTACTATCGGCATCATCCAGATTCCGAAAGCACGCGTGAACGAGTAAGAGTCAATGATGGTTATATTGCCATTTACAAACTCATTCTCGACGATCCTCGCATGGCAGAATTGCGACGCTACTTTATTCCGCGCTACGCCGATCACTATCGAGATGCAGCGGTGTCGCTCCTGCGCTCTGGCAATCGTGAAACTGCGCGCACTTATCTTAAGACCGGATTAAAGATCCATCCGTCCATTCGTCTTTTACTCACCTACTTCGGAACCTGCTTTCCTACTTTCTTAACCCAACATCTCCCCAAGCGTCTGCGCTTTCAATAGACTCCAACTCCCATGAAAATACTAGTTACCGGAACAGACGGCTATCTTGGCTCCGTCCTTGCGCCCCGATTGTTAGCAGCGGGTCACAGCCTTACCTGCGTCGACACTGGCTACTACAGCGACGGCCTTCTTTACGGAGAAACGCCTAACATCAGCACGTTGCGCAAAGATATTCGGGAAATCACCGAGAACGATTTGTTAGGTCACGACGCCGTCGTTCACATGGCAGAGTTATCCAATGACCCAACAGGAGAACTAGCACCCGACATCACCTACAAGATCAATCACCAAGCTTCCCTAAGACTGGCAACCCTAGCGAAAGCGGCTGGAGTGCATCGCTTTGTCTACATGTCCTCTTGTAGCGTCTATGGCGTGGGCAGCGGCGACTTCGTCACAGAAAAATCGGACATCAATCCACAGACCGCTTATGCCATCTGTAAGACCTACGTAGAGCGCGATGTAAGTCCGTTGGCGGACGGTCAGTTCTCACCCGTTTTTCTCCGCAACGCCACGGCCTACGGTGCGTCGCAGCGCATGAGATTCGACATCGTTTTAAACAACCTATCCGGCCTGGCACACACAACAAAGACCATCGCCATGCTCAGCGACGGAACTCCCTGGCGCCCACTAGTCCACGCGCAGGATATCGCAGGCGCGATCGAGACCGTGCTAACAGTCGATGCGGCTGCCATACACAACGAAGTCTTTAACGTGGGCGATACCTCACACAACTATCAGGTCCGCGACATTGCAGAATTTGTGGCCGCAGAATATCCTGATTGCAAACTGACCTTTGGCGCATTGCCGAGTGACAATCGCAGCTACCGTGTCTCCTTCGATAAGATTCACGAACGCTTCCCACACTTTGTCTGCCAATGGGATGCAGCAAAAGGAGCCCGACAATTACGGGAACTCTTTGATGCAATCCCTTTGACTACAGAACTCTTTCAAGCTCACCCATTCACGAGGCTCAAAGCCTTGGAGAAATTAATTCGTGAAGGCCGGATTGATAGTGACTTCTTGTGGCGTTCCCCACAAGCATCGGCATGAAAATTCTGCCGCTGCCTTTGCCGGGCGCATACCTTATCAATGCGGAACCCATTACTGATGAACGTGGCTTTTTCACTCGCCTGATTGATCGAAAAGAGTTTCTAAGATACGACTTAAACTCCAATCTGTTACAAGCCAGCATGTCTCATAACACTCGGCGCGGGACTTTGCGCGGTATGCACTTGCAAGTAACACCCTTTGCCGAAACAAAGCTGGTTCGAGTTACATCGGGTTCTATCCATGACGTGATCATTGATTTAAGAAATGGCTCGCCGACTTACTTGCAGCACTTCGCTGTAACACTGAAAGCCAGTGAACCAGCGATCCTCTACGTGCCGGAAGGATTAGCTCATGGATTCCAAACCTTGGAGGATCACACAGAGGTTTACTATCACATGAACCAAGTCTATCACGGGCCATCGGCACGGAGTTTTCTTTGGTCCGACCCACAATTTGGAATTGAGTGGCCTTTGCCGAATCCTATTTTAAGTCCGAAAGATGCCGCCGCTCCAGTGTTCGATCTTCAGTTGCTT
Organism: Spartobacteria bacterium; assembly: GCA_043758065.1. Classification (GTDB taxonomy): domain Bacteria; phylum Verrucomicrobiota; class Verrucomicrobiia; order Chthoniobacterales; family DASVRZ01; genus DASVRZ01. The sequence continues at coordinate 12,033 of JAYVOE010000094.1, read as the reverse complement.
CGGTGATATGGATGGAACTCAAATGAAAATGCTGGCCGAGCGACTGTTTCCCATCTGCCGGAGCATTACAGGTCAAGGTGTTCGTGAAACACTGGCTATCCTCCAGGAGTTCGCCGATCTAGCTATCCACGAGATTCCATCGTGCACTCAGGTTTTCGATTGGACGGTGCCTCGAGAGTGGAATGTTAGTGAGGCCTGGATCGCTAACACTCGCGGTGAGCGTGTGATTGATTTCGCGACTAATAATCTTCACCTCCTGCAATACAGTCAACCTTTCGACGGGATTCTAAAACGATCCGAGTTAGAGCGTTATCTGCACACGCTTCCCGAGCAGCCGGACTTGATTCCGTATAAGACCAGTTACTACCGCGAGACATGGGGTTTTTGTCTTTCCGAAGAACAGAAAGCTACTTTGGTGGAAGACGAATACCAGGTGCACATTGCAAGCTCTTTGCAGCCCGGCGTTCTTAACTACGGAGAAATTCTCATCCCCGGAATGAGCGCTGAGGAGATATTGATCTCAACGCATATTTGCCATCCGTCATTGGCGAACGATAACCTATCGGGAATCGTCGTGGCGCTGAACGTCATTCAGTATTTTACCCAGAATCCGGGATTCTATTCGATTCGGGTCGTGTTAGTTCCTGGAACGATCGGCGCGATCACTTGGCTGGCTATTAATCAGGAAAAGCTGCCTCTGATCCGTCATGGCTTAGTCATCACCGGTCTGGGTGCTGGCGACACGTTCCATTATAAGAGATCGGAGTTAGAGACGAATCTGGTAGATCGAGTTTCGGAGTTAACCCTTCGGGAAAGTGGTGAGCCTTACGTTCTTTTGCCATTCTCTCCGTATGGCTACGATGAGCGGCAATACAATTCGCTGGGGATTCGGCTGCCGGTTGGCTGTTTGATGCGGACACCGCACGGGTCGTATCCGGAGTATCACACTTCGGCGGACAATCTTTCGTTTCTCCATGCCGACGCTTTGGAGAAATCCTCGGGGATGTTGATCCAGATCATTCAAAATCTATCGGCGAACCGCATTTATCAAAACACTTCGCCTTTCTGCGAACCTCAGCTTGGCAATCGTGGGCTTTACACATCGGACTCTGAGGAGAATCTGACTTTTCTGTGGGTGCTGAATCAATCCGACGGCTCGCGTTCGCTACTCGACATTGCCACGCGTTCCGGCATCACTTTTTCGCGAATCGTGGCCGCTGCAACGCGGCTGCAGGACGCTGGTTTGCTGGAGTTGGTCGCCTGATTTTCGCTTGTGAGCGGACTGTGAATAATGTCCCAAGAGCGAGCCAGCAATCGCGGGCTTATTGGTTGGCTCGGGTTTTCGCCTGAGTTGCCGCGATGCTTTTGGTGGGTTTTTCACAGGTACGTCGACTGTGGAAACGCGCCTTTGGCGAGGGTGTGGAACAGGAATCCCCTGAGTTATTGGTTTCCTTAAGATTATTAAGAAAGGTCTTAGAAAGGTAATTCCCTAATATTAACGGTGTGAACAAGTTCTAACTCCGATCACTTTTTCCAGATCGTCGGGTAGGGGACTGGTCCAGGAAAGGCCAAGATCGGGCAGACGTAGAACTGCGGAGTGCAGAGCGTGTCGAGGGTGAAGCAAACGAGCGGCCAAAGTGTCGGTCCAGCCGGAGGCGATGAATTCGAGATAGCAGTTTTCGTCGGGGCCGTAGATTTTGTCGCCGAGCAGGGGATAGCCAAGGTGGGCGGCGTGAACGCGGATTTGATGAGTGCGCCCGGTTACCGGAATGGCGCGGATCAGCGTGAGTGGGATGGAACTCGCATGAAAAAAAAGTGATTCGACTTTGAATCGAGTCTTGGCGGCGGCGCCGGCCGGATGGACCATTTGCTTGAGATGAATCGCTGACGGCTCGACGGTTCCTTTCCTCAGGATCGGGGCATCGACGGTGATTTCGCTCCAGGTCGGATGGCCGTGCACGATGGCGAGGTATTCTTTTTCGACGTTGCCGGATTGCATCGTCATCGCAAGTTGGCGGGCCGCAACGGCGTGTTTGGCGATGAGAACGAGGCCGCTGGTTTCGCGGTCGAGCCGGTTGATGATCGAAATTTGGCCGCCGTTTGCCAGCTCGAAGGCGAGCATTTCTCGGAGGCCATCCCAGAGGGTGAATGGGCCGTTTGGCACGGTCGGATGCACGAGGAGATGCGGCGGTTTATCGACCACGATCCAGTCTGAGTGTTCGGCCACGACGCGGAAATCCCGGTTGATGAAAATCGGCTCGCCGGGGTGACGCATGGCGACGATCTTACCCGGATGATTCGCCTTCAGGAAGTGACGAAAATTTATGATCTGGAAAACCCTGGCGCGGCGGATCGGGTTCATGCGCTCGATAACGTTTCCACTCGGATCGAAACTGGGGAATTCGTCGCGATCACTGGCGAGAGCGGCTGTGGCAAAAGCACCCTGATGCATCTGCTTGGCGGGCTGGACCAGCCGACCAGCGGCGAGATTTTTGTTGGCGAAACGGCGTTGCATCAGGCCTCGGAAAAGGATCTCACCCGATATCGGCGCGACACGTTGGGGATCGTTTTCCAGTTCTTCAATTTGCTGCCGACGATGCGCGTTTTGGAGAACGTCATGATGCCGCTTCTGCTCCAGGGCATTCACCGGAATCTAGCCGCAGAATCCGCTCTAACTGCGTTGGAAAACGTCGGTATGGCGGAGCGGCGTCAGCATTTTCCGCATCAACTCAGCGGCGGCGAGATGCAGCGCACCGCCATTGCCCGGGCATTGGTCCACCGCCCAAAGCTGCTCCTCGCCGACGAGCCCACCGGCAACCTCGACAGCCGCAACGCCCGCGTTGTTATCGACGTCCTCGAAAAGATTGCTTCTCAGCGCATCGCCACCATGGTAATCGTCACCCACAGCGAGGAAGTCGCCCGCGCCGCCTCGCGCAGGATCCATTTGCGGGACGGAAAAATCATCCCATGAGCGACATTGCAGACACGGCCAACAAACTTCGCGGGCTCAGCCTGTTTCATGAATTCAGCGCCACCGAGCTCGAGGCTTTTGCCGATCTTGTCGATTGCGCCTGCTACTCGGACGGCGACGTGATCGTGAAACAAGATGAACCCGGCGAATCCATGTATCTGATTGTGAAGGGAGCGGTGAAAGTCATTCATCGCGGCGAAACCAAAAACGTCGAGCTCGCCAATCTCGGTGCCGGGGAGTTTTTCGGGGAAATTGCCCTCGTCGATGAAGGCCCGCGCTCGGCGGACGTTCTGGCCATTGGCGACACGCAGATGCTCGCGATTTCCCAGGGAACGATTCGCGCTTTGGCGGGCGTCTATCCGAGTGCGTCGTTTAAATTGCTCGTCGCCGTCGGTCGCGTCCTCGTGGCGCGTTTGCGGGCGGGCAATAAAAAATACGTCGATTCGCTTCTAGCCTAAGTGAAAAACGACTGAAATAACTGGCGATGGCGTTTCAATTGATCGACGGGAAAGCCGTCGCCGCGACGATCCGCGAGCAATCCCGCGCCCGCGTCGCTGAGCTAAAACAGAGCGGAGTTACACCCGGCTTGGCGGTCGTTCTGGTCGGCGACGACCCTGCTTCCCGCGCTTACGTGCGCTCGAAAGACAAAATGTGCCAGGAGCTTGGGTTGCACTCCGTCCGCCACGAATTGCCTGCTGATACGACTCAAACTCAGCTCATTTCTTTAGTCCAGAGCCTGAACGCAGACCCGGCGATTCACGGGATTCTCGTTCAATCGCCGCCGCCGCCACAGATCGATGAAGCCGCCGTTATCCAGACAATCGACCCGCGAAAGGATGTCGATGGATTTCATCCGCAGAACGTCGCGAAGCTCGCGCTCGGCGACCGCTCGGGGTTCGTTCCGTGCACGCCGCTCGGGTGCCAACGGCTCCTCGTCGAGGCCGGCATCGAAACTGAGGGGAGTCACATCGTTATCCTGGGTCGCAGCATGATCGTGGGAAAACCGCTCGCGCTTTTACTGATGCAAAAGGGCCGGGGAGGGGACGCCACCGTGACGGTCGCTCATTCGCGAACGAAAAATCTCGCGGCGATCACGCAATCGGCCGACATCATCATCGCCGCCATCGGGCGCGCCGAGTTTCTTCGAGCGGAGCACGTTCGCGAGGGCGCAGTCGTCATCGACGTGGGCATCAACCGGGTGGACGACCCCGGTTCCGCGAAGGGTTACCGGCTCGTTGGCGACGTTGCTTTTGATGAAGTCGCCCCGAAATGTCGTGCCATCACCCCGGTGCCGGGCGGCGTCGGTCCCATGACCATTGCCCTGCTCATCGCCAACACCATTCAAGCGGCCGAGCAAATTCACGGCCTCCATTCCAAACGATAGATGCGCCGTTTCCTCCTCGTTTTTTTGCAGTGGAGTTGCATCGGACTCAGCGGCTGCCATGAAAAAGCGCCGAGCGAAGTCTCCGCGTTCGCGCTCAAAACGATAACACTCAAACTCGGATCAGAAAAAGTCGTCGCTGAGGTCGCGGACACGCCGGAATTGATGCAGACCGGGCTGATGTATCGGAAAACGATGGCCGACGACCACGGGATGATCTTCGTTTTCCCCGAGTTGCGACGCGCCAGCTTCTGGATGCACAACACCGACCTGCCGCTCGACATTGCCTACCTCGATCGCACGGGAAAAGTCCGCGAAGTGCACGCTGCGCAGCCGCACGACGACACGCCGCTCCCCAGCCAGACAGGCGACATCGCCTACGCACTCGAAATGAATCAAGGCTGGTTCAAAAAACACGGGGTGCCGCTGGGCGTAACGGTCGAAAACCTGCCGAAGTTCCCGTCCGGACGGTGAATTTTCCGTCGTCTCAGCGACGATTTTGCGTAGTTTAACGGGATGCCGGCTATCACACGCGACATTTTGATCCAGACGCTGGAATCCATCGCGCTGCTTCTGGAACTCAAAAACGAAAACCCTTTCAAAACTCGCGCTTACACCAACGCCGCACGCACGATCGAAGTCTTCAGCGGCGATTTTTTGCAGATCGCTCGCGATGGGCAACTCGAGACCATCGAAGGGATCGGCAAAGCCATCGCCGCCAAGCTCACCGAGCTGGTGACCACGGGCACGCTGCCGTATTATGAGAAATTGCGGGCCGAATTTCCCCCGACGATCTTTGAATTGTTTGGGATTCCCGGTCTCGGACCGAAAAAAATCAAAGCCGTCTGGGAGCAACTCGCCGTCAGCGATTTCGCCGGGCTGGAAGAGGCGGCGAAGGACGGTCGCATCGCTGCGCTCGCTGGTTTCGGACAGAAAACGGCCACCAATCTGGTCGCCGCGATCGAGCAAAAACGAAAGCACTCCGGTTATTTTCTCCTCGGTGACGCCGCGCTCGTGGCGGAGACGATCCTCGAAGATTTGAAGGGACTTTCAGACGTATCGCAGGCCAGTGTCGCGGGCAGTTACCGTCGGCGAAAAGAGGTTTTGCACGATCTCGACCTGATCGTGGCGGGCAAAAATCCGGCGGAAATCATTCGGCATTTCACCAGTCACGAGCAGGTGGAAACGATCATCGCGCAGGGGCCGACGAAGGCCAGCGTGCGTTTTTCATCCGGGTTGCAGTGCGATCTGCGCGTGGTCACGAACGACGAATTTCCCTTTGCGCTGAACTATTTTACCGGCAGCAAAGAGCACAACGTCATCATGCGCAGCCGTGCGCTGGATCGCGGCTGGACGCTCAACGAATACCGTCTCGGCCCCGTGGAAGCGCGGGAGACGGGGAGAAATAGTGAAATCGAAACGCCCGCCGACATCCCGAAAATCTTCCAGGAACGCGACCTCTATCGGGCGCTAGATCTGGATTACATCGAGCCGGAATTACGCGAGGGCCGGGGCGAAATCGCGGCGGCCGAGGAGGGAAGGTTGCCGCGCCTGGTCGAGATCGAAAACCTGCGTGGGACGTTTCATAATCACACCACGGCGAGCGACGGACGGTCGAGTTTAAGTGAAATGGCGGACGCCGCGATGGAGATCGGGCTGGAGTATTTGGGCATCGCCGACCACTCGAAAAGCTCGTTCCAGGCGCACGGCTTAAGCGAGGAGCAATTGCTCGCTCAAGTGGCGGAGATCCGAAATTTGAATGCGAGTTACAATGGATTCAGGCTGCTGGCCGGGACGGAATGCGACATCTTAAAGGACGGCGCGCTGGATTTCTCGGATGAGATTTTGGCGCAGCTCGATTACGTGGTCGCGAGCGTGCATTCGTCCTTTACCCAGAGCGAGGCGGATATGACGAAACGCCTGATTCGCGCGATGGAAAACCCGCACGTGACGATGCTCGGCCATCTCACCGGACGGGTGCTGCTGAATCGCGAATCCTACGCCGTGGACATCCCGGCGATCATCGAAGCCGCCGCGGCAACCGGGACCATTATCGAGCTGAATGCGAGTCCCTACCGGCTCGATATGGATTGGCGCTGGTGGCAGCTTGCCAAGGAAAAGGGAGTGAAATGTGCGATCAATCCCGATGCGCATCACACCAGCGGGTTGCAACATTTATGGTTCGGCGTCGCGCTCGCCCGCAAAGGCTGGCTGGAAAAATCCGACGTGGTGAATTGCCTGCCGCTGGAAAAAATCGAAGCGGTTTTGCAAAAGAAGCGGGCCGGGCGATAACTTTTTCACTGGCAGCCGGGCGGAAACTGCGCTTTCCTTGCGCCCCGCCATAGATGTCTAACTCGAATCAAATTTTGAAAATTGGTCTGCCTTCCGGCTCTTTGCAGGAGCCGACGCTGGATCTTTTCCAGAAAGCGGGCTTCGCGATTTCGCTCTTTAAGCGCAATTACAAACCGGCGATCGATGACCCGGAAATCGAGTTGCGCCTGCTGCGCGCTCAGGAAATCAGCCGTTACGTCGAACACGGTTATCTGGATTGCGGAATCACTGGTCGCGATTGGACTGAGGAAAACGGCTCTGACGTCGAGGTGATTTGTTCGTTGCCCTACAGCAAAGCGACCGCGCAGCCGACTCGCTGGGTGCTGGCCGTGCCGGAGAATTCGCCGTATCAAAACGTGAAGGATTTGCAGGGAAAACGCATCGCGACCGAGGCCGTCGGCCTGACGAAAAAATTTCTCGCACAACACGGAGTCGAGGCTGAGGTCGAGTTCAGCTGGGGCGCGACCGAGGTGAAAGTGCCGGATTTGGTCGATGCAATTGTCGATATCACCGAGACCGGGTCGTCTTTGCGCGCAAACAACTTACGCATCATCGAGAACCTCACCGAGTCGTTCCCTCAGATCATTGCCAACCACAGTTCAATGCAACTCGACTGGAAACGCGGCAAGCTCGAGCGAATCGTCCTTTTGCTACAAGGAGCGCTCAATGCCCGCGACAAAGTCGGCTTGAAAATGAACATCGCGGAAAACCAGTTGAAAAACCTGCTTTCTGCCCTACCATCCCTTCGCAATCCGACGGTCTCGCATCTAGCGCAGTCCGACTGGGTCGCGGTGGAAACCGTGATCGACGAAAAAGTCGTCCGCGAGATTATTCCCCAGCTCAAAGCCTTGGGCGCGGAGGGAATCATCGAATATCCTCTCAACAAGTTAGTGTATTAATAGACCGTAAATAGAACTCCCATGGGATCCCTGAAAAAAAGACGTAAATCGAAAATCTCCAAGCACAAACGCCGTAAGCGGATGAAAGAAAACCGCCACAAAAAGCGCCTGCGCTACAAGTCGTAATCTCGCGTTTGCGCTACCGGGCGTAACCGTTAAATTGGCCGCATGATTCGGCGGAACTCGGTGAGTCCCCACGCTGCGGCACATTCAATTCTCTCAAAAGCGTTAGCCGCTGGACTGTTGTTCAGCGGCCTTTCGCTCTTTTACGGGAGCACGGCGCAGGCGGTGCCAGTGAAGAAAGTCCCCGTTCTGCTGCCGAAAACGGTGGGTGACATTAAACTTTCATTCGAGTTTGAACGCGCTCGCGAAGATCTGCAGCTCTCGGAAAAAGGCCTCAAAAAAGCCGACGCGCTGGCGCAGTTTGTTCAAGGCCTGATCCACGAGGAAGACGGCAATAGCGAAAAAGCGCTCACGGCTTACGAGCGCGTTCTGGCTCTGGATCCGACTGGTGTCGATGCAAAATTGTCCGTTCGCCTCGCCAACGAATACGTCCGGCGCGGCGATGTTCCCCAAGGCTTGACGTTGCTGAAAAACGCAATCGCGGCGCAGCCTACCGAGCCGTTGCCGTATGTCACCCTCGCGTATCTCTATTACAAAGAGCTGAACAAGCCCGATCTCGCGCTGAAATTTGCCCGCGATGGCGTCGCGGCTGCGCCCTATGACTTGCGCACGCATCAGGCTCTTTTCGTCGTGCTCGATGCCATGGGCGATGATTCAAAAACCGAGAAAGCGCTCGATCAAGCCGCCAATATCGATAGCCAGACTTCCGATTTCTGGTTCGGTATTGGCGATTTGTATTTGCGCCTTTACGGCAAAGGGCACGACGAAGACCAGATCGATCTGTTGAAGTTACAGAAAGTCACCGCGCTCTACGAAAAAGCGCTCGGCCTGTCGCCCGATGACCCGGCCGTCATGGCGCGCGTGGCGGATTATTACGCTCGGATCGGCGACGTCAAAAAAGCCATCCCGCTTTATCTAAAAACCGTCGCGGACGAAACCCACTCGCCCGAGTCGCTCCAAGCCGACGTTCGGATGAAACTCGCCCGAATTTTTTCTGGCTTAGGCAAACGCACCGAGGCGATCGAGATGCTACAGGCACTCATTCGACTCAATCCGCTCAGTTCCGAGGCCTACACCATGCTCGGCGCGATCTACGTCGAGAGCGAAAACTACGAACAGGCCCTGGCCAATTTCCGCCAGGCCTTGCTCACAGGAAAAACCGAGCCGCGCAATTACCTCCGCGTCGCGCAGACTGCGATGCAACTCAAATCATTTTCGCTCGCGATCGAGACGCTGATCGACGCCCGCGCGCGTTTCGGATCGCCGGAATTCACGACGTTGCTGGCGATTTGCTACAGCCAGAATGGGCAGAATGAAGAAGCGCTGACGAAGTTTGAGGAAGCCATTTCCGAAGCGGCGAATTACGACGCTGACACCACGCTGACCGCTGGTTTTTACCTGAGCTACGCCGATGCCGCGCAAAAGGCGGGGCGCATCGAGAAAACGGTGGAACTCGTCCGAAAATCAATTGAACTCGACCCATCGAAAGCGCACGAAGGCCAAAATTTCCTCGGCTATCTCTGGGTGGATCGCGGCGAAAACCTCGAAGCCGCCGGTCAACTCATTCGCCAGGCGCTCCTCGCCGAGCCAAATAATGGCGCGTATCTCGACAGCCTCGGCTGGTATTATTACAAAACCAACCGCTTCGATCTCGCCCTCAAACAACTCCTCAAAGCCATCGATAACTTGGAGAAAGAAGACCCCATTGTCTTCGAGCACGTCGCCGACATTTACCTGAAACTCGGCAACAAAACGGCGGCAGTCGACTTCTACCAGAAAGCACTGCAACTCGACCCAAAAAACGCCAGTCTCGCCGCGAAGATTGCGGCGAACCGCTAGCTCGCTGTTGTTTTCACCGAAGCTGGAGTCGGCGGAACGAGCTGTCCGTATAGCTCCGAATACGCTGCCGCTGCCGCCTTCCAGGAAAAGTCCTGCGACATCGCTCGCTGCATCATTTCAGTCCAACTCGACTCATTTTCGAACTCGAATCGCGCGCGTTTGATCGCGTCCCAGAACGACTCCGCATCATAGCGGTCGAACGAAAATCCCCAGCCATCGTCGATCATCGGATCGTAATCGCGCACGATTTGTCGTAGCCCGCCGACGGCGCGCGCCACCGGGAGCGTGCCATATTTCAGACTGTAAATCGCCGTCAACCCGCACGGCTCGAAGCGCGATGGAATCAACGTGATGTCCGAACCAGCCTCGATTAAATGCGCGAGTTGAACATCGAAATCCGAGCGAAACGCAAACCGCCCCCGATGTTTCAACGTGTGATAGCGCAACTCCGCTTCATACGCCGGATCACCTTCGCCAAGGACAACGAGCCGGACGTCGTCGGAAAGCAACCGATCGAGAATGGGAAAAAGAATGTCGAACCCCTTCTGCTCCGCCAGCCGCGTCACCATCCCGATCACCGGGCCGCGCGGTTTTGAGTCGAGTTGCATTGCATTCAGCAGCGCCTCGCGGCAGACCGCTTTCCCTTTCAAATCCGCCGCCGAGTATGTTGCTGGCAGCAGTTTGTCCTTCGCCGGATCCCACACCGCATAGTCCGCCCCATTCAAAATCCCGGTAAATTTCGCCGCGTGCTCGCGGATCACCGCATCGAGCCCGCAACCACTTTCCGGCGTCTGAATCTCGTACAGATACGCCTCGCTCACCGTCGTCACCGCATCGGCAAACAAAATTCCCGCCTTTAGCAAATTCAGATTCCCCCAAAACTCCACGCCCTTCGCGCCAAAATACTCTCCCGGCAGATTCGTAAACCGGAAATCATACGGCCAGAAACTTCCCTGATACGCGAGGTTATGAATCGTCAACACCGTTCGAAATGGCAGCGCCCAATCGCGCACCAACACCGGGATCAGCGCCGTTTGCCAGTCGTGCACATCGATCACATCCGGCGCAGGCTCCATGCGCCGGGCCAACTCCACCACCGCTTTGCTGAAGAAAATAAAGCGCTCCGCATTATCCTCATATTCGCGCCCCTCGACGCCATAAATCCCCGAGCGATCGAAATACTCATCGCGCCGGATCAAAAACACCTGCGTGCCCGACGCATTCACCATCTCCACCACGCCGGCTTCCACCGTCTTCTCGCCGATCTGCACCGGAAATTGCACGCCGGTCTCGCGTAAACGCAGTGCCGGGTTCTCCCGGATCGAGCGATACAGCGGCAAAACTACGCTGACTTCGTGACCCGCTGCCGACACCGCCAGCGGCAACGCATCGAGCACATCGCCCAGACCACCCGTGCGAGCGAGTGACGACATTTCACTGGAAGCCATCAGGATTTTCATGGGAGTTGCAGCGTAATCGGGAAACCCGGCGCGGCTCAAGGGGAAACCCGGCGCGTCATCCCCCGAAAACGCAGCGGACCTGCATCCGATTCTTCGCGAAATTCCCTTGCCACAGCCGCTCCCGACTGCTCCAATCCACTCCATGCGCCTCCTCCCGCGCCTCCTCTTCCTCGCGGGGCTACTCTATCTCTGCGCCGTCCTCTTTCGTGAAGGCAAACGCTTGGAAGCGAATGAAATCGTCGATCACAGCCGCCTTTTTCTCATCTTCGGCGGTGCCCTCATTTCTGCGGTCATCGCCGGCATCATCATTGCCGTCACCTTTTTGCCCGTGCTCGGCGAAAAACTTGGCCAACTCATCTACGGCACGCCCGACGACACCGCGCACGACCCGTTTTTCATGGCCCGCGAAGCCATTGCTGACAAAGACTACCTGCTCGCGATCAGCTTCTACCGCCAGGCGCTCGCTGCCGATTCCGACGACACCGCCGCCCTCGAAGGCATCGCCGACGTGCAGGTGAAATACCTTGGCGACCCCGCCGCAGGCGCTGAATTGCTTCTAACTGCACTGAAAAAACACTGGCCCGCCGACGAGGAATCTTTCCTCCGCATTAAACTCGCCGACATCTACGGCCGCCACGGCGACATGGCCACCGCCCGCACCTTGCTCACCGAAACCATCGCCGCGCACCCCGGCACCACCGGCGCCCGCAACGCCGAGCACCTCCTCCACGAACTGGAAACCCTCTGAGTTCCCACCCACTCAGAACCCGCCCGCCGTGCGTTACACTAGCGCATGGATAAAACCATTTTCGCCTACTGGCTCACCCTCCTCGGCACCGCCTGCTGGGGCGTCTGCTTCTGGTGGATGCACCGCATCTCCAGCAGCCAAAACCGCATGCTCGACGAGTTACGCGCCCAGGCCCAACGCATTGAAAAATTCTCCAAAATCGAGCACGACCTCATTAAAGAAGTGCATCCGCAGGTCGGCGAAATCAAAGAAGACATGAGCAAAATGATCGCCGCCGTCCA
>JAYVOE010000093.1:0-54221 GCA_043758065.1 Spartobacteria bacterium | reverse complement strand
TGATCACGTATCAGATCACCCGGAACCTGCATCCCGATTCCTACAAAGTGATCGTGTCGGGACGGGTCAAAGGCAAAAAGGTCGAAACTCAGTGGAGTTTCAGCTTTGCAAGGTAACTTTCAGTCGGCCATTTCCTTTTCAGACAGAAACTGTTGGTAAAGTTCGTAGATCACATCGCGCGTATTCGCGTATTCCAGACGAATCTCGCTGATGGAATTCTGCTGATAAATGATTCGTAACCCGCCAATTCGCAGACGGTTGTAACCTTCGAGCGGACCTGCTAATGCTTTAATGTCTCCGCCTCCTTTAGTGGCGAGTGTTCTGAGCGCGAGTCGGACCCGATGTTTTGTCTCCGGCGGCAAGCCAACCAACCATTGCTGGACTTGCTCAGAGGCCGAAATTTTTGTCATCGAGATCGAGCTTGCGATAGGTGCGCTTGGTGGAGCCGACTTCCGCCACCTCCTTCATGGCCTTCGGATCGGCCAGCACATCCATCGTTTCCAAGATCGCCTCAAAATCGGCAACGGGCATTGCTACAAACACGGGCTTGTTCCGATTCGAAATCACAAATTTCCTTCCTTCCTGGCAAAGCTTGGAGAGTTGAGCCTGAACTTCCCGGATATTGTATGTAACTCCCATGCCTAAAGGATATACAAGCACGGTTGAGAAGCAATGCTCAACTCCGGACGTATCCTAACCCTCGATGACGTTGATCTCGAGAGGTTCGACTGTCACTCCGGTCTTTTCCAACCACTGCACGGCGGCGGCGATTTTTTCGGGTTCGCCCTCGACTTCGAGCGACATCACGCCGGAATCATGGCTGACCGATGCCTGGCGAATATTCGGCACGAGATCGAACTGATGGACCAGCTCGTAAACGATCGGTTGGGTCACGAGATCGCCCGCGAAATTCAGCCAGAAACGTTTTTTGATAGTCGCCATAATTCCTATCCTCCTGCGATTGCGGGCACGATACTGATCTCGTCGCCAGGTTTCACGGGAGTTGCATTCTCCTCTAAAAAACGAATGTCCTCGTCATTGAGATAGACGTTCACAAAACGGCGAATCTTTCCCGACTCATCGCAGATGCGGTCCTTCAAACCGGGGAAACTGGATTCCAAATTGTCGAGCAAAGCCTGCACGGTGGAACCCTCGGCTTGAACAACCTCCTGTTCATTGGTGAGGCGACGAAGAGGTGTGGGAATACGGATGTTAGTAGGCATAAAGCGTGGCTAAGTTAGCGGCTGGCGAGTTCTTTGCCAATGAGTTCGTCGAACTCGCGCAGCGATGGGTTAATCAGGCGGGCTTCACCGCATTTTCCGGCGATGGCTTCCTGGGTTTTCAGGCCGTGGCCGGTGATGCACAGCACCGCGCTGTCGCCCGCTGGAATCTTCCCGCTGGCGATCAGCTTGCGAGCGCAGGCGACCGTCACGCCACCGGCGGTTTCGGCAAAAATACCGGTCGTTTCGGCGAGTAACTTGATGCCCTCAACCACTTCCTCGTCGGTGCAATCCTCGGCGCTGCCACCCGTTTCCCTCATCGACTTGATCGCGTAATAGCCATCTGCCGGAGTGCCGATCGCGAGCGATTTCACGATCGTATTCGGTTTCGCAACAGGTTTAACGATGTCCGATCCGGCTTTCAGCGCTGCCGTAATTGGGCCGCAACCTGCCGCCTGCGCACCGTGAATCGCGAACGGCGTTTCATCCACGATCCCGAGCTGGAGAAACTCCTTATACGACTTGTGGATCTTCGTCAGCAACGACCCGCTCGCCATTGGGACCACCGTGTGTTGGGGGAATTTCCATCCGAGTTGCTCGGCTATCTCGAAGCCCATCGTCTTCGATCCCTCGGCGTAATACGGCCGCAAATTCACGTTTACAAACCCCCAGCCATACTTGCCCGCGATCTCGGAACACAGCCGATTCACCTGGTCATACGCACCGTGAATGCCGATCACATTCGACCCATAAACCAGCGACCCGAGCACCTTGCCCTGCTCCAGATCGGCCGGAATCAGCACATAACTCTCCAACCCCGCTGCAGCCGCATTCGCCGCGACGGAATTAGCCAGATTGCCGGTGGAAGCGCAGGCGACGATCTTAAATCCCAGCTCTTTTGCCCGGCTCAGCGCCACCGAAACGACGCGATCCTTAAAGGACAACGTCGGATAATTCACCGTGTCGTTTTTGACGAAAAGTTCGCGAATCCCCAGCGCTTTCGCGAGGCGAGGAGCCGGCACGAGCGGGGTGAAACCCACCTGTTCGCCGACGGTCGGCAGCCCGTCGATCGGGAGCAATTCCCGGTAGCGCCACATCGATTGCGGACGCGATTCGATCACTTGCCGGTTCAGCACCGCGCCGATGGCGTCGTAGTCGTAGGCCGCTTCGAGCGGTCCGAAATCGTATTCGCAAATGTGGATCGCCTGCTTCGGATAGAGACGTCCGCACTCGCGGCATTTGAGGTTCGAGAAATAAGTCGGGTGGTCCATGATTCGAGTTGCAGTCTTATCTGGAGCGCTGAGACGACTAGGAAATCTCCCGACGAAGAGACGAAAAAACCGAAAGAGTCCGATACAACCGCTTCTGATTTTTCCCTCATCTTTTCCCGGAGACTTGCGCCGCCGAAACTGGATTTGGCACCCGGTCCTTTTCCCCCAAACTTTCGTTCAGGAAATCAGCGGTTGCCGTGACTTCATCGGGCCAGTCCCTCAGTCACTCTGGATAAGAGTGCCGTGAGGATAATGCAAAGCGCCCGGTCGTCAAAACGTTTTTCTGCGAGCTGAATCCGATGCAACTCCCATGAAAAAAACGCCGCGCTACCCCGTCGTCGTCTCGCTATGCAGGTCGCCGGATTTCCCGAAACTCTCCGCAATGCTCGGCGGATTGCTCCCTTCGAGCTCGTGCCCGCCCTTCGAATCTTCGCGCCTCGTCAGTTTTACCCCGACTAATTTACTCACGCCCTGCTCCTCCATCGTCACGCCATAGAGCACGTCCGCCTTCGCAATCGTCCGCTTGTTGTGGGTGATCACCACGAACTGACTCTGCGCCACAAACCGGTCCAGTATCTTGATAAACCGATTGATATTCGACTCATCCAGCGGCGCGTCCATCTCATCGAGCACGCAAAACGGGCTCGGCTTCACCATGTAAATCGAAAATAGCAGCGCCACCGCCGTCATCGTCTTCTCGCCCCCGCTCAAGAGTGTAATGGAACTCAACTGTTTCCCCGGCGGCTTGGCCACGATCTCGATGCCACTTTCCAGCGGATCGGAGTCGTCCGTGAGCAATAAATTCGCCTTTCCGCCCCCAAAAAGCTCCATAAACATCTCCTGAAAATTCACCCGAATCTGCTCAAACGTGTCCGCAAAAAGCTGTTTTGTCGTGTGATTGATCTTTGAAATGGCATCGAGCAACTCGGCTTTTGAGCGCACCAGATCGTTATTCTGCTCGTCGAGAAACTTCCCGCGCTCCTCCAGTTCATCGAACTCCTGGATGGCCTCCAGATTCACTGGGCCAATCGCATCCACCCGCTCCGTCAGCTCAGCCACGGCGCGTTCCACAAAGGTCCAGTCCTCATTCGACTCCGACAAGCTTAAGGTCATCGCGCCGGGGTCCGCCGAAGGGTTGGCGGAGTCCAGCGGAGTTGCGCTGGGGTCTGCCGGAGGGTTGGCGGAGTCCAGTGGAATTGCGCCGGGGTGCGCCGAAGGGTTGGCGGAGTCCAGTGGAGTTGCGCCGGGGTCCGTCGAAGGGTTGGCGGAGTCCAGTGGAGTTGCGCCGGGGTGCGCCGAAGGGTTGGCGGAGTCCAGCGGAGTTGCGCCGTGGTCTGCTAAAGGGTTGGCGGAGTCCGACGCAACTGCTTTTGCGGAGGATTTGGTTTTCATATCGCGCACGGCGACGTTGAACGCATATGTGTCGGGAGTGAAACTGGCCAAATCCATCTGATACCGACGCTGGATGTGCTCAAAAATAGATTCGAGTTTCAGTCCAATCTGCGTTTTGCGAATTTCGCGCTGACCACGCTCTTCCTGAAACTGAAACAGCCGTTTCCGAGCCTCGCGCAGACTCGTCTCAGACTCGCCTGTGACTCGGATGAGTTCCTTCCGCTCTTCCTGCAACTCCGCCGCCACTTTTTCCGCTGAACCCAGCCCGTCTCTGCTTGTCGCCACCCGGCTCGTGATGCCTTCGATCTCGTTTTCCAAGGTAATCGTCCGCTCACGATACGCCTGAATGTCATTTTTGCGTTGCCCAATCAGGTCGCGCAATTCAGTCAACCGCGCCGCCATCGGCTGACGCTGACGCCGCAGATTCTCCGCCCGTTGACGCTCCGTCGCGACTCGAATCCGCACTTCGCTCAGCGTTTCGCCGAGCCGGTTTTCCTCGTCGCGCGCCTGGTCCAGATTCGACTGCAACTCGGATCGTTTTTCCTGGTGACCAGAAATCAGGGCCCCGAGTTCGGCCAGTTGCAGCGTGGTCTGCTCAATGGAAGCCGTCGCGGTCGCATGACGTTTCGCCAGATTATCGCGCTCCCATTCGAGCGTGCGGACGCGGTTTTCGGAGTCGCGCAGGTCGCGTTCGAGGTTGGCGAGCAGACTTTGCGCCGAAGAAACTGCCAGATGCGCCTCTTGCACGAGGTCGCGCCGGTTTTGCAGTTCGGTCCGAAGCGATTCGAGGGTTTCCTGAGCTGCGGACCGTTTCTTTTCGGCGGCAGCGAGCGTTTCCCTGGCCGATGTGAGCGCCTTTTGCAGCGCGGCGATCTGATTTTTCCGCGCCAAAACGGAGTTTGCCGCATCGGAAGTTTGACCACCCTGAATCACTCCGTCCGCCGTGATGATCGTCCCATCGAGCGCGGCAAACGTGTGGTCGGGCAAAAGTGAGCGGAGTTTCAGCGCACTCTCCAGATCCGAAACGAGGAGCGTTTTTCCGAGCAACTGACGCACCAACGGCTGGGCCGGGGCGTCCACTTTCACTTTGTCGAGCGCCCAGGCCAATGCGCCGTCGGGCAAAAACTGTTGCTCGTGGCCGCCATTCGACTGCAACTCGACTGGAAATAACGCCGCGCGCCCTTGTTTCTTGAGCACGAGCGTCTCAAAGATCGCCGCAGCGAGGGAGATTTCTTTCAAGAGAATCGTCTGCAACTGCGCCCCGAGCGCGGTCTCAATCGCGGTGATAAATTCCGGCTCCGTCTCGATCTGCGAGGCGAGCGAACCCAGAATCGCGGCTTTGTTCGGGCCGCGCAGCACGGCCTGAGTGCCCGCGCCGAGCCCCGCGCCTTCCTCGTTGAGCTGACGCAACACGCCGAGCCGCGAATCGTTTTCCGCCACGCTGCGCTGGGCGGCGGTGAGCTCTTTTTCCATCTGAGTGAGATCGGATTGGGCGGTTTTCAGCCGTTCCTCGAGTTCGCGCTGGGCCTCGCGAGCCTCGGAGAGTCGAGTTTGAGTGGACTGTAACGTCTCGCGCGACTGGCCGATCTGAGTGGAAAATTCGTCGCGTCGAGTCGTGGCGGCGGTCAGTTCCTGAGTGAGCGCCGCCGTCCGCGCTTCGGTGCCCTGATGTTGACCCGTGAGGTTTGCAAGCTCGGTCCGAAGCGCATTCGAGCGGCCCTCGGATTGGGAAAGCGTCGTGTCGGATTGGCGCAGCGCGGTCTCGGCGGCGACGCGCCGGTCTCGGAGTTTCGTCACCGCATCGGCGTGCGAAGCGAGCGCTGCCTCCTCGGTGGTGAGGAGCGCCGAGGCTTCTTCGAGCTGGAGATCGGTGTCGGCAATCTGCGATTCCTGGGTGCGCAGTTTTTCCTCACCGGCGGCGAGATCGGTCTGATAACGCTCGGCCAGCGACACGAATTCGACGATGCGTTCGCGGTTAAAACCGATCCGACTTTCCCCGTTGGCGATGTCGTTTTTCAGGTCTTGCACACGCTGACGAGCGTCGGCGATGCGGGTTTCCATCTCGGCCAGCTCGACCTTTTTCGCGGTGAGGCCGTTTTCCAATTGAGTTAGATGCGACTCTGTCGATTGCTGGTGATCAGCGAGGCCAATGAGCGCTTCATCGATCGCCAGAATTTCCTTCTGGAGCGCGTCCTGACGTTTCCGCGAAAGATGCGTGTCGAGAATGCGGAGTTCCGAGAGCAAAGACTGGTAGCGCCGCGCCTTTCCAGCCTGCCGCTGGAGGCTCCCGATCTGGCGTTTCACTTCGCGCATCACGTCGTTGAGACGCAGCAGATTGGCCTCGGTGAATTCCAGTTTCCGCAGGGCTTCCTTCTTCTGCGACTTGTATTTCGTGATGCCCGCCGCTTCCTCGAAAATGGCGCGGCGTTCCTCGGGTCGCGAGCTGAGGATTTGGTCGATCTTGCCCTGTTCCATGATGGAATAGGCGCTGCGGCCGATGCCCGTATCCATGAAAAGCAGGTGGATGTCGCGGAGTCGGCAGGGGGTTTTATTGAGGAGATATTCGGAGCGTCCGTCGCGGAAAACCCGGCGCGTGATGCGGACTTCGTGGTAGTCGAGCCCGAGTTCCGCCTCGCATTCGGCGAAGGTCATCGAGACTTCGGCCATGCCCACAGCCTGACGCGAATCGGTGCCGGAAAAGATGACGTCGGCCATTTCGCCGCCGCGCAATGCTTTGGCCGATTGCTCGCCGAGCACCCAGCGAATGGCGTCGAGGACGTTCGATTTCCCGCAGCCGTTCGGGCCGACGATCGCCGTCACTCCGCGGTGAAATTCGATCAGCGTTCGGTTGGCGAACGACTTGAAGCCTTGAATTTCGAGGGACTGGAGATACACCGCGAAAGTTGAAACTGGAAACGGGCGTCGAGTCAAACGTCATCGTCGGCAAGGCCCGAACGGCGCGCCGATACGACTGCAACTCGACTGAAAATTACTTGGGCGACCGGAGGGCACGCTCCAGGAGGCGAATCCATTTGCGCGTGAAAACTCTCTGGAAGACGGGTGCTTTCTCGTGGTTTTCCACGAGGTCGAGAATGGATTTGCGCAGTTTCCGATGGGCTTTTTGCAAGTCTACGCGAGCGTGTTTTTGCCAAAGGATGCGCGTTTTTTGGGCTTTCAGACGCAGAAGGAGGCGATGATTTTCCTGGGTGCGCCGCGTGACTTGTTCGTGGTCGCCGAGCAGCGGCGCGAGCGCGCGGATGTAATTGCTGGCAGCATGAAGCTCGTCCGCCATGCTCGGGCGAGGAGCGGTTTTCCATTCGTGGATGACCTTTTCGTAGAACTCGACCAGTCGATCAACTGCCGCGTGGCAATCGGCATTTTTGCGGACGAAATCGCAGGCCGCTTGCTGGCTGGAGACCGTGTATTCCCTAAGTTGGCGCGATATTTCCTCCGAAGTGAGGGCGAGCTCGGAAAGCTGGACGGTGAAATTGAAATCGCGCCGTGCGGCGACGTTTTCGCCAGTGACGCAGAGGCCGAGTTTGTTATGATCGGTGAGATTCACTGCGCATCCCACAGCGAGGGCTTCCAATGCCGTGCGACCCGTCCCAAAAATCAGGTCATATTCCTGATAGACAGCATACGGATCGGCGATGGTGCCTGCGGGCCAGCCAGCTTCATAATGGAGATCGATGGAATGTTCGCAGCAGATTTCCTGGAGGGTTTTTAAGGTTTCCTCCGATGCCGGTGCCCGTGGACAAAAGGCGGCGGTGCGGAGCCGTTCAGGCGGTTTTTTTGGTGGCGAAATCGCATCGAAGTCGATGCCGTTTTCCATGACGTGCAGGCGCGTCTCCGGGATGCATTTTTGGACGGCAACGCGAAACGAGCCGATCTCGCCGAGATTCACGTAACCCAGGATTCGGGGATGAATCGGGACGCGTTCCTCCCAGGGCGTGATGCCGTGAATGTAGTAAATCGCCGGCGTTTCCGGCAAGGCGAGCAGTGCGCTCATCGTTTCCAAATGGTGTTGCCCGTGGATGATGTCGGGCGGAAATGGCAGGTCGCGCAGATGACTTACGACGGGAAATTTTTCCTCGACCAAAAGCTCGGCGACATGCCCGAGGTGGGAGGAGAAAATCATCACTTGATGACCACGTTGACGCAGTAATCGGCAGAGCGAAGCAACGACCGTCTGGGTGCCGCCAAATTCTCGCAGCGCGCTGTTCGTGATCAGGATATTCATTGGAGCGCTCGGGTGATTTCGTCGAGCAAAAGAGTGCGGGAAGGCGTGTGCGCGGCAAGCAAAATCGTATCGCCCGGCGCAGAATGCTCTCTAACCCAACTGACAATTTCGCTGCGCCGACGGCGATAGGCTGCGGTGACGCCGCGCTCTGTTAGATCGGCCACCAATCGCTCGCAGGAAAACGGCGGATCGATGTCGATGGGGCTCGCCGGCGGCGCGACGACGACATGCGTTGCGGAAGCGAGCGCCTCGGGCAAATGACGTTGCACATAGCCGTCGGATGACCCGGGAAATTGCGGCTGAACGACGCAGAGCAAACTACCGGCCAGATGATTTTCGCGGAGCGCTTCCAGCGCGATGCGGAGGGACGCCGGATGGGCGCTGCTCTCGATAAACAGATGCCGACCGCCCGGTAAACCCGCTGGCTGCAAGCGCTCTTGCACCGGGGAAAAAGTTCGCAGAGCATCCGCCGAAATCGCAGGCGCAATACCGAGTCGATGAGCGGCGACGGTCGCCAATGCAGCGTCGAGGACATTGGCTTTTCCTAACAATGGTAGGTGAAATGATTGACCGAAAAAAGTGAACCGAGTTGCATTCGTATCCAGCTGATAGTTAGTGATCCGGTATTGGTTAGTATTTTCCCAGCCGACGGTTGCGACAGAAACAGAAGCCACGTCGATCGCGCGCTGCGTATTGGAGCTAACATCGCCGCAGATCACGGCGAATCCGGGTGCGTGAAGCACTCCTAACAATTGGGAGAAAAGCGCCTCGTAGTCCGCGTAGTTTGGATACAAATCTTCGTGGTCGGGATGAATGTTAGTCAGCACGACGGAGGTCGGTTCGTAGCGGAGAAATTTCGGTGTTAGATCCGTCGGCGAACTCGCGTATTCATCGCCTTCCAGAATCGCTAGTCTCGATCCGGCGAGCCGAATTCCGGACGGAAAATTTCCCGGAATTCCGCCAATAAGGAAATCTGGCGACAGTCCAGCGCACTCGGCGATCCACGCTAACATAGCGGTCGTTGTAGTTTTGCCTTTCGTTCCGACCACTGCGACACGTTGAGTCGCGCCGTTGATAAAATGGGCGATTAAATCCGGGTAAGATAGGACTGGAACTCGACTGGAAATTAAGCTGGCGGGCAGAGGAGAATCGGAGGTTGCGGCACGGCCGACCACGACTAGATCGACGTGGAATGTTTTCTCCGAATCAAACGGCTCGATGGCGATGTTTTTTGATTCGAGTAAGAGCGATATCGGCGGATGACTTTGATCATCGCTTCCAGAAACTTGGTAGCCGAGGCGTTGCAATTCGATGGCCAGCGGACCCATGGCGACACCGCAAATGCCCAGAAAATGCACACGGATGTCGGCTGGTTTTTTCTGAAATAGATCGTTGGGAAAAACTAACACGGTGGCTAGAAACAAAACACCCCGCGCAAGAGCATTGCGCAGGGTGTAGTTAAAACTATTGGATCGGAAAAAACCGAGGTGATCAGCGATTCGCCGGAACGATCGGAGAACCTTTTCCACCGATGGACTCGATAGGGGCACCTTTGCCGGTCAATGGCTGGCTGATAACGAAACTAACAATGGTATTTTTCATAGTGTTTTTGGATTGGAATCTAACTCGTCCGCGTTTTGCAAACGATGAGCCGAGAGTGATCGAAATGTCCATCCGAGGCAACCATTTTTCCGCTATTCGCTTTTACTCAACCGTTGGACTTCTTCGCCGAGGAGGAGGTCGTTGGCTTCGCGCAGGATTTGGGGGATGTGGTCGGCGAAGGCTGAACTGGAAATGAGCGGAGTTAGAGCCGATTCATCGAACGATTTCGCGTTTTCGCCAGGGAACCAGTGGCCGGCGTTGCCAAGCAGATTGTAGCGCATTTTGCCGAACGAAACGAGGTCGAGCGACTTCGCGAGTGACCAGAGGCGGAGGATTTCGAGGACGTTAATTTGGCCCGGAAGCTCGTGGTATTCGGGGATGTTTTTCCACCAGTTGGCGGTCCATTCCGCGCCTAGCACGCGATTCATTTCTGAGCGGAGTTTGAGTTCTATCGGAGCGATGGTGGCGGCGATGTTTTCGTAATGTTTTAAAGCTTCGATATGGGCGTCGAAATCGGATGGTTTGCTCGCGCCAAGGCTGAGCGTGTGGACTTGTGGGCGCGCGAGGCAATAGAGGTCGTTGAAGGCCATGGGGGTGAGTGGCTCGCAGAGATCGGTGAGTTTTTGCGGTGGCTCGTAGAGTTTTCCGCCTTTGTCGTTTGGCGAAATAATGAAGACGCCGATGTCGCGTTTTTCGGCTTCGAGAATGGCGGGCCAGTTCAGGTCGTTGACGAAATACCAGTGGAGGTTGACGTAGGAAAACGCGTCGGTTTTCAGCGCTTCGATAATTTCGGGGTTGGTGGCGTGGGTGGAAAATCCAATGTGGCGCACGCGGCCTTCGCGCTGGAGTTGCTGGGCGCATTCGAGTGCGCCGCCGGGAGCTAGAGTCTGGGCTAACACCGCGGCGTTGTTGATGCCGTGAATGGAAAACAGATCGACGTATTCGATCTGGAGATTTTTTAATGAAAGCTCGAAGGCTTCCATGAATTTCTCGCGGGATTCCTGCGGCCCGAGTTTGGTCTGGATGATCAGTTTTTCCCGGTCGAGTTGGGGTAATATGAGGCCGAGCTGCAGTTCGCTCGAGCCGTAGCCGCGAGCGGTTTCGATGTGGTTGATGCCGAGTTCCAATGAACGCCGGATGGTGGCTTCGAGGTTATCTTGATTGGCGGTGGAAATGTCGTCGAGGCTGACGTCTTTCCAGCTTTCCTGAAAGCGCATGCCGCCACAGGAGAAGACGGGGATTTGGATTTCGGTGCGTCCGAAGCGGCGGTAGAACATTTTTTGAGCGGAGTTAGAGTGGATTCTTGAGAGTGAGAACGGCGAGAACTTCGATCTCGGCGGTCTGCGGAAACATGTCGAAAGGCTGAACGCTCGCGATGGTGTAAGAGACGCCCAGTTTTCCTAAATCGCGGGCCAATGTCGCGGGATTGCAGCTAATATAAAGGACGCGCTCCGGCGGATGCGCGAGAATGGATCGGGTGACTTGCGGGGCGAGGCCTTCCGCAGGCGGATCGAGGAGAAGCGTGGTGCCAGTCGGTGCCCAAGTGAGGGTGTCGTCGAGGAGCAGGCCGACGTCGCCGAGCTGATACGACTCGGACTCGACTGTGTTTTTTTGCGCGGCAGCGACGGCGTATGGGCTCCATTCGAGGCCGATGGCTTGGTCGAATCGGCTGAGGAAACGCTTCAGGAAAAATCCCGAGCCGCAATAGGCGTCGATCAGGAGCGGGCCGCGCTCGGGGAGATGATCGCCGACGGCGTTGGCGAGGAGTTCAGCGACGGAGTCGTTCGTCTGGCGAAAAGTGCGTTCGTCGGAACGTTCGCGCAGAGAGTAATGTCCGTCGCGTGGACGTTTTTTTCGCAACTCAGCGAGCTCAATATTGACGGCGTCGGAGGCAATGGGGCAACGCTCGATGTCCACGAGTTTGTGTTCATCGTAGGCGAAGAAACCGATGTCGCCGTCCTGCACGTGGACGGTGATCCGGTTGCGATAGCCAAATGGCGTGGGCGAAGGAATGGTGGGCGTGACTGGGACGTCGAGTTTTCCGATTCGGCGTAGCGTATCTTGGACTTGCTGCTGCTTGATTTCCAGTTGATGCGGATACGTGGCGTGCTGGTAGGAGCAGCCGCCGCAAGTGCCGAAATACGGGCACGGCGGCTCAGTGCGATGCTCTGAGGCTTGCAAGATACGGATGGGACTCGCCTCAGAAAAACTTTTGTGCTCCTTGGTCGTTTTCGCGAGGACAGTTTCGCCGCCGAGAACGAATGGCACAAAAACAACTTTGCCTTCGTGCCGGGCAACGCCTTTTCCTCCGAAACTGACATCGCCGATGGTGAGCAGAGTCGGATTGAACTCGGATGAAGAACGCGGTGACGGCATGGAGGCTTGGAAATGCAAAAAGACTTCCTCGTTTTGGCGAGAAAGTCTTTTCGCAGTTGGATTCAGAATTTTTTAATGACGACGGCTGTAGGTGTAAGAGCTATCGAAGCCTAACTCCGGTGGGAATTCCTCGTAGGTGTTGTGGTTGCCACGCGTCGGCTTCTTGAAATAAGGCTTGAAGGTCCCGCGATTGATCGGAAACGGATGCGTCGCGATCTCGAAAACGCCCACACCGACACGTTCCAGCGAACGGCGGACGCCCGAAAGAACGCCCACGCTGAAAGCGGCAGAATTTCCTTCCTCGACATTGGTGACGGCGATGGTGTGTGGGAGTTCAGAAAAGCCCCAGAGCACATTGGAAACTCCGCGACTGAGCTTGCGATGAATATCATATTTCTTCGCAGGCGGATCTTGAATATCAGCGCGAGCCACGCTGAAACCAGCGAGCAACAAGAGGGAACAGATGAATAATTTCATAGGTGACTTATACCGAGAGATAACGTTTTCGCGCAACAGAGTTTTGTAGAAAAGCTAAAAAATCCAGTTCCAGACCCATTGGATGGCGTTTTTTCCGAGAAAGAAAGTGAAGGTCAGATACGCGGTCGCGAGGATGGAAAATAACAGACCGAGCAAGACAAAGACGCCGTCCTTTTCGATCAGTCCGGCGGAAAAAAAGATGATCGAGAGTGCGGGCAGGCAATTGGTCCCCGGGACGGGCAGCGGCAGACAGAGCATGAATCCGCCATAGGCGATGCCCCAGGCGACCAGTCGCAGAATGAGCGGGCTCGACATAAAATGCAGTCGGGGGCGGGCAAATTTCTCGAGGAAAAGCATGATCTTCACGACGGCGCGGAGGATTTTTTCCAGCGACTTCGAGTGGATTCTGTGTTCGCGAATAAACTTCGGCAGCCACGGTTCGCGTCCCAATGCGATGGAACTGCTGATTAAAATAATTGCGATCCCGAAAGGCGTCGAAACCGGAAGCGGCACGGGCGCAATGAAGGGCAATCCCAGGAGAAGCAGAAAAACGAGGAACCCCTCCGCGAGGAGAAAATTTTCGAGATCGTGCACTGTCACCTCGCGGCCCGTGGCGTGGTTCAGCAACTCCTGGAATCGCGCTGATACACGCACGTTCCGAGCGATCGGGTTGTTGGCAGTCTCAGCGATCATTGGCCGGGAAGATGGGCCAGCGAATTCGGAATCACAACCGGCATTGTCATTAAGAAATGGTTTTGAGCCGGTTTTTGCTTTCGCGATGCGCCAAAACTTTTCACTCTCCCGTTGAGATGCCAGCTGTCGATCCTATGGAAAAACCGATTCCAGAAAAAATCTCATCGGAGTTAGAGCGCGTTCACGGGGCGAAGCAACTGAATTGGTTGCAGGCCGCTCGATTTGTCGCTGCGGTTCTTGTCCTCATTTTTCACGTCTCGGTCCATTTGCGAAATTTTTTCGGGTTCCGATTGGGAGTAGAGTCGTTTGTTGCGAAGTTGTTTTGGGCGCAGGGAGTGGATTTGTTTTTTGCCATCTCGGGATTCGTCATGGCGTCGGCTTTGCAGACTGGAAAGGTCTGGCGTTTCCTCGGAAACCGGGTTCTGCGAATCTACCTTCCATTACTCATCGCGGTCGGCGTCGCCCTCGCGATGCAACAGGTCGTTCTTGGCCAGATTCCCGAGTCGCTAGCCCTGCCCCGAGCGCTCACTCTGCTGCCTTTTGGAAACATATCCTACCCGCTGGGAGTGGAGTGGTCGCTGGTCCACGAGGTATTTTTCTATGGAGTGATCGCGTTGCTCATTGCGGTGCGTCGGCCAGCGCTGCAATGGAGCCTCACCGGTATTTGGGCGGCGGCAATGCTCTGGCATGGCTGGCAAACGCGCCCGGCTTCTCCTCCTATCTTACCCTTGGGTTGGGAAATCGTCGTATCTCCATTTGGTTTATGTTTTATCGCGGGGATGTTGGCTTTTCGTTTCCGCGCACGAACGGGATTGACACGTAGTTGTTTGGTCATCGTCTTTTTGGCGGGAGAAATCACTTACTGGAATTGGAACCCAGCCTGGCCGGGTATTCTAACGGTGCTGCTTCTGGCGATCACATGGGGTTGCGCGATGGCCCTGCTCGTTTCGGTTGCTGAACGGCATGATCTGGCGAAAGAAAATCTCCTCGTTCGCTGGGGCGACTGGTCTTACGGAATGTATTTGCTCCATGTGCCGGTGATTCTGGTTGTACTCGGATGGTTTTATTCTCGTCAGCCTTTGCGGCTTCCCTATCTGCAAGTCTGGTGGATTGCGTTCGCTTTTGCCATGGTGGTGAGCATGGCTTTTGGAAAACTCGAGTCTGGGATTCATGCCCGCATCAAACGCCGACTTGCCATGCCGAAAATCCTCCCGTGAATCGCCTCTACGACGACAACCTCCTGGCGGGCCGGTTTCTCGGGCCGAAAATTGAGCGCTTCCTTGGCGGGCCATGGAGTTTGCATCTGCCATTTGCCTACGAGCTGATTCGCGAATTGCGACCGCGCGCGTTTGTCGAATTGGGCGTTTGGAAAGGCGAATCGTATTTTACCTTCTGCCAATCGGTCGCGGAAAATGGGTTGCAGACGCGTTGCTACGGGATCGACACGTTTCTAGGCGACGATCATACCGGTGTTTTTTCATCCGAGTTAAAGGCAAATGTGTTTTCGTGGAACCAGCGCTACGCGATATTTTCGACCCTCAAACAAATGACTTTCGACGAGGCCGCGGCGGATTTTCCCGACGGTTCGATCGACCTGCTACACATTGACGGGAGCCATCGTTACGAAGACGTCCACAACGATTTTCTGACCTGGCTGCCGAAAGTCAGCGAAGGCGGGGTCATTCTTTTTCACGACATCTACGCGCGGCTCGCCGATTTTGGCGTTGGTCGGCTGTGGGAGGAGATTCGTTCCCAAGGAGAATCCTTTGCCTTCTCCTTCGGGTATGGACTTGGCGTCTGGCAAAAAGGCAAAGCGCCGGTGGAGAATGCATTTCTGCGCTCTCTCTGGAGCGTGCGCAATGAAGTGGAGCCGGAAATCGCCCGGCGTTTTGCATTGCAAGGCGCGCTTCTCGCCTGGCGCGAGAAAGAACGTCAACAACTCGGCACTTCGCAAAAAATAGACTCCGGCCAGCCAATTTTCACCCCGCTCTCGTTGCAAATATTCGGCGACACTGGCGCGGGTTTCTCCGAGAACCTCTCTGCCGGGTACGACCTGCGAAACGGCAACTGGCAGACACTCATTCTGCCTAATGGCGGTCTTCCTGCGGGCCGATTGTATCGACTCCGAATCGATCCGATGAACAGCCCGGGCGTGGTTTCCATCTCCAGAATTCGCATCCTGGAAAAAAGAGGCGACTCCGAACGTTATCGCGCTGAAAAGGTAGAAGACTTCCGGCGCATCGAATTTGAAGACGTGGAGCCGTTTTTTGAACCCGAGGCGCCGTTGGTTTTGTTTGCGACTGACGTGGATCCAAAACTCATCCTGCCAATCACCGACTTGGCGGCGGATTTTACCTTGGAAATCACCCTTCGCGTCGAGCTGATGGATGCGGCGATGGTTTCCCATATCCATGCAACTCGACTGAGAAACCACACCCTCGAAGAGACCTCGCGGGAACTTCAGGCGCAGGTTCATGAGATGGAAGGCCGGCTTCTTTCCAGCGAGACCGAACTGCACCAGCTCCAGTCTTCCCGCACGGCACTTGAGAAACAAAGCCAGAAGCTGCGAACCGCCATGAAGGGTTTGCGAACCATCATTCGTTCGGCGGAAAAGTGGCAGCAACGTTCGTGGCTCAAGCGTGCCTTTCACAAGTGGCAGACGCCCTCTTTGTCGAGTCCACCCCTGAACGAAATCCTCCGAAAAAGCGAGTTTGCGAACCCAAATTGGGCCGGGTTGCATATGAATCTGGACAGTCCTACATCGAGTCAGTTGACCGAGCCGATTCTGGTGATTTTCGGGTGGATTTTCTCGGAGATCGAGCCGGTGCAAGCAGTCCGGTTGATCGTTGGCGGCCGCATTTTCACGGGGAAGTTTCCGCTGGCGCGTGATGACGTGGCGGAGTTTTACGCATCGCCCGGATTGGAGATGAGTGGATTTACGTTTCCCGAGGTATTTCTACAGGAAGGCGACATGCAAGCCCAGATCGAGGCGCAAACCACCAGCGGCGACTGGATTTGCGTGAAGGAATGGCCCCTGCATTTCCCGCTGCCGGAGCCGTTTGTCGATGGACCGCGAATCGAGGTGACGCATGGTGAGCTGCCGGAGTTCTGCGTCTATTACAGCTCGAGGGGCAATTTTTTCTTCAAGGAAATCGCCGCTTACCTTCAGCATTGCTTCAAGGAAATCGGCTGCTTCACTTCCTTGCGAAATGAAATCCAGGGCCCATCGCCCACAGCAGATCAACACCTCGTCGTGGCACCGCATGAGTTTTTCTTCCTTGGCGATGGTTGGAGACATTTCGCGACCACGCAGGCGGAAAATTTGAGCCTGCTGAACTGCGAGCAACAACAAACCCAGTGGTTTCAAAAAGGTGCCTCAACCTACTTTAAGTCCGCTCACATTCTCGATATGTCGATCGGCACGCAAAAATACACTCAGAAAATGGGCGTGGATAGCGATCATTTACCGCTCGGCCACATGCGGAACTGGCCGATTTACGAGGGCATGGGCGCGTTGCCGCTGCATCCCGATACGTCGTCGCTCTCGACAGTCGTCCGTGCCACAGTGAATGGCACTCGAAGCTGGCGCGAGCGTCCGATCGATTTTTCATTTGTCGGACAGGCCACCGTGCGGCGTAAACGATTTTTCGCGCATTCGGCGAAAGCGTTTTCCAAATTTAACTACCACCTGCGCCTCGTCCCGGAAGGCGGACCGCCAATGGTGAGCCACGGCAATCAATGGCTCCCGACCCAGATCACGGCCGGGCTTTCCCGCCGCAGTCGCGTCGTCCTGAATATTCATCGCGACGAGGAACGCTACTTTGAATGGCACCGCATGATTCTTCTCGGCGTCTGGCCGCAAGCCTTGGTGATCACTGAAACCAGCACACCGGCATGGCCGTTTGTCGCAGGAGTCGATTATGTGGAGGCTCCGCTCGCGGAGATTCCGGCTGCATTGGATTATTACCTGCTCGATCCGCAGGGAATGGTGGAGGCCGAAAAGATCCGGCTCGCTGCTCATAAAAAATTCACCACCGAATGCGCCATGGCTCCGATCTTGCGCAAACTTTTTCGCCTGCCCGCATGAGACTTCTGCATCACTCCGATAGCGGTCTAACTCCGCTCGTAACCGTCGCCATTCCTAACTTTAACTATGCTCGCTACATTAAGGAATGCCTCGAAAGCGTGCGCGCCCAAACGTTTACGAAGATCGGGTTGGTCATTGTAGACGACGTGTCCACCGACAACAGCGTCGAAGAAATTTTGAGTTGGGTTAGGGAGCATTCAGGCCGCTTTCTCTCGGTAAAATTTCTCCAGAATGACGTCAATTCCGGAGTGGCCGCGACACGCAACGCGGCATTTCACGAAGCCTTCAGCCCCTACGTTTTTTCATTGGACCCAGATAACAACCTGTATCCGCCGTGCGTGGAACGTCATTACGAAGCGATCGAAAACAGCCAGAGCGCTTTCGCCTACGCTTACATCGAGGAATTTCCCCAGGACGACTGGAAATACGGCGGCCTCATGGGAGTCGGGACTTGGGAGCCGCGCCGTCTCGTGCATGGCAATTGGATCGATAACATGAGTCTCGTAAGCCGTTCCGCCTGGGAAAAGTATGGCGGCTACACGGAAACCAAACCGCGCGGACGCGAGGACTACGATCTTTGGTGCAAATTTGCGGAAAACAACGAGCGCGGCGTGCTCGTTCCGCAGGTATTATCGCGTTACCGGGTGCATGCGGAATCCATCATTCGGCAAATTCCCCAGAAGGAGCAGTGTGAAAGTGGATTGCGTGCCCATTTTCGCTCCGTTTACCCGAATCTCTTTGGGACGCATGCGAGTTGACGATTTTTCCCTTTGCCTTGCGGCCACAGTTGCCTAGCGTTCCCGTCCGAACTTTATCTATGCTGCCAGAAATTCAGAAACTCGTCGATGCCGGTCAACTCAACTCCCAACTCGGTGAAAAAATGGGAAACCTCCCGCCGGAAACCTGGGTCCTCCATAAAAGCTGGGGCTTCGGCCAGATCGACTCATGGAATAGTGATTTGGGTCAGGTTGTTATCAATTTTCAGACCAAAAAAGCGCACCCGATGCAGTTTCAATATGCGGCGGAAACGCTGTCGCCCGTTCCGGGAGATCATTTTCTCGTCAAGAAAGCCACGGCCGCCGCGTCTCTCAAAGCGCTCGCCAGCGAGCAACCGGCGGAATTGCTCCGCCTGATTTTGGCCGATCACGACAATAAGCTAACGGTCGATCAACTTGCGAAACTGCTCACGCCCGATCTGATGAACGAGGCGGGGTTCAAAAAATGGTGGGACGCTGCCAAGAAAGCCGCGAAGTCCGGCGGAATGATCGCGATCCCGGCGAAACGCACCGACCCGATCATCCTGAGAGCCGAAGCATTGTCGCGGACGGATGAATTGATCGCCGTTTTCCAATCTGCGCGCCAGACGAAGGTCCAACTCGCGGCTGCCGATCAAATCGTGAAGAATCTCCCGCTTTTCGGAGCGGAACTCGACAAGCTGAAGTCGGTCGTCGCCAGCCTCGGCACCATTGCAGCACAGAACCAGAAACTCAACACCGCCGACGCGCTGGAACTCCTCATTGCCCGCGACGAAATCACGGCGACCTATCTTTCCCTCGCCCTTTCGAGTAGCAGCCTGACGCTCGAAAAAATGCTCGCCGACGAGGAAGGTCGGCTCAACGAAATTCTTCCTAACATCGGCGCCGCGCGTCAGCGCAAAGTGCTCGCGGCTTATCCGAAAGCGTTCCCCGATCGTTGGATCGAAAAAGTCACCCGCCTACTGCAACGCGCCAACACCCGCATCGCCGGCGAAGTCGCGCGTCTCCTCGAAGAACAAGGAAACACATCGGAGTTAGAGCGCGCTCTGGACAAGGGAATTCGCGAACATTCCATCTCATCCGACGGTCTGATTTGGCTCGCGAAGGAACGCAAAAAATATCCCGCTTACACAAAAACCGGGCTGTTCACGGCGATTATTTCCGCGATCGAACGCAACCAGCAGAGCGACATCAAAGCGACGCGTTTGCAAGATTTTCTAATGGAAGATCGCGAACTGGTTTCCGACATGGTGGAGGGCGCAAATTCGCACGACGCCCGCGACATCATGCGCAAATTGATGATGACGAACGTCTTCGAGGAACTCACGAAACGCTCCTTGTTAGCACGCGTGATCAAGGCGCATCCCGAGTTGCAAACGATGCTCTCCGGCGATGTCACTGAGAAAGAAGAACTACTCATCGTTTCCTGGACCAGCCTCGAAAAGCGGAAGGAAGAATACGAGGATTTGCTCACCAAAAAAATCCCGGAAAACGTCAAGGAAATCAGCGCCGCCCGTGAGCACGGCGACCTTCGCGAGAACTTTGAATATAAGGCCGCGAAGGATCAGCAAACCGTCCTGCAACGGCGCAAAGCCGAGATCGAACACATGCTCGGGCTGGCTCGTGGAACGAGTTTTGAAAATCCTGATACGAGTCGCGTTTCTATCGGAACGGTGGTCGAGATTTTTGATCTAACCATCAACGCCACGGAAACATTCACCATCCTCGGGGCGTGGGACAGCGAACCGACGGCGAACGTTATTTCCTATCTGACATCCATCGCGCAGGCGCTCATCGGCCATACGATTGGCGAGACGGTGCAGCTTCCGACAGAACGCGGCACGAAGTCTGTCCGCATCGAAAAAATCACGGCATACGACGGACCGCTGGCGGTGAAATAATTTCCGCTGACTGGCGGACTTATTCGCTCTCGGGTTCTTGAGCCTGCGCTTCCTCGTCCGTGATCGGATGCCCGGAAACCGGATGGTGCTGGGCTTCCGTCGTGTTCTCTTTCTGATGCTCTTTCGCTTCGTCTTTCACGTGTTTTTGCTCAGCCTGTTTCTTAACGTCTTTTGGTGATCGATCGCCCATAATATTTTAGTGTTAGCTAGTTCTCTTTCGGCGATGCACAGACCTTCCGGTGTATTTATTATGCGGAGCAAAAGACGTTGACCTATGAAAATCCTCGATTACAACCTAACTCCGCTCACTTTTTAACTCACAAACTCTATGTCCATCTCCGCCATTGCCGATATCCGCGCCCGTGAAATTCTTGATTCCCGCGGCAACCCCACCGTCGAAGCCGACGTCGAACTTTCTGGCGGAGCCGTCGGCCGCGCGGCTGTTCCAAGTGGTGCCAGCACCGGCGAACACGAAGCCTGGGAACTCCGCGATGGCGTAAAGGCCCGTTACCTCGGCAAAGGCGTCACAAAAGCCGTGGCCGCGATCGAAAAGAAAATCGCTGAAGCCCTCGTCGGCATCGATGCGTTTGATCAAGTCACCGTCGATAAGACGATGATCGAGCTCGACGGCACGAAGAATAAAAGTGAGCTGGGTGCGAACGCACTCTTAGCCGTTTCGCTAGCCACCGCACACGCTGCGGCAAGTCAGCAAGGCATCCCGCTTTTCAAATATCTCGGCGGCCCAAACGCGAAAGTATTGCCCGTTCCGATGATGAATATCGTCAACGGCGGCGCGCATTCCGATGCGCCGATTGATTTCCAGGAATTCATGATCATCCCGAAAGGCGCGCCAACTTTCCGCGAGGCGCTGCGATACGGAACGGAGATTTTCCACGCGCTAAAGAGCATTTTGAAAGATCGTGGACTCGCCACGGCGATCGGCGACGAAGGCGGTTTCGCTCCTAAGTTTAACGACGCCAACGACGCGCTCGCCACCATTTCCCAAGCGATTGAAAAGGCGGGCTACAAACTCGGCGAGGAGATTTTCTTCGGACTCGATGTGGCTTCCAGCGAATTCTTCGACAAGGAAAGCGGACTCTACATCTTTAAGAAATCCGACGGCTCCAAGCGAACTGCATCCGAGTTAGTATCCTATTATAAAGAGCTACAGGCAAAATACCCCATCATTTCCATCGAAGACGGTTGCGCCGAAAACGATTGGGCCGGCTGGAAAACTCTCACGGACGAACTCGGTACTAACACACAGTTAGTCGGCGACGATCTTTTCGTCACGAACGTCGAGTTCCTCCAAAAAGGCATCGACCAGGGCGTGGCTAACTCCATCCTCGTGAAGGTCAACCAAATCGGCACGCTTACTGAAACGCTCGACGCCATCGAGCTAGCTAAAGAGAACCGCTACACCGCAGTCATCAGCCATCGCTCCGGGGAAACGGAAGACACTACCATCGCCGACATCGCCGTCGCAACAAACGCTGGCCAGATCAAAACCGGCTCTCTCTGCCGCACCGATCGCGTGGCTAAATACAATCAGCTCCTCCGCATCGAAGAAGAACTAGGTGACAACGCTATTTATGGCGGTAAGATGCGCTAACCCGCACCACCTTTGAGCGAAGCGACAGGATTTCCGGAATTTCAGCGACGCAAGGATCGAAGTTATCTTCAGATTCTCAACCGACTCATCCTCGGCCTCATCATTCTTCTTTTCGTCTTCGGATTGCTTGCCTGCTTCTATCCCGCGATGAAAGCGCGGTCGGAACAGAGCGCCGCGCTCGCAAAAATTCATGCAGACGTCGAGGCCGCGCAAATTCTAAACCAGAAACACGTTCGCGAAGTCGCCCGCTTACGCAACGACCCCGAGTATCTCGGCCTCATCGCCCGCGACAAACTCGAACTCATGCGCGAAGGCGAAACCATCTTTCGCTTCGACACTTCCGCAGCGACCGCCGTCGTTCCCCGCAGCACGCCCTAACTCCGCTCACTTTTCCCTCGGCGAACGGGAAGCCTCCTCACCATGTTCCTCACGCTCCTTCTCGTTACCTTCGTCATCGCCACCCTCGTTTCGGTCCTCACCGCGGCTGCGTTTAAGAAACCAGTCGACCAAATCCTCAAGCGCATCATCGGTGACGACATCTTCGCCGCCTGGCGAAAATACCTCATGTTTGCCATCTTCGTCGTCGGCATCTCGAGTGGGGTGCGGATTTACGATCTGGAGAAATACATCACGAAACCAGCCCTCAAAGACGCCGAAATCGTCCAGCTCACGCGCGATCGCTGGATCCTCGAAGTCTATCGGACGATCATCGACGTCCTCCAGGGAATCGCCGAAGTCCTTCTCGTCTTCTTCATCGTCGCCTTGATCGCCTTCGTTCTCGTTCGCATCTTCGAACTGAAACGCGCGCGAACCGACCATCCGAGCAAACCCTAGATATTCCTCCTCACGCCCCACTTTTCATGACTTCCAACGACCTCCATCTCCGCACCGACGAACTCCTCACCCGCGTCTCCGAACTGCGGAGGTATCTTTGACGTCCCGCGCCTAACCACCCGGCTCGCCGAACTCGAGGACCGCATGTCCTCCTCGGATTTCTGGAACAACAAAGAATCCGCCCAGACCCAGGTCGAAGAAGTCTCCCAGCTCCGGGGAAAACTGCTCCCCTTACAGAAACTCGAGAGCCGCCTCGCCGACCTCCCGCTCCTCCTCGAACTCGCCAACGAGGAAAACGCAGCGGAGTTACAGTCCACTGCATTTTCCGAATTGCAGAAAGAACACGACTCCATCGTCGCCGCCCTCGAAGCCTTCGAACTATTGCAGCTCCTCTCCGGCGAATTCGACGCCTCGAACGCCTTCGTCACCATCCACAGCGGAGCCGGCGGCACCGAATCCTGCGATTGGGCCGATATGCTCATGCGCATGTATCAACGCTGGTGCGAACGCAGCGGTTACACTAAAGAAATCGTCGACATCCAGGAAGGCGACGAAGCCGGCATTAAGAGCGTCACCCTCAAAATCTCCGGGCCCAACGCCTACGGCTACCTGCAAACCGAACGCGGCGTCCATCGCCTCGTCCGCATCTCGCCCTTCGACTCCAACAAACGCCGCCACACCAGCTTCGCCAGCCTCGACGCCGTCCCCGAGCTCCCCGACGACCTCCCCATCGAAATCGACGACCGCGACATCCGGCTCGACACCTTCCGCTCCGGCGGTAAAGGCGGGCAAAACGTCAACAAAGTCGAGACCGCCGTCCGCATCACACACATCGCCACCGGCATCGTCGTCGCCTGCCAGGCCGAACGCAGCCAGCTCAAAAACCGCGTCACCGCGATGAAAATGCTCAAAGCCAAACTCATGCAGATCGAAGCCGACAAGAAGCGCGCCGACATCGACCGGCAATACGGCGAAAAAGGCGACGTCGCCTGGGGAAACCAAATCCGCAGCTACGTCTTCCAGCCGTATCAGATGGTCAAAGACCACCGCACCGGCGTCGAAACCAGCAACGTCCAAGCCGTCATGGACGGCGACCTCGACCCCTTCATCCACGGCAAACTGCGCGGCCTCAAAGCCAGCAAAGGCATCGGCCAAAGCCTCGACATGTAGCCCTATCCGCCGAGGCTGTCCGATTTTGCGGATTCACCGACGTCATTTCGCTCTAACTCAAATGAGTTTTCCGGTCTGAAAAAGGTTTCGTGCTTCTTTTTAGGTTAGGATTGGGTAGGTTTCGACTCGTGGACACACTGCATCCAATGCAAATCAAACGTTTCCGCGAAATGACGTTTCACGAAAAATACGAAGTCTCCCGCAGCCTCTTTCGCATGGCCCGCGAGACGAGATACCGGGCGATGCAGCGGGCACATCCGCAGTGGGACGACGCGCAATGCCGGGCCGCTGTCACCCGCGAATTCATCCATGGCCGACCCTGACCTCCTCGAACTTTTCATTCGGCCCATTCATGAGGCGGGGCTGCGTTATCTGGTCGGTGGTTCAGTCGCCGCGATGCATTACAGCGCGCCGCGCTTTACCATCGATGTGGACGTTCCTCTGCTCTTGCTGCCGGGCGACGCAGCTACTTTGGTGCGTTTGTTTCCTGCACCTGACTACTACTGTCCGCCCGAAGATATCCTCATTTTGGAGATGAACCGCGACTGCAATGCGCACTTCAACGTCATCCACGGAGCCACGGGGCTAAAAGCGGATTTCTACCCGAGCAACCGCGAGGCCTCGTTTGGCTGGGCCTGGAAAAACCGGCACATTGAGAAACTGCCCTGGGGAGAAATTTACATCGCGCCGCCGGAGTTTGTCATACTCTGGAAGCTGGAATACTACAGGCAGGGCGGGAGCGAAAAGCATCTGCGCGACATCGAAAGAATTCTCATGATGCAGGAAGGCAGAATCGACTGGAACTCCCTTCAAAACGCTGTTGAAACCCGCGGCTTAAGGGAGCAATTGGCGCTGGTGCGCCCGCCAGATGGCCCAACTCCCTGATCGCAAAGATCAGTTGCTTCGCTCAGGCAGTCTATCGCGCCAATAGCCAGGTTTCCGACTGCAGTGCATCACTGCAATGACGAGGATGTAATCGGCCTCAATCGTGTAGAGAATGCCGTATGGAAATTTGCGGGCCAGGCACCTGCGAACATCCTCTTTGAAGATCGGCCAGGTGTCGGGAGCCTCAAGAATCCGGCCCAAAATGGATTCGATCTCCTTCATAAACTCCACGCCTAGACGAGGACGACAGCCCTAAAGCGGCTGATTCGCGGAATTCGAGGCGTGCTTCGGGATGAAACTCGAGTCTAATCGAGCCAGCATCTGGCGAACTTCAGCCAGCACTTGCTCACCTGGGATCGTCTGAACCTTGCCGAAGCGGACGTCGTCGCGTCGCTGAATCGCCTCTTCCGCCCAAGCCCTCTGAACATCGTTTTCTTCAGAAAAATCCAAACTCCCCACGAGCTTTTCGGCCAGTTCCGCGCGTGAAGACATCGAAAGCTGCATTGCTTCGGTGGTTATTTCATCAACGGTTAATGACATGAGAAGAGACTAATAGGTTTAATTACAATCTCAAGAATTTCGGTGAGAGCGGTAAAGTCAGGCTGCCGCACGGGAAGAGCGGACGTTTTTTCATCCAAAAGGCGCTGGCAAAGAAAATGATGCGAGTTGCAGGGAATTCAGAGCTTTTGGCGATGAATTTGGGAGGCGCCGCGATCAGAAAGCTGACCTGGAGATCAATTTCTGCCGCCCGACGCTGAACGCGAGCGGGCCGACGATGAATCTCGCCCGGCGAGCAAATGATTTCGGCGCCATTACAAAGAAACAGCGCCGAAAAACAATCAGATCGCCCCGAAAACAATCAAACTCGAATCTTGGCGCGATGCGTTTTCCGGGGCAAACAATGGATTTTTCAGCCCCGACAATCAAGCTGGAGTTTAAGAGAGAAGTATTGCGGGTATCCCCCAACATCGCGTTAGCATCTCATGGCAACTCCGTTGCCTTCCCGCCCCTGAGTCCCATGCAACTCCGCTCTGTTTCCAGTCGCGGATGGCGCTGCTTGATTAGCTGCGGGTGATGGTGAGGCCGGTTTGCGAGAGGCTGAAATCGACGAAACGGGCGGTGGCGTTGGGCGGATGGGAGACCAGTTTCTCACGGACCTTTTGCGCGGCTGCGGGGTCGTTGGCGAAGAGGAGGAGATAACCGCCGCCGCCGGCTCCAAGCAACTTGGCCGCCGCGATGTGGGGCTGGATGGACTGCAAAATGGATTGGACTGCGGGTGGATTCGTCCCGCTGTCGAGGGCTTGATTCAGCTCCCAGCTCCGGCGGACGGCGGCGCAGAGGGTGTCCCAGTTGCCCATTTGCAGCGCCTCGAACGTCT
This sequence comes from Spartobacteria bacterium, assembly GCA_043758065.1. Lineage (GTDB taxonomy): Bacteria > Verrucomicrobiota > Verrucomicrobiia > Chthoniobacterales > DASVRZ01 > DASVRZ01. The sequence continues at coordinate 28,328 of JAYVOE010000093.1, read as the reverse complement.
GCGATCCGTGGGCGCGGATGGCATCGAGATGATCGAGGTGACGCCGCGAATTGAGGAACATGCCGCGAACAATTTCCTGGAGGATGTTTTTCGCCATGCGGGTGATGCCTGTGTAATAGAGGAGGATCGTGCCGTCGCGCAGGCCTTGCTCGAAAAGGTGCTCGGGCAACCAGCGAATGACGGGCCGCTGACCGAGGCCGGGGGTGGTTTCGATGAGTTTGATTCCGCGATGGAGGCCGCCTGCTTGATCCTGCCAGCCGCCGCCGGTGGTGAGGAGTTGCTCCAGCGCGAGGCTGCGTTGAAAGAGGGTTTGTCGATCCCAGCCGAGGCCGCAGAGTTCGCTCAATGCGCCCAGTGTCGTCGCGGCGAGGATGCTGCTGGTGCCGAGGCCGGAGCCTTTGGGTGCGGCGGAGAGGAAGGTGAGTTCGATGCCGCCGCCGAAGTCGAGGAGTTGCTCCCGCAATGTGGCAAATCGCCCGGTAGCGTGGAAGCGCGGGAGGAATCCGGCGAGAGCCAGCGCGGCTTTGGCGAGGGAGAAATCGGCTTGCGGACGATCATACTCGGCGATTTCCGCGTAGGTGGTGATCCGCGTTTCGATGCCTAAGTCGATCGAGCGGAGGACGATTTCCGGGTGAAAACCGAGCGGGTCGGAAAGTTTCGCGAAGACCTGGATGGGCGGCTGTCCGTTCAAGTCCACGGCGACGTTCAAGACCGAGCCGCCGTATTCGAGGCAATAGGGCGGCGTGTCGCTCCAGCCGCCGGCGAGATCGAGGCGGACGGGGCTGCGCGCCCAGATGATTTGGTCGTCGAGGATGTTGCGCGTCGGAGCGGCAGGCGTGAGGCGCGATTCTTCGACGATGAGATCGCGCATCGTCTGGAAGGCCGACTTTTCATGCGAGTTCCAGTCGATTCTGCCCTGGCGACGAAGGACCGCGGCGCGAAAACTTTGCTCGTGGATGCGGTCGATCGGCTCCAACTCCGGCGGCGGCGGAATGTCCGGCAGATATTCGGCAAACGTGGTCGCCGTGGCATCGAGATCGAGTTTGAAGAAGGAGTTCCAACGGTTGTTGCGAATGAACGAGCCGAGCACCTGGCTGAGGTTCGTCCGACGCTGGAGGTAAATGCGGTCGAGCGCCGCGTCGTTGCAAATCGCTTCGGCGGATAAACGCGGTGCAGTTAGATAGCACTCACGGTGCGCCGCGTTCGGAGTGGCGGTGAGCAGCCATTGGATGAATTCGCCGGTCAACTTCGCCGCTTCGATGACCGGGAAAATGGCTGCTTGCTGGATGTCTCCGACCGGTATCGGCAGGTCACGGTCGCGAAACCAATTCGGTGCCGGGGCTCCCAGCCAGAACGTGGTGGTATATTCCGCGATCGGACCCTTGAAGGCGTCGTCGATGTGATAGGGGCGGATGGCGAATTGGCTCACGCCGATGGGGACGAAGTCGAGGCATTGGCCGGTCTGCAATTCCAGCGTCCAGGCGTTTGGCGGAACGCCGGTGAGGACGTGTTCACTAGAGATCTTCCACGAGTTGGGGATGGTGGAATTTTCCACCCAGAGCGTGTGGTTTTCCTGACGGCGCAAAGGGATGGAGAAGTGCGAATTAAGAACGTGCTGATCCGGGTGCGGCTGCCGTCCGCTCCACCCGACTTGACCGCGGGATTGCTCGCGATTTTCGATGGCGGAGACGGATTCGATGAGCTGGCGTCCCGTGCCGAGATGGTAGAATTCCGCATCCGGCAAGCCGACCACCGCACTGGTGAGAGCGCTGATTTCGGGGTCAAACGAAGTCGGGTTGCATCCCAATGCGAGCCCCATGCCGGCGTAGAGTTCGTAGAAATCGGGATGGCCGGACGGAAATTCATTCGAGTTCCATCCGCATCTGCAAAAGAGGACGTCCACGGCGCGTTCGCTCAGCAGCCACATCCCGGTATCGACGAGATACTGGTGGTCCGCAGAGCGCGCATGAATCTCGGCGGCGGTAGGTTTTTGCAAAAAGAAATCCAGCGCCGCCGGTGTATCGCGCCGACTGAAAAAGACGCCGAAATGCGACGCCACATCCGGCGGCACCCACATGCCGAGGCCGAGCACATCGACTTCGGGAAACCTTGGCAGCGGCTGCCCGAATCGCAGCAGCACATCGCCACTGGTCACCATGACCCGATGCAACTCGGGCGCGTGGTGGAGGACGCGTTGGTAGGCGGGCAATTGCACGTCGAGTAGCGTTTGGTCGAGCCGCTGACCCGGCACGCCGCGCAATGCTTTGAAAGGAAGAAGAATTTTCCCTACCGCTGCGTAGGCGGGAAGACGCCGGCTTTGACCGCCCGCCATGAGGAGAAGTTTCTTCGATTCGCGAAGCCATTCGCCAAGGTCTGGCGTCGTGCTGTTTTTCTTCCAGGCCGTATGAAGCAAATGAGCCACGCCACCGCCGGAACCCAGCTTGCTACCGGCGGGATCGGCGGCTGCGAACCAATTCGGACTCGACTTGTTTTCCAGCCGGGCGAAAGCCTCGGCCATCGCAGGCGGCAGGGAGAGAAGATTTTGCATCGGAGTTGGAGCCTAATCACAGATCCAGCAAAACGGCGAGAGCGGAAGCCAAGGTTTTAGTTTTTGCCTTTGATGAGGCACTCGCGGCTTTCGGCTTCGCACCAGAGGCGGTAGATGTTTTCGAGGTTGGCGCGGGAGCCGCTGAGGGGGAGTTTAAGGAATCCCTGGCGCTTGGCGGCTTCGAAGAGGATGCGTTCTTTTTGCGTGAGCCGATGCGCGACGGCGCGGCTGCCGATTTTTGAGCGGGTGGGGAGTCCGCGGCTGAGTTTGTCGATGTCGTCTTTGGCAGGGCGCGGCATGGGTAAAAGTTGGATGACGAAGACGTTGGCGGGGTGGGGAAATTTTTTTGATTTGGGTTAGAGCGATGTCTGCGAGGTTATTTCAAGCCTTCGACGATGGTGGTGAGGTTGTGTTTCATCATGCCGACATACGTGCTGGCGTCGCCTAGGCCGAGTCCGTCCGCGAACAATTCGCCGCCGACTTTCGCGCCGCTTTCGCGGGTGATGGCCTGGAGGACTTTCGGGTTGTTGCCAAATTCGCCGAAGACGGCTTTGACGTGGGTGCGGCGGATGGTGTCGATGAGGTCGAGGATTTTTCGGTTCGACGGCTCGTCGTCGGGATTGACGCCTTCGATGGCTTCGATGGTGAAGCCGAAGTCGCGGGCGAAATATTGAAAAGCGTCGTGCGAGGTGACGAGGCGACGTTGATCGCGAGGGAGTTCGGTGACTTTGACGCGGGCCCAACGTTGCAAGTGGTCGAGTTCGTCGAGATAGGCGGTGGCGTTTTTTCGGTAGTCCTGGATGTGGCTCGGATCGGCCTGGATGAGGGCGTCGCGGACAATGCCGGTGGCGAGCTGGACGTTGGCGATGCTGTGCCACCAATGCGGATCTTCGATCTGAGCTGTCGTGCCGTTTTCAGCATTCATTTTCAGGGAAGGAATGCGGTCGCCGACTTCGAGAAACGTCCCGGCAGCGCTGCGGTGGAGTTTCGCAAGGTAGCCTTCGAGGTGTTTGCCGGAGGCGAGGATCAGTTCGGCTTCGGCGACGCGGCCGATGTCGGCTGGCTTGGGTTCGTATTCGTGCGGGTCGATGCCGGGCTGCACAAGGCCGGTCACTGCGACGTGCGTGCCGCCGACGCGTTGCGCGATCTCGGTGAGGATCGTGGATAACGATGCAACTCGAATGGGTTTTTCGACGTTGGGCGTTTCGGTTGGAGTCGGCTCGGGCGTCGCCGGGATCGAAGGCAGATCGGGGAGGGCAGGAGTCGGCTCCGGCGTGGGAGTGGAAGAAATGGACGGCGCACTGAAGGCGTCGGGCTCGGGCGTGGCGTTCGGGGTGGGCGTGGCCGACGTGGAGATCTCGGTGGAAGGCAGGGCAACGGGAGCGACGTCCTGAGCGGGGGAGTTTCCCACGAGCAATACGGAGGCAAGGAGGAGAGAGAAGTTTTTCATCGGAATGGCAGCGCAGAATACCGCGTGGCTATCGGGCTGTAAACTGAGCGGAGTTGCAGTGTTTTCTGGTTTCCCTTTTGCGCGTTTAGACGAAAAGATAGAACGATGGCCCGGCAATACACGCTCCAACGACCCGCATTTCGCAGTGCGTCGGGGATTGATTATAAAAAGGAGCTCAACCCGCAACAATACGCCGCCGTGACGGCTGCCCCCGGCCCGGCTCTCGTCATCGCCGGCGCAGGCTCGGGCAAGACGCGCACGCTGACGTATCGGGTTGCTTATTTGCTCGATAACGGAGTTGAGGCGAGTTCCATCCTACTGCTGACGTTTACAAATAAAGCCGCCCGCGAAATGGTCACGCGCGTCTCGCAACTCGTCCCCGGCGACATCTCGCAGCTCTGGGGCGGGACGTTTCACTCGATTGGCAATCGGATTTTGCGTCGGCACGCACACCTGCTTGGCTTTCGTGCCGGATTTTCCATCATGGACCGCGACGATCAGGAGGAATTGCTGGACGCGACGATTGCCAGCGCCGGGATCAGCACGAAAGAGTCGCGATTTCCTAAGGCGGCGGTGCTGGGCGACATCCTTTCTTATTCGCTCAACACCGGCATAAAAATCGAAGACGTCGTCGCGGAACGGCATCCGCATTTCCTCGAACTCGTCCCGGAAATGATTCGAGTTGCATCGCAATATGAGGCGAGAAAGAAATCGTCGAACTCGATGGACTTCGACGATCTCCTAGTGAAATCACTGCAAGTCCTCCGAGAAAATCCCGATCTCGCGGAGGAATATCAGCGCCGGTTTCTCTACATTCTCGTCGACGAATATCAGGACACGAACCATCTCCAGGCCGACTTCATCGACTTGTTAGCAGCCCGCCACAAAAGCGTCATGGTCGTGGGCGACGACGCGCAATCGATCTACTCGTGGCGCGGGGCGGACTTCCGCAACATTCTGGAATTCCCCACGCGCTATCCGGGGGCGGAAGTTTACAAAATCGCGATCAATTATCGGTCTGTCCCGGAAGTGTTAGAAGTCGCCAACGCCGTCATCGCTCCTAACACTCGCCAATTCAAAAAAGATCTAACATCCGCCCGCGAATCCAACGGCGTGAAGCCCGCCATCGTTCCGCTCGATGATAACCATCAGCAGGCCAGTTTCGTCGCGCAGCGCATCCTGGAATTGCGAGAAGAAGGCATCGAACTTAACGAAATCGCCGTGCTCTATCGCGCGCACTATCACTCGATGGAAGTGCAACTCGAATTCACCCGGCGCGGCGTCCCGTTTCAGATCACCAGCGGACTGCGTTTCTTCGAGCAAGCGCACATTAAAGATGTCAGCGCGTTTCTGAAATTCGCGGTCAATCCCAGCGATGAAATTTCTTTCAAGCGCATGGTGAAATTACTTCCCGGCATTGGCGGCCGCAGCGCCGACTCGATGTGGGGCGTAGTGAACAGCGCGGAAAGTGAGTCGAGTTTCAGTGCAATGTTAGGAAAATGCAGCGTCCCAGCGAAGGCAAAAAAATCGTTCGACCAACTCGTCCTAACAATTGAAGAAATGGCGCCCGCGCGAAAAATCGGCACACCGGCGGACATGATTCATATTGTTCTCGAAGCGGTTTACGATGATTACATGCAGTCGAAGTTTCCTAACTATGAAGCGCGCCGGGAAGACATCAACACGCTGATGAATTTCTCGCGCCAATACGAGAATGCTGAGGAATTTCTCTCACAGCTAGCCTTACTCAGCACAGCGGATTCCGATACGGGTAAGAAGGAAATGGACGACGATGAAATGGTCACGCTTTCCTCCATTCACCAAGCTAAGGGACTCGAATATAAAGTGGTCTTCGTCATCTGGATGACCGACGGAATGTTTCCTAGCAGTCGCTCGCTCGACAGTGTGGAAAACATCGAAGAAGAACGCCGCCTTTTCTACGTCGCCGTTACTCGTGCGAAAGACGAACTTTACCTAACCTACCCCGGCATGAGACTGAATGCGGGTTACGGCGAAATGTGGCAGCGTCCATCACGTTTCCTTTCTGAAATTCCCGAGGAACTGCTAGAACCTTGGGAGGTTGGCTTCTAACTCCTATGCACTTACATCCTGATAAAAAAATCGCTGGCGTGCTGGCACCCGTCTTCGCATTACGCACTGAGAACGACTTAGGTGTCGGTGATATTGCTGGTGTCCGAAAGTTAGTCGATTGGGCTGCTGAAATCGGGCTGCGCATTGTTCAAATTCTGCCGATCAATGAAACCGGTGGCGATAACAGTCCTTACAACGCGATTAGCTCGGTCGCACTGGACATCACTACACTGGAAGTCGCACCAAAAATTGTTCCCGATCTCACTTCATCAACTTACAAGCTGGTCCTCGAAGACTCTAACTTGGAAGCGCTTCGGGAAGGCCCGGTGGACTATGCTGCTGTCAAAAAATTGAAGCACGCACTGATGCGCAAGGCGTTTACGCGATTTGTTAGTCGTGAGGAAAAATTCCAAACTGAACGCGCCCGTGAATTTGCCAACTTCTGCGAATTGCAAAGTGCCTGGCTCGGTGATTACGCATTGTTCCGAGTGTTAGCAGAAATCAATGGTTCAGAACGGTGGAATGCCTGGCCGGTGGAGCACGCTACCGCAGTGCTAGCTAAAGAATGGGCGGCGGGCCTCGGCAAACGCGCGCAACTCGATTTCTTCCAGCAACTCCGCTATTTCCAATACGTGCAATGGATCGCCTTTAGCCAATGGAAAGCGCTGCACGCGTATTGTGAGTCGAAGGAGATCGCACTGATGGGCGATGTGCCGTTCGGTGTTAGCTATTTCAGCGCGGATGTCTGGGCGGATCGCGAGTCATTCGTGTTGGAATGGTCGGGCGGTGCGCCGCCGGAACGCATTTTCAAATCCGATCCATTCACCGAGAAATGGGGTCAAAACTGGGGCATCCCTCTCTACAATTGGGATGTCATGCGCGGCAATAATTTCCGTTGGTGGCGGCAACGTGTGCGCATGGTTAGGGAATTGTTAGATCTATTCCGCATCGATCACATCTTGGGTTGCTACCGGATCTACGCGTTTCCGTGGCGGCCTGCGGACAATGCTGTTTTTCTCCCGCTCAATGAAGAAGAAGCCGCCGGTCGCACGGGCGGACGACTCCCTGGCTTTCAACCGCGCGATGATAGCAACGACGACAACAAGCGCGCCAATTGCGCCGAGGGCGAAGCGCTTCTCCGCGTGTTACTCGAGGAAACAGGCGAGTTCCATTTGATTGGCGAAGATCTGGGGCAAGTCCCCGATTACGTGCGGCCCAACCTGCAATCGCTCAACATCGCCGGGTTCAAAGTTCCCCAATGGGAACGCGAATGGCACGGCGAATTTATCCGAGGAGAACACTATGAACGACTCTCCGTCGCAGCGTATGCCACGCACGATCACGAACCAATCCGATCGATGTGGGAGAACTGGAGTACTAACATTCGCGAGAACAACGCAGAGTCCGATGCAAGTCGAATGGAAATGCACCGCATGATGAGGTATTGCGGTCTGGATACTAACAACGGCTGGCCGGAATTTACCGACGAAATTCATCAAGCGATGCTGGCCGCCTTGTTCCGCTCGAACTCTTGGCAAGCCATCTGCATGGTGACGGATTTATTTGGCCTCACCACCCGCTTCAATGTCCCCGGCGCAATTTCCAGCGCCAACTGGAGCAATCGCATCGACGTGCCCGTGGAAAAATGGAGCACCGAATGGAAGGCGCAATGCGAAGTCTTGAAAACACTGTTCCAGGAAACTGAGCGGAGTTAGGGCGATATGAATGTCTTCTTCGAGTTTTCCAAGAGGTAAGGAGTTTCGCAATTCGGACATGGATCAGTTGGACATCAAAAAGCTAAAAAATGACGAGACTTGAATTTACCCTTCGCGAGTTAGGCGAGATCTATGATTTTGCCAAAGCCATACGCCGCTTCCGTATTGTTCCAGCCAAAGACGATGCCGTGTCGAACGAGCAGAAAGGCGTTTGCGTTCAAACGCCGGAGACAACGCCGTCTCCTGAGCCAAAGTTTGACACCCCGGCCAACGGTCGCTAGACCATTTCTGCACCCTCCCATCCTATGAAAACTCCCATCAAAATCGCCATCACCGGTGCTGCCGGGCAGATCGGCTATTCCCTCCTTTTTCGCATCGCTTCCGGTTCCATGTTTGGACCCGATCAGCCGGTTGAGCTGAGTCTCATCGAAATCGCACCCGGCCTTGGTCCTCTCAGTGGTGTCGTTATGGAACTCGACGACTGCGCGTTTCCGCTCCTCAAAAAAATCACCGCCACAGCCGACCTCGCCGAGGGATTCGCTGGAGTTCATTGGGTGCTTTTAGTTGGCAGCGTCCCGCGCAAGGCGGGCATGGAGCGCGGCGATCTCCTCTCGATCAACGGCGGCATTTTCACCGGCCAGGGTAAAGCCATTGCCGCTCATGCCGACCCGAGCGTTCGCATATTGGTCGTCGGGAACCCGTGCAATACGAATTGCCTCATCGCCATGAACAACGCGAAATCCATCCCACAGGATCGTTGGTTCGCCATGACTCGGCTCGACGAAAACAGAGCCAAGTCGCAGTTGGCTCAAAAAGCCGGCGTCGATATTACCGAGGTCACCAACGTCGCGATTTGGGGAAACCATAGCGCGACGCAATATCCTGATTTCACCAACGCGAAAATCTCTGGGCGTCCTGCGACCGACGTCATCACCGACCACGCCTGGCTCGAAGCCGACTTCATTTCTACTGTGCAAAAACGTGGCGCGGCCATCATCGCTGCACGGGGCTCCAGTTCCGCCGCCTCCGCTGCAAACGCCGTGGTGGATACGGTCCGCTCGCTCGTTACGCCGACATCGGTGGGCGATTGGTTCAGCGTCGCAGTCCCATCGGATGGCAGCTACGGCATTGCTCCGGGAATCATCACGAGCTATCCGATTCGCACCACTCAGAGCGGCTACGAAATCGTCCAAGGCGTGCCGATCAACGCCTTTTCCCAGTCGAAAATCGACATCACGATCAACGAACTCCTCGAGGAAAAAGCCCTCGTCGCGAATCTGCTCTAACTCCGCTCAGTTTTTTTTGATGAACCTCGTCATTCGCCCGGCCACGATTGAAGACGCGTCTAAAATCGCCGCCTTCAACGTCGCCCTGGCCCGCGAAACCGAAGATCGCACACTGAACCGCCGAGTCGTTGGCATTGGTGTCCGCGCCCTTCTGGCCGAGCCAAAATACGGATTCTACATCGTCGCCGACAACGGCAAACAGATCGTCGGCATGCTCCTCATCACCTACGAATGGAGCGATTGGCTGAACAAAATGTGGTGGTGGTTGCAGAGCGTTTACGTGCATCCGAGCGCGCGACGGCAGGGTATTTTCACCCGGCTGCACAGCTTCATCGTCGAGCGTGCGCAAGAGGACGGTCACGTCGCGGGCATCCGGCTTTACGCCGAAAAAGACAATCGCGCCGCACTGAAAACGTATCGTCAATTTGGTTTGAAGCAGAACACCTATCGATTCCTCGAAGGCGAACTCCCAGAAAAACCGAAGGCAGCCAGAAAAGCCCGCAAGTCTCGCGTTCGCGGCGCGAAATAAGTTTGCCTTGCAGAGTTCACTGCAACTCCGCTCAAAAAAACCGAATCGTCAGCGGATAGCGATAAAGAACCCCGTCGGACGCCTTCATCGCGCCGACCACGCTCAGCACCAGCGCCCCGACGCCAATGATGGGGAGCAGCACAAACCCGATGATCGCGAAGCAGAGTGCAAACGCGATCAGCCCGTAAATATAGACGCAGAGATGGAAATTCAGCGTCTCGCGGGCGTGCTCCACCACGATGGGCGATTCGTTTTTCTTGACCAGCCAGACGATGAGCGGGAGGAGGAAACCAACGCCGAGGAGCAGCGACAAATGGGACAAAATAATTAGCACTTTGTCGTCACCCGCGAGTGTCGGCAACGGAGGCGGAATCTGCGGCGGAATGGGTTCCATAAAATTTTGAGCGGAGTTGCAGTCGATTCTGGCGGAGATTTCACTCAAAGTCGAACCACGTCGCGGACAAATTGCACCCAGATAAAAAACAGGCCGCGCCATGAGTAGCGCACCTGGTCTTCGTCGCTTTTCAGGAGCAATCCGGCGTGCAGATTGTGCTCGATCTGTTTCCGCAGATCGTTCTGCATCGCGTCGCGCAAACCGTCCACATCGAGGTCGAGAATCGACTCGGACTCGATTCTGTTTTTCAGCAGGAAACTCCGGTGTTGAGCGAGGATTTCATCGAAATCTTCATAGGCGCTGGCCCGGTTGAAATGCAGATGCGGCGCGGGTTTCAAGACGTGGGAAAATGGGTAATTCCATGTCGTCCAGAGCTGGCCATCGTTCGTTCGCGTGGCGACAGACAGATAAAAGAACGCGACGTTATCCTGTTCGACCGAGCAGATCGCCGCCTGGAGTCGGTCCTCGCCGCGATGGAAAAGGCGAAAGAATTGCTCCTGTTTTTCCCATTGCCAACCGGTGTCTTCGAGATGCTCGAAGCCGTGGGACTCGACCTCGGTGGTCAGCGCGTCGAGATCGGGAAAGAGTTCGCGAGAAGGCGGACGCTGATCTTTCAAAATCCGACTAATCGGCAGGCGCAAATGACGGATCCGAAACAGAATTTCCAGCCACGGAATCAGGAGCCAAACCGAGACGGCGAGAAAGCCGGTGCCGACGTTTCCATTGGGCAGCCAGCCGATCAGGAATGTGACGGCGAGCAGGCAGAAAAGCGCGAGCTTTTGCGCGATCGAATGCGCGACGGTGCGAAAGGCAAACCCGAGCAGGCCGACGCCGACGAGCAGGAGAATGGCGGCGGGCAGCGAGAGCATTTTACGAGGCGGGTTGCAGTCCGTTCTGCTTCAAAAAAGAAGTGAGTTGAGTGACATCGAAGTCTGCGAGAATTTTTTCGCCGACAACCAACGTGGGAACGAAACGTTGCCCGGAAAGTTTCTGCATTTCACTGAAACTCGACTGAGAAGCGTTCACATCGACCTCGCGCCATTGGTAGCCGTTTTTCTGAAGATAATTTTCCGCCTCGATGCACCAAGAGCAGGATTTTTTGACGTAGAGAACGAGTTCTTCGGGCATGCCGAGACTAAACGGGTGAGTCCACGATGTGTCAACCAACGGGAAAGAAGCCCACTTTTCGACCCTCAGCGATTGTTCAGGGCGCGGCCTGATTGAGCGCTCATTTTCGCGTGGTAGTCTGTTTGCGTTCCCTTAGTTGCATGATGGTTAGCCGGGTGTCGCCGTGAGTGGTGGCACCCGGTTTTCATTTCCTGAAATTGGTTGCCAACCTGGAAACGTTCTTGCCATGATTTCCGCCGATGGCAATGTAACTCCGATCAAAAAAAACTGACGCACCCATAGCTCAGTTGGATAGAGCACCGGATTTCTAATCCGATGGTCGATGGTTCGAGTCCATCTGGGTGCATTTCTCTCGTACTCGCATGAATTTTATCCTCACCATTCCGGAGATGATCGCGCTCGAACAGCAGGCTTTCCGGGAAGGCGTCGATCCCTGGGAATTGATGCAACAAGCTGGGCTGCAAATGACGCGAGCGATTCGTCAGCGATTTCCGGAGCCAGGGATTTGTCGCGTGTTTGCGGGGCGTGGAAACAACGCGGGGGACGCCTGGGTGGTGGCGCGGATGCTGGATGCAGCAGGCTGGACGGTCTCTGTGGAATCCCCGTTTGCCGTAGGCGAAATGAGTCCGCTTGCGCGAAAAGCGGTCGCCGCGTGGAGTGATCGCGCGCCGTCGTCGCTCCCGAAGATTTCCGAAACCGCGCCTGCCTCGGGACGCCACCCGTTAGTGGTCGTGGATGGATTGCTTGGCATCGGAGTGCGGGGCGAATGTCGGTCGCCGATTCGCGAGGTCATCGTCGAAATCAACCAGCTTCGCAAACTGGGCGCGGTCGTTTTCGCACTCGATCTGCCAAGTGGACTGGGCACCGATCTGTGCGTAGAGGCTGATCACACGCTGACTGTCGGTTTTGCGAAGGACGTCCTACTGAACGACTCAGCCACCGCAAACGTCGGCCGCATTTCCGTTCTGCCACTGACGGAATTGACCCGTCGAAAAACTGAGTCGAGTTCCAGTGCAATCATCACTTCAGCGGAGTTGCTGCTACCGCCGCGCCCGTTTGAATTTCACAAAGGCCAGGCCGGGCGCGTCCTGCTGATTGCTGGCAGTCGCGGGACGGTTGGCGCCGCCGTTCTCGCCGCTTGGGGAGCGTTGCGCGGTGGTGCTGGACTTGTGCGACTGATTTGTCCGCCGGAAATCTATCCGCTCCTCGCGAGCGTGATGCCGCCCGAGGTGATGGTGCATCCGTGGGACGAACTTCCCGTGGATTTTTTCCAGCAAACGGACGTGCTCGCCGTTGGGCCCGGACTCGACCCGGCGCACGACGCGTTCGTCTGGCCGATTGTTTGCGCAGCGCGCGTTCCGCTCCTCCTCGATGCGGGCGGCCTCAGCCTGTTGGAAAAACATTTGCCCGACCTAAAAACGCATCCGAGTTCCATCCTGCTCACGCCGCATCCAGGAGAAATGAAGCGTCTTTTTCCACAAGAAAATCGTTTTCGCGCCGACTGGGCGTCCGACTTTCTAGCCATTCACGGAAGTCCGAAAACCACGGTTCTTCTGAAAGGCTCGCGAACCGTCATCGTCACGGCGGGCGAACCCATCACCTACAATTCCACGGGTCATCCGGGCATGGCCACGGGCGGCATGGGCGACACGCTGACCGGCGTCTGCGCCGCGTTGCTCGCGCAAAAACTAACCACGCACCAAGCCGCCAGCGTCGGGGCGTGGGTTTGCGGTCGCGCGGCCGAGATTGCACTGGAACTCGGATCAGAAAGTCAGGAATCGCTGCTCGCATCCGACGTGTCGCGACATCTCGGACGCGCCTTCAACGATCTGCGAGCCGGAGTTTTCTAACATCGGATTTCTCAACGGAGTTAGAGTCGATTCACCGTGGTAAATCGGCACTTGTGAACCCCGGCGTTCTCCGGCAAATTGCGCGTCTTATGAGCGATAAAAAATCGGGTTGCCTGGCGTTGGCACTGTTTCTGGCTTTGTGCGCGAGTCTGTTGGTCAATGTCGGGCTGTTTTCCACGAAGATCGGAAATTCCATCACGCACTCGGCGTTAAGAGCGAATCTCAAATCGGATTTGCCGACCTTCGAGGAGGACGTCGTAGAACCCGCCACGAACGGCTCGGGCGATCGCATCGCGGTGATCGAATTGAAAGGAATCATCAGCAGTTCTTCGCCCGGACAATTGACCGGCTCGATGGTGGACGACGCAAAAGTGGCCTTGCGCCAGGCGGTGGATGATGAATCGGTGCGCGCGATTGTGCTGCACATTGATTCGCCCGGTGGCGAAGTGACCGCGTCCGACGTGATTTACAATGAGGTGGCCGCGGCGCGGAAAAAGAAAAAAGTCGTCGTTTACATGGGATCGGTGGCGGCTTCCGGCGGCTACTACATTGCCTGCGGCGGCGATTATTTAATGGCGAACGAAACGACGATCACAGGGAGCATCGGCGTGATCATGCACACGCTAAAATACAAAGATCTCCTCGGAAAAATCGGAGTCGAATCGATCGTTTTTAAGAGCGGACAATTCAAGGACATTCTGAGCGGCAGTCGCGATATGACGGACGCGGAGCGCGACTACATTCAGGCAATGGTCATGCAGACTTACGACAAATTTGTCGGCATCGTCGCGAGTGAGCGCAAAATCGACGAAAAATTTCTCCGTGCTAACATCGCTGACGGCCGCATCATTTCTGGAAAAGACGCCGTTGGAATGAAGCTGATCAACGCGACCGGTTACATCGAAGACGCCTTCAAAAAAGCGCGCGAATTGGGCAACTCGCCGAACGCCGCAGTCGTCGAATACCAGGCGAAATTCCACATCGGCAATCTCTTCCGCAGCTTCGGCGCGTCGGAAAGTATCGCCAACAAAAAGGTCGAAATCTCGCTCGGTGATAACGTTCTAACTCGACTGGAAAACGGCCGGCTCTATCTGCTGCCGTCCTACTACGCCCAATAGTTCCGTGTCGGAAACGCTGCAAATCCTCCTCGGGCTGGTCAGTGGCGTATTCTATTTCGGGGTGCTGCAGTGGGCGTTTTTCCCGCGAACGGGACGGCAAACAGTAGAGATTTTTCAGCCGTTCGACGTGATCTTCGGCCTGCTGTTATCGGGCCTCTTTGCGTGGCTCGCTTTCGGCCTCTTCACGACGGAGGAAAAGCCCTTCACCGTGGACGCCATCTGGGCGAGTCTGGTGATGCAAGTTTTATGCGGCGCGGCAGTGCTCAGCTACGTGGTGATGCGCCGCGTGTCTGTGCAAATTTTCATCGGAGTTACACTCAAATCATGGTGGAAATATCTCCTCGTCGGCATCGTCCTGCTTTTGGGAATTTCGCCATTCATCATGGTGCTGGCGAACCTCCACTCCGATCCCGGCGGCGAGCAGGAAGCGGTGAAATTTTTTCGCGGCAACGCGTCTTTGCAATCGCGGCTCTTGCTAGCATTCATGGCCGTGATCGTCGCGCCGCTCGTCGAGGAAATGGTTTTTCGAGGATTGCTTTATCGGATTTATCGGGGCTATTTTGGAAAAATCCCCGCGATGTTTTTCACGTCCGTTCTCTTCGCCGCCATCCATGGAAATCTCCCGATGTTTTTGCCACTAACATTACTGGCGTGTGCGCTCGCTGCTGGCGTCGAAGCGACCGGCAGCCTGATGGTGAGCATCGCGATGCATGCGACTTTCAACGCACTCAGCATTGGCCTAATGCTCCTCGAAACTCCAAAATGAAACTCGCTGGCTATGGTGAAAATCGGCTTGTTGCCGAGTTGCTCGCCGACCTTCCTCATCTGCATCCGGAGGTGACTGTTGGACCGGGCGACGACTGCGCGGTGATTGCGCAGCGCGGATCGAAATGGGATCTGTTGTTGAAGACCGACACGATCGTCGAAGGCATTCATTTCGAGTCGGACGCGCTGCCGCAATCCGTTGGCTGGAAAGCCCTTTGCCGCGCCATCAGCGACGTAGCGGCGATGGGCGGCGAATCGCAGTTTGCCCTCATCACATTAGGATTAAACTCGGATCAAAATGTTAGCTGGGTCAAAAATCTTTACGAAGGAATTGTCCGCGCCGCGAAACGTTACAACGTCGAAATCGTCGGCGGCGAAACCGTTCGCACCAGTGGCCCCGCGTTCATTTCAGCGAGCCTCACCGGACGCGTCGAACACGGGCGGGCCGTCCTCCGCAGCAGCGCGGAACCGCAAGACGCCATCCTCGTTACGGGTCACCTCGGCGGCTCCATCGCGGGTTGGCATTTGAAATTTGAACCGCGCGTTGCCGAGGGTCGCTGGCTCGGTCAAAGCGGCCTCGTCCACAGCATGATGGACCTGAGCGATGGCCTCGCTGCAGACCTGCCGCGACTCGAACAAGCGAGCGGATTTCAGGCCCGTCTTTTTGAAAAAATGATTCCAGTTAGAGCGGGATCAACCCTCACGGGTGCCATGAACGACGGCGAGGATTACGAACTTCTTTTCACCGTCGGCTCAGACTCGCTGCCCACTTTACTACAACGTTGGCCCGCGCATTTTCCGAATCTCGCGATCAGCGTCATCGGCGAATTTACCAGCACCGAATATCAACTGGACACGGTCGGGTTAGGAGGATTTCAGCACTTTTGAAAACGACAACTCGCGTCCATTCGTTAGTGGAACTGGAAGCGCTTGCGCGAAAACTTTCAGTCGAGTTAGAACGAAATGACGTCATCCGTCTCAATGGCACGCTAGGCGCGGGCAAGACGCATTTCGTGAAAGCGCTGGCCCTCGCGCTTGGCTACGAAGGCGACGTTTCCAGTCCGACGTTTCCGCTGGCCCACGAATATCGTTGGGATGGGAAATTGTTAGTCCACATCGACTTCTACCGCCTCAATTCGGAGGGCGAAATGTTCTCATCCGGGTTAGAGGAATATCTGCCGTGCGACGGAATCACCGTCGTCGAATGGGCCAGCCGTTTTCCTTCCGTTTTCCCGGAAAAAAATTGGCAGATTTCATTGGAAATCATTGATGAAACAACTCGGGAGGTGACGATTGAATCGCCTCATCATTGAGACTTCGACACGTCAGGCGAGTCTGGCATTTTTCGCCGGTAGCGAATTGTTAGCTGAGGAGATTTTTCCCGGTGGTCGCGGTCCAGTTAGTCCGCTTTTTTCCACCTTGCAGCGAATGTTAGCAGACGCGCCGCCACTCGATGAAATCATCGTCGGCGTTGGGCCCGGCAGCTATTCGGGAATTCGCATCGGTATCTCCGCCGCGATAGGACTGCAACTCGCATGGAAAATTCCGGCGCGCGGAATCCACTCCGCAATGGGCTACGAAGGATCGGACTTCCAGGTGATTCTTGACGCCCGCGGAAGCTGGGTTGTTAGCACCATCCGCGATGGGAAACTAACATCCGCTCCGACGCATTACATTCGCGAAGAATGGCTGGAAAAAAAAGACGACGATCTTCCAATTTTTACGCCAGATAACATTCCAGATCTAACACCAACATTTCCTCGCGCAGCCGTCATTGGAAAGCGTCTGCTCGATGGTAAGATTTCCGCCAATTTGCGGCTCCAACCGCTCTATCTTAAGCCACCGCACATCACCATGGCGAAGGACCAGGTGAAAAACTAGCCGCCCAAATACGCCTCGCGGACTTGTGGATTGACCCGCAGGGCAGGGGATGCATCTTCGAGAATGATTCGGCCGGTCTCCAACACATAGCCGCGACTCGAAACTTCCAGCGCTAGGTTGGCATTTTGTTCGACTAACAAAATCGTGATGCCGAGCGTCTTGTTGATCTCGGTGATTTTTTCAAAAATCGTTTTGACTAACAATGGCGCAATTCCGAGGGAAGGCTCGTCTAACATCAGAAACTTAGGTTGACTCATCAAGGCGCGGCCAATCGCTAGCATCTGTTGTTCACCGCCGGAGAGGGTTCCGGCAGTTTGTTTTTCGCGCTCTTTCAAGCGGGGGAAAATTCCGAAAATGTAATCGAAGTCCTTTGAAAATTTCGACGTGTCTTTCCGCAGATAGGCGCCCATGCGGAGGTTCTCCATGACGGTGAGATTCGCGAATACCATCCGACCTTCAGGCGATTGAGCCAGACCGCGAGCAACGATCTGGTGCGGCGGCAAATTCGTAATGTCCTCGCCGCAGAATACGATGGAACCCGACTGAGCGCGGACCAGGCCGGAGATCGTCCGTAGCGTCGTAGTTTTCCCTGCTCCATTGGCACCGACAAGAGTGACAATGCTTCCTGATTCGACTTTGAGCGATATCTGCTGTAGCGCCGTGATGGAGCCGTAGCAGACTTCGAGATCTTTGATTTCGAGCATGATCTAAGTCCCCAAATACGCGGCGATGACTTTCGGATTCGAGCGGATCTCTTCGGGTGTTCCCTCAGCAATTTTCTTGCCGTAATCCAGGACTGCTATGCGCTGGCAAATGCCCATGACGACTTTCATATCGTGTTCGACTAACAATACGGCGAGACCAAATTTTTCCTGCGTGAAACGGATGAGTTTCATGAGTTCCACTTTCTCCGTTGGGTTCATCCCGGCTGCGGGTTCATCTAACAAAAGGAGCTTGGGTTTTGTCGCCAATGCCCGGACAATTTCCAGTCGACGCTGGTCGCCATAAGACAGGCTACGACAATGCATATCGCGCTCGTTATCGAGACCGAAAATCTCCAGCAATTCCATAACTTGCGCCTCAATGTCTGCTTCTTCGCGCCAGAATTTTGGTCCGCGCAGCAAGGCGTGTGAGATGCCGTGTTTTAGATGCAAGTTGCAGGCGGTTCTAACGTTATCAAAAACCGTCAGCGAACTGAATAACCGGATGTTTTGAAAAGTCCTAGCGATTCCGCGGGCGGTGATCTTGTAAGGACGCTGGCCGATGACAGCTTTGTTAGCGAAGTGGATGTTGCCCATTGTTGGTCGATAGACGCCAGTGATGAGGTTAAACACAGTAGTTTTCCCCGCGCCATTGGGTCCGATCAGCCCTACTAATTCGCCTTCAGAAATTTGCAGTGAAACGTCAGAAACAGCTTTAAGTCCTCCGAACTGCACCGTGACTTGATCGAGTTCGAGAAGCGCGCTCATTTCTTTTTTGGGAGCGTAATTCCGAACAGCCCTTGCGGCCGCGTAAGCATGAGGACGATAAGGAGCAACGAGTATAAAATCATCCGATTTTCCGTCACATGCCGAAGCCATTCGGGTAGCATTTGAATCTTGGAAACATAGCGGAGGAGTTCCGGCAAAATGGTGAGGAGAACTGCGGCCACACAGACGCCAAGCGTGCTGCCCATACCGCCCAGAATCACCATGACTACAATGTCCACGGACTTGATAAAGTTGAAGCCTTCAGGATGGATGAATTGCTTAAAGTGCGCGTAGAGTCCGCCCGCGATTCCTGCGAAAAACGCCGCCAAGACGAATGCTAACACTTTGTATTTTGTCGTGTTAACTCCCATGGCTTCGGCGGCGATCTCGTCGTCTTTTACTGCTAGAAATCCCCGACCGTAAGTGGAATTTACCAGTCCTAAAACGACGTAAATCGTGACGGCAGCACAGGCGAAGGTCCAAAAAAAGTTTGTGTGCAAAACCATTCCGCCCAAGCCGCGTTGAGCTCCTAGGGGTTCACAATTTTGGATGATGCCTTTGATGATCTCGTTAAAGCCGAGCGTGACGATGGCTAGGTAATCGCCGCGCAGCCGCAACGATGGAATGCCCACGAGGAGACCGGCCACAGCGGCGCCGATTCCACCGAGTAAAAGTGCTAGTAAAAAAAAAGTGGTCGTGGCCCAGGTTGCGCTCCCGAGAGAGTAACCGTAGGTGAGTGTGAGCCATGCGGAAGCGTAAGCGCCGACGGCCATGAATCCGGCATGACCTAGCGAAAACTGGCCGGTGTAGCCGTTCACCAAATTGAGGCCGGTGGCCAGGATCATGTTGATCCCGATGCCAATGAGGATGTCGTAGTAATATGGATTGAACTCCGATGAAAAATGCGAGATTCCCGCACAGGCGACGAGCGCAGCTAGGAGAACGTATTGGCTGCGCATCAGACTTTCTCCTGTTCCGAGGCTCCTAACAATCCAGTGGGTTTGAGTAGAAGAATCAGGATCAAAACCCCGAAGACGATGGCGTCCCGATACGTAGGATTGATGTAGCCGACGACCATGGTTTCGATGACGCCAATGAGGATGCCGCCGAGAGCAGCGCCGGGTAGATTTCCGATGCCTCCTAACACTGCCGCAACAAAAGCTTTGAGGCCAGCATTCACTCCCATGAGCGGGTCGATGCTAGGTTGCTGGATCGATGTTAGGATGCCAGCTGCACCGGCCAGAGCAGAACCTAACCCAAATGTAAAAGCGATCACGACGCCGTTATTGATGCCCATCAGGGAAGCGGCGACGGGGTTGAAGGACAACGCGCGCATGGCCATTCCCATCCGCGTGTGCAGGACGATGTGGCGCAGCACGAAAAGCAAAATACAGGTGACTAACATCGATATCGCCGCGCTGAGTTGGATGCCGAGTTCCGAGATACGGCCCCAGGATTCCGGCAGGCTGAGATAGGTGTCCGTGAGGATTTCGGGGAACGATTTCGGATCAGCTCCGAAGAGAAATTGGCCGCCGTTTTCGAGAAACAGCGAGACGCCGATCGCCGTGATGAGCACTGTTAGTTTCGGACGATTTCGCAGCGGACGATAACAAAGCCATTCGACTGCGATCCCTATCAGCGCGCAGAGAAGCATCGCGACTAACAGCATGGAAATCAGCACGCCGTAACCGGGCTTGTCCGAAAACGCGTGCAGCATTTTCGGCCCGATGTAGAACCCGGCAAACGCGCCTAGCATATAGACGTCGCCGTGCGCGAAATTAATGAAGCGCAGAACGCCGAAAACCATGGTGTAACCCAGGGCGATCAAGGCGTAAATGGAGCCTTGGGCGAGGCCGTTGATGAGCTGTTGAAGAAACTCTAACATTTAGCCACAGAGAACACAGAGGTCACAGAGAAAGACGTTTAATTCCGTTCTTGAGGAGAGGCTCGCCGAAGTTGATGAGAAGGCCGCGTTTGAGTCCTGTGGCCTTTAGATAGCTAAGAACTTGGGCAGTGGCAACATCGGGCAGTCGAGAGACAGATTTCAATTCGACTACAACCTCGTTTCCCACCAATAAGTCCAACCGTTGGCCTTCAATTAAAATATTCTTATAGCGGACCGTTATTTGAATCTGGCTCTCACAGGGGACATTGCGCAGCAGGAGTTCGTGTTTGAGAGCTTCTTCGTAAATACTTTCCAATAATCCCGGACCTAGCAAGCGATGAACCTCTATTGCAGCTCCGATGATTTTCTCTGTCAGTTCGTCCCCCATTAAAAACCTCTGTGCCCTCAGTGTCCTCTGTGGCTAAAACTTACGGCGCGACTGTTTGATCGAACTTAAATCCGCCGTTCGCAATAGTTAGGATGACGGCTGATTTCCGGGCGTTGCGCTGCTCGTCGAGCGTGATGATGCCGGTGATCCCTGCGTGGTCTTTGGTTGCGGCAATGGCGTCGCGAACCTTCGCGCCATCAGTGGTGCCCGCCTTCTTGATGGCTTCGGCGAGAATCATCGCGCTGTCATAGCCGAGCGCCGCCATGTCGTCGGGAACAAAGCCATTTTTCGCTTTGAATTTCTGCACAAATCCCTGAACCACAGGTGACTGATCGTCCGAGGAAAAATGGCAGGAAAAATACGAGCCATCGAGCGAGTTCCCGGCCACTTTCAAAAGCGAATCGCCCACCCAGCCATCGCCACCGAGGAGGGGAACTTTAATTCCTAACAACTTGGCTTGTTTCGCGATCAGCGCGACTTCACCGTAATAGCCTGGAACAAAAATAGCGTCGGGTTTCAGTGATTTCAGCGACGTGAGCTGCGCTTTAAAGTCTTTGTCGCCAGTGCTGTAGCTCTGTTCCTTGACGATTTCGCCGCCGTTTTTCTTGAATCCTTCGACGAAAAATTTCGCCAGACCGACGCTGTAATCTTGCTTTACATCGGTAAGAACAGCGACACGTTTCCAACCCTTCGATTGGGCAAACTTCGCCATCACCGTGCCTTGAAATGGATCGATAAAGCAGACGCGGAAGATGTAATCGCCCACTTCGGTCACCTTCGGATTGGTCGACGCAGGCGAGATCATCGGGATTTTGTTTTGCTGGCAAATTGGGGCGGCTTCGAGCGATTTTGACGACGCCACTTCGCCGAGAACCGCGACTACTTTATCTTGGGAAATAAACTTCTGCACGATGGTCGCCGGCTGACCCGCAGTGGATTGATCGTCTTCGGTGATCAGCTTGATTTGTTTACCGAGAAGTCCGCCGCCGGCGTTGATTTCGTCGATGGCAAGCTGCGTTCCCTTATGGGATTGCTGGCCGAAACTGGCGCTGCCGCCGGTGAGCGAGGCGAATTCGCCAATAACGATTTCGTCGGCGGCGTGCAGGCCGGAATGAAGGCTGAGAATGGCAAACAGAGACAGGGCGAGTTTTTTCATTGGAGTTAGATCGAAATGGACGCGCCAGATTAAGGACTGCGTCAAATTTTTCAACCTCGAAAACGGCTCTCCGTCGCCGCGGGCACGGAGGAAACTTTTCAGCGGAGTTCGAGCGCTATCTATCGGCCCAGATGCTGCCTTCGCCGTAGCTAAACCAGCGGCTGGTGGTCACTTTTACCTGCGTGAAAAACTGCACGCCTTCCTTGCCTTGCATGTGCAGGTCGCCGAAAAACGAATCGTCCCAGCCATTGAATGGGAACCACGCCATCGACGCTGGAACGCCGATATTGATGCCGACCATGCCCGCTTTTACGCGGTGTTTGAACTCGCGCGCGGCTTTGCCAGATCGCGTGAAAATGCTCGCGCCATTGCCGAAAACGGAGCGGTTCGTGAGTTCGATGGCCGCGTCGAGATCGTCCATGCGCATGACGTTGAGCACCGGGCCGAAGATTTCCTCTCGGGCGACTTCCATGGAGATCTCGACGTGATCCAGAATCGTAGCTCCGACGAAAAATCCATTCGGCGCGTCGGGAATTTTCACGCCGCGACCATCAGCGAGCACCTTCGCGCCCTGCTGCAAACCGCTGGCGATGAGACTTTCGACGCGATCTTTGTGCGCCTGCGTGATGACCGGTCCCATGTTTGGCTGGGTCGCGGTGTCGGTCGGGCCGACCTGGATGGCTTTCGTGGCGTCGATCAGACTTGGGAGGAAATTTTTCCCCGCATCGCCGATCACGATGGCAGTGGAACCCGCCATGCAACGTTCGCCCGCGCAGCCGAATGCGGCCTCGGTGACGCCTTTGACGCTCGGCTCAAGGTCGGCATCGGGCATGATGAGGACGTAGTTTTTTGCGCCGCCATTCGACTGCACGCGTTTGCCGTTTTTGGTTCCAGTTAGATAGATATGGCGGGCGACCGGGGTCGATCCAACGAATGAAATCGCGCGAATTTTCGGATGAGCGAGGATCGCATCGACGACTTCGCGACCACCGTGAACGATGTTGAAAACGCCTTTCGGCAAGCCTGCTTTTTCGAGCAGTTCGCCGAGTCGGATCGCACTCAATGGAACTTTTTCGCTCGGTTTCAGGACGTAGGTATTTCCGCAAGCGAGCGCGACTGGAACCATCCAGAGCGGGACCATCGCGGGAAAATTAAACGGTGTGATCCCGGCGCAAACGCCAAGCGGCTGACGAATCGTGTCGCAGTCGATTCCGCGCGCGACGTTTTCGAGGATTTCGCCCATCAATAGCGATGGAACTCCACACGAAAACTCGACCATTTCGATGCCGCGGCGGACGTCACCACGAGCTTCGACAGCGGTTTTTCCATGCTCGCGCGTGACGAGCGCTGCGATCTCGTCGAAATGATCTTCGAGGAGCATTTTGAACCGGAAAAGAACGCGCGCACGTTCGGTCGGCGGAGTTTCCATCCAACTTGGAAACGCATCTGCGGCGGCCTGGACGGCTTCGTCAACGAGCTCGGCACCACCCATGGGCACCTCGGCGATAACGTCGCCGCGCGAGGGATTGAAGACAGAGGAAGTCGGCAAACCGGAGAGCGTTCTCCATTCGCCACCGATGTAAACTGGGCAGGGAGTGAGCATAATTAAACTGTTAGACCAACGAGGCTGCGCTGTCGATGGCGGACGAGCCGTCTTGCGAAGATTCGATCCCATGCTAACCTTCCGATCGTGAAATCCCCCGGTCTCATTTTGGTTATCCTTTGGACGGCGATGCTGCCGCTTTTCGGTGCGAACGCTCCTTATGTGGCGAACGTTATTCCCACCCAAAACTTAAATGCGGGTGGCAGCACGACCACGGTGTCGCTGGACAATGTGTTCGCGCTCACAGGCGTGTCCGGGCCGCTTGTTGAATTCGTTTTCAGCGGCGGGAGAATGTTTATCGAGACCTATCCGACGACAGCTCCGCAAACGGTCGCCAACTTTTTGAAATACGCGGATAACAAGATCTACGACGACACGATTGTCCATCGTTCCGAGCCGGGATTTGTGATTCAGGCCGGCGGTTACCAGTGGAGCTCGAATTTGCCGCACGTGCCGACATACGCCCCCGTCCCGAATGAATTTTCGATTCTGAACACGGCTGGAACACTAGCGATGGCGAAGTTAGGAAACGATTTAAACAGCGCTACTAGTGAGTGGTTTGTGAACCTCGTCGACAACCCGAGCCTCGATACGGATACGCAGAAATTCACGGTTTTCGGACGTCTCGTCGGCGACGGCCTGGCGTTCTGCCAAAGCATTGCGGCGCTGCAACGCGTCGATCTGTTTCCGAGCGATCCGAACGATCCTTTCAACACGGTGCCCGTGGTCAATTACACAAGCGGCAGCGTGATGCTCTCAAATTTGTTGGTGCTTCGATCTGTTCGCCAGATTCCACTGGTTAAACTCGACAGCACTATTTCGGGTTATCTCGTGCCGACGGCCACCAGTTCCGACTCGAGCGTAATCACACCCACAATCACCTCCTCTGGGCTGCAACTGACCAGCGGCGCATCGCCCGGAGACGCGACGATCACCGTCAAAGCGACCGATTACTCCGGGCAATTTGTTAGCACGAGTTTTCTCGCTCATTCCGTGGCGCTGCCGACTCCGACTCCGACTCCGACAATCACGTATCAGGTTTCAGCTGCGCGCTCGCCAGCTCACTATGGGATTGTCCGAAACGCCGGTTCTTATCCAAGTGGCACCGTAATTTCACTCAAAGCGATTCCCAAAGTCAGTCGCCATTTCAAAAATTGGACCGAAGGCGGTCGCGTGGTCAGCCGCCGAGCGACCTATACTTTCGCCGTGTCCGGGCCTCGCAAATTGGTCGCCAATTTTACCGCGAACTAACAAACTCGTAACCGGCAGCACGCACGGTTTTCACCAGTTCCTGAATCAGCCGCACGCTGGCCGGGCGACCCGCGGTATCCATTTTTCCCTCGTGCACGAGTAGAATCGCACCCGGCTGCAAACCGTTTTTGATTCGAGTTAGACTCTTATCCAAGTTGCAACGCACGCCGTCGTAGGCGCGAACCGTCCATCCGGTGAGAGTGAGTTTTTCCTCCGCGAGAACGGTGTGAAGAAACGGATTTTTGATTCCAGCCGGACAGCGAAACGCGGGAAATGAGCGGAGTTGCAGTCGATTCACGGCGGATTGAAATTCGCCGACTTCACGGCGGATTTTGCCTGGAGGAAAAATCCAGAACGTGCCCAGATTGTGATTCTGCGTGTGATTCCCAATCGTGTGACCGTGTCGTTGAATTGCCGCCAGCGCCTCGGTAGACGCGTCGAGATTTTTGCCGATTAAAAAAAACGTCGCCGAGACGCCGACGGATTCGAGCCATTCGGCAATTTCGACCGTGTCGGCGGAAGGTCCGTCGTCGATGGTTAGCCAAACCAGTTTTTCCGTCGTCGGCAATCGCGTGAGAATGGGTCCGAGCCAGTTGGAAGTCGGATGCAAAATTGCGATTAGCAAAGCGTTATGAACGACGAATGCGTAAGCCCACGCCCACCATTCGCGGCCGCCGGTAAGGAGGACGAAAATGGGCGGCGTGAGATTCAGCAGCAGGAAAAAACGTCGCGCCCAAATGCTCGCGCGAGTCACGCGATACTGAAGCAGCGCACGAAAGATCAGCCCGTCCATTTCGCTCTAACTCCGATGAAAAATCGGCGGCTTTATTCCCACTCGATCGTCGCCGGCGGCTTGCTGCTGATGTCGTAGCAAACGCGGTTCACGCCTTTGACTTCATTAATAATCCGCGTCGAAATGCGCGCCAGAATCTCGTAAGGCAGCCGCACCCAATCGGCCGTCATGCCGTCCTGACTTTCCACGATGCGCAGCGCAATCGTATTTTCATACGTGCGCTCGTCGCCCATCACGCCAACCGATCGAATCGGCAACAACACCGCGAACGATTGCCAGACCCGATAATACCAGTCAGCCGCTTTCATTTCCTCGACCACGATGGCGTCGGCCTGACGCACGATGCGGAGGTGTTCCTCGGTGATTTCGCCGAGTATTCGGACGGCCAAACCGGGACCCGGAAATGGCTGGCGGAAGACGACTTCCTTCGGCAAACCGAGTTCCAGTCCGACCTGGCGCACTTCGTCTTTGAAGAGTTGTCGGAGCGGTTCCACGAGTTGAAAATCCATGTCGTCGGGCAGTCCTCCGACATTGTGATGGCTCTTAATCAGCGACGCCGGATTGCCGTCGATCGCCACGCTTTCGATGACGTCCGGGTAGAGCGTTCCCTGAGCGAGAAATTTATATTGCGACTCATCGCCCGGTTCGTGAGCGGACTTTAAGTCGAGTGTGGCCTGCTCGAAAACGCGGACGAATTCGTTGCCGATGATCTTCCGTTTTTTTTCGGGATCGGTCACGCCTGCGAGCTTGCTGAGGAAGTTTTTCGAGGCATCGACGGTGATCAGTTTACCTGCAAAGTTTTCGCCGAAAAGTTTTTGCACGGCCTCCGCTTCATTGGAGCGAATCAGGCCGTTGTTCACGAAAACGCACGTCAGTTGTTCGCCGATGGCTCGATGCAAAAGCGCTGCCGCCACAGACGAATCGACGCCACCGCTGAGACCGAGAATGACCCGCGCATCGCCGATTTTTGAGCGGAGTTCCATACAAGTCTGCTCGATAAACGAACCCATCGTCCAATCGCTTTCCGCTCCGCAAATCGTGTGGACGAAGTTGCGGACGATCTCTTTTCCCTTCGGCGTATGCGCGACTTCTGGATGAAATTGCAGCCCGTAAAACTTGCGTTTTGCGTCTTCAACGACGGCGAACGGCGAGTTTTCCGTCGTGCCAACCGGCTCAAACCCGGATGGTAAAACCGTGACTTTGTCGCCGTGGCTGTTCCAGACGTCGATCGGCGAAGTCAGTCCGTGAAAGAGCGGGCATTCCGTGGCAATTTCCAATTTGCCGGGGCCAAATTCGCGACGGCTGGAGTTTTCCACTTTGCCGCCGAGATGATGCGCGAGGAGTTGCATTCCGTAGCAAATTCCGAGAACGGGTAAGCCGAGATTGAAGATTTCGGGGTCAGGTTGGGGCGCTTTCTCGGCGTAAACGCTCGCCGGGCCGCCGGAAAGGATAATTCCTTTCGCACCCGACTGAGAAATTTTTGCCGCAGGCGTGTCGAAGCGCACGATCTCCGAATACACCTGGCATTCGCGCACCCGCCGGGCAATCACCTGGGTGTATTGCGAACCGAAATCGAGGATGAGGATTTTGGATGGCGCGGAAGTCATGCGAGTTAGAGCGAAATCTACTTTTTAACGATGGCCATCTTCATCGCGTCGCCGCGTTTGATTTGGTCCACGATTTTCATTCCGTCGCCGATGACGCGGCCAAAAACGGTGTATTGCATGTCGAGATGCGGCGCGTCTTGAAGAACGATGTAGAACTGGCTGTTGGCCGAGTTCGGGTTGTTTGTGCGAGCCGCCGCAAGTGAGCCACGGGTGTTTTTGTAGGCTTTATTGACTTCGAGCGGGAGGTCGGGATAGCTCGAACCACCCGAGCCAGCGCCGGGAACATCGACGCCATTTTTCGTTTTTGGATCGCCCACTTGCGCAACGAAACCGGGGACGATGCGGTGAAATTGGATGCCGTCATAGAAGCCTTCACCCGCCAAAAGCAGGATGCGTTCGACGTGTTTCGGCGCGGCGTCGGGGAAAAGCTCGAGGTAAATGTCGCCTGCGGGGACTTCGACCCGGACGATGGGGTCTTTGCGGTCGAGATATTGGGCGTCGGCTGGTTTGGTGTCGTTCATCGCAACAGGAAACAAAGCCGGGCCCGCTTGCACAAGCGCCGAATTCGAGAATTTTCAGCGGAGTTCCATCCGACTCTGGACGATCGGCTTTATCCATTGACCGGGAATTCGGTCCACGTGTATGAATAACGGTCCACCCCAATTATTTATGATCGAGCTCGAAGTTTACGCCGCCGGTGTCCGCGATTCAGAAAAAATCCTCGAACTGGAGCACGCGCTCGAA
Source organism: Spartobacteria bacterium (assembly GCA_043758065.1). Lineage (GTDB taxonomy): Bacteria > Verrucomicrobiota > Verrucomicrobiia > Chthoniobacterales > DASVRZ01 > DASVRZ01. Next base: position 677 of record JAYVOE010000093.1, on the reverse strand, counting down.
GTTTTGCCGGGCTTACGCTACAAAATCGACGCGAATCACGACGTGGTTTACATGGAAATGGATCAGCCATCGATCAATCTTCACGAGATGAAAGAGCTCTTCCGTCGTGCTGGGCTGGATGCGAAATTTGTCGGCTCCGTCCCTGCGGAAATGAAGACGAAGTCGAAGACGCAGAAGATCACCGTTCGCTAAGACGAGCGGTTTTTAAAAACTCCATCGGAGTTCCATCGGTATCGGCACCTTTCCTGCTTGAAGGAAAGCATGAGATTTATCGGGGGAAGGAATGCCGGAATGTCGCCATCGCGCACGATAAATTTGCTGCGTCTGCTCTTCCTCGCGTTCGCCGTCATCATCGGGATGCTATGTGTCCCGTCCCCGGATGGCTTCAGCGCCCTCGGCGGAAGTGTCGGCGCGAGCCTGGCCCTCGGGACGATTCTCGTGGACCGATTGCTGAATGGAATCCGACTCCGCTCATTCTCATCGGCGACGTTTGGATTGTTTCTCGGTTTCATTTTTGCGCATTTGCTCCGGGCATCGCGATTCCTCGAATATGTTCCTGAAAAAACCGCCTGGTTGATCAGTCTCGGGGTTTATTGTTTTTTCGGTTACCTCGGCATGATGCTCGCCATGCGCAGCAATCGGGATGAATTTTCGCTGATCATTCCGTATGTCCGTTT
>JAYVOE010000092.1:0-10729 GCA_043758065.1 Spartobacteria bacterium | reverse complement strand
GCGGCTTTCAGTTCGGGCAGAGTATATTTCCCAGCGGACTGCGCGGCGATTCCGAGGGAGAATGCGTTCACACTCCCGTCTTTTTTTCGTGGCAAATGCCGCACATCTGCTGCGGAAAGTCCGTCGAGCGTTTTCCCAAAAAAGAACGGTTGCGCCGGCGGCTTCAATCGATGGCGCACCATCAAATCTTTCACCACAAGGAGGTTGCGCACCGTCGGAATAATCGCCACGAGCAAAATGCCGACCGCGTTTTCGCCTTGGCGCAATAATTGATCCACCAGCTTCAACGCGCTCCGCAAATCCCGCCGCGCAATCGCATTTCCCAGATCGAAGACGACGCCTTCCTTTGTTCTCGCGACCAGGCTGCGCACGAGATCGGACGTGACCATTTTCGGATTGTTGCCGAATGACAGATCGAGCTTTTCCAGTTCATTGCTGATCTGGCCCGTGTCCGCGCCGACCAACTGGACGAACAACTCCAGCGCGTCACGTTCGAATCGAAGTCCCATCACTTTTACTTCCGCCAAAATCAGCCCTTCGACCTGCTCCTCCCAATTCCCCCGCCCCGTCTCGATTTTGTCGATCACCTGCACCTGCCCGAGCTTGCCGAGCGATTTGTAAAATGACCGCCGCTTATCGATATCGATCGCGCTAATCAGCAAAATAATCTCCGGCGGCAATCCTTTTTTGAGTTCTTCCACAAACGACTCCACCGCCTCCAGCACCGACTCGGCACGGCCCGTCACCGAGTCTGCAAAAAACGTCGCATTCTTCAACCAGACCAACTTTCCACCCCCGAAAAACGGCAGCGTCAAAAGCGCCTGCACCGTCTCCATCAGCTTGGCCCGCGCCATGTCCGCGCCTTCGACCGCGCCATCGACAATTTCCAGGCCAAACTCCCCCGCATCCGGCGGCGTCAGCTTTTCGGCGAGAGCGCGCGCGGCCAGTTTGATCTTCGCCTCATCGCTGCCGACGACGGCGTAAATGGATGCTGTCTGTGTAGGCATGGGTTGAATCGTCACGCACCCAAATAGCGATGCGGAATGAGGTAATTCTTTGCGTAATCGGTGACCGCATTTTTCAGCGGAGTTACAGTCGATTCATAGCCGCTGGAGCGAAGCTTCTCGATGCTAGCCTTGGTGTAATATTGATAGTTAGGACGAATTGATTCCGGCATGTCCACGAACTCGATTTTTGATTCGAGTTCCATCGCATTGAAGAGCGAATTCGCCAATGTCAGCCACGTGTTAGCCTCGCCGCTGCCGAGATTGAAAAGTCCGCCCGCAGACGGGGTTTCCGCGAGGTGAATCGTCATCTCGACGGCATCTTTCACATAGAGGAAATCGCGCATTTGCTCACCGTCGCGATAGTCGGGATGATGCGAGCGAAAGAGTTGCAACTGACCCGTCGCACGGACTTGATCGTAGGCTTTATTCACGAGACTTCGCATGTCGCCTTTGTGCCATTCGTTCGGGCCGAAAACGTTGAAATATTTCAGCCCGACGATCTCATTGAGGAAGCCTTGTTTCTGCGCGTAAACGTCGAACATGTGCTTCGAGTAGCCATACATGTTGAGCGGTTTCAATCGAGTTAGATCGGTATCGAGGTCGTCCATTCCCTGAGCACCGTCGCCATAGGTTGCGGCGGACGACGCATAAACGAATCGCGCACCACTTTCGAGCGACCAATGCGCTAACAATTTGGTAAACTCAAAATTGTTCCGAATGAGATAGCTGGCATCCTTTTCCGTGGTCGCCGAACACGCGCCGAGATGGAAAATCGTATCGATCCCCCGCAGCGGTGCGGACTTGGTTTCGACGAGGCATTTTAAATCACTCGCCTCGACATAATCGAGATAACGCAGCGGAACGAGGTTGCGCCATTTCTCATCCGAACCGAGCAAATCGCAGACGACGATGTTGTCGAGTCCGCGCTGATTCAGTGCCCAAATCAGCGCGCTGCCAATGAAGCCAGCGCCTCCGGTGACGAGGATTTTGCCGCGGTCGAGTGGTCGTTTTTGCATTACGCCTACTCTCAACAAGAGACTCGCGCCTCTCAACACTTTTCCGATTGCCAGCCATGCGCTGACCACGAAAACTGCACGCGATGAAAACCTTTCTGCTCGTCGTGCTGGCATTTGCGGCGGGTGCGGCGGCAATGTTTTTCTGGAAACAGCGCACCCCGCCGCACAAAGAATTTCCTGAGCTGCGCCTGCAACTCGACCAGGCCGCCGAGCGCAATCTCCCGCTCCCGACGCTCGACGCGACGCCGCTGCCAACGCCATGATTTTGGTGGTCTTTGCGCTGAAGGAGGAAGCGCAGGATTTTGTGCGGTGGCTGGAGAAAAATCCACGTCAAGTGCGCGTGGAAATGATCGGAGTTGGAGCGGAATCTGTGGAGCAGCGACTGCTAGAGTTATTAGAGAAATGGCAGCCGGAACGTCTCATTTTGGCGGGCTTCGCCGGGGCGTTGACGAATGAACTGCAACTCGGCTGCGTTTTTTGCGCGTCGAATTTTTCCACGTCGCCATCGGATTTGCCGCAGGCGATTTTACATTCGAGTTCCAGTGTTATCGAAACGGCTGCGGAACGGGCGGCGCTCGCGGAAAAAACAGGTGCGAGTTGCGTCGATATGGAGTCGGCCACCGTTTCGCGGATCGCAGTCGGCATTCCCCTGCTCGTTCTCCGGGCGATTACGGACACGCCAGATGCGCCGATTCCGATCCCGTTTTCAGTCAGCTACGATCTCGCAAAGCAAAAAATTCAGTCGAGTTCCATCCTATTCTGGCTGATGACACGTCCTGCACGGTGGCCAGCCTTTATCCGGTTTCTGAGGGACGTCCGATGTGCTCGTCGAGCGCTGACTGACGCTCTCATCGGCTCCCTGAATCGACTGCAACTTGACTGAAAACTCGTCAGCGAGGTGATTTCGATGCAAGTCGCCTCATTTTAGGAACTTAGACAGGGTTTCCGCAGTGCGGCAGGCCCCTCCTGGACTTCAATCCATGCCCTGCCGCACGCGGCGGATGGCATCTCGACTTTGTTCCGCACCCAGCCGCACGCGGCCGATGGCTCCTCGACTTTATTCCGTGCCCGGCGCATGCGGCAGGCGACTCCGAGACTTTGATCTGCGGCCTGCGACCTGCGGCAGAGTGCTGGTGGAATCCATTCCCCAGTTGCTTTCCCGTCGAAAAATAGGTTCTCTTTTTTCCCCATGCACTCTGCGTTCTTCCTCGATGGCCTGATTATTGTCGTCTACTTCGTCGCGATCGTCGCGATCGGGCTTTACAAGGGGCGCGGCGATAAAACGATGGAAGGCTTTGCGGTCGGCGACCGGAATCTGCCGTGGTGGGCGGTGCTGGCGTCGATTCTGGCGGCGGAAGTGAGCGCGGCGACATTTCTCGGTGCGCCGGGCGAAGGTTACAGTCTGCGAAATTTCACTTACGCACAGCTCGCCATCGGCACGGTGCTGGCGCGGGTGCTGGTGAGTTACATTTTTATCAAGCCGTATTACGATTATCGCGTCGTCTCGATCTACGATTTTCTGCGCGTGCGCTTCGGCAATACGACGAAAAACGGAGCGTCGTTTATTTTCCTGTTTACGCGGATGCTGGCTAGCGGCACGCGGCTCTATGTCGGCGCGATCGTTCTGGTGTTCGCTTATGAGATGGTGGCGAAAGTGGAGTTGCAGCCGATGCAGGAAATCTGGATCTACGTGGTGGCGCTGGTCGGGATTACGGCGATTACGGCGGTTTACACGGCGCTCGGCGGGATCAAGGCGGTGGTCTGGACGGATGTGATTCAGGCGTCGATTATGTTTGGGGCGATTGGGTTTGCGATTTTCGTGCTTTTCAGAGGAGTTCCAGGCGGATGGGGCGAGGTGATGTCGCATGTCAAGGCGCCGGCGTTTTTTGATTCGGGTGTGAGTGATACCAAGACGATCGCGGGCAATATAAAAGGTGTGCTGGAAATCGAATACACGATTTGGGCGGCGTTGCTCGGCTCAGTTTTTACCACGATGGCGACGCACGGGACGGATCAGGACATGGTGCAGCGGATGTTGACCGCGCCGGATATCAAACGCAGTCGCCGGGCGCTGATGCTGTCGGGATTGCTGGATATTCCGGTGGTGCTGTGTTTTCTCCTGATCGGTCTGCTTCTCTGGGTGCATTACCAGGACCCGTCGAAGAAAGACGTTTTCGCCTGGTATATCGTGCATGAGATGCCGCCGGGGATTCGCGGATTGGTAGTGGCAGGGCTTTTCGCGACAGCGATGGGGTCGTTGAGCACGGCGCTGAATGCGCTGGCGACGAGTTTCACGGAAGATTGGTATGTGGCTTATATCAAACCGCGCGCGACTTCGGCGCAGATCGTTCGAGCGGCGCGTTGGGCAACGGTGGTTTTTTCGGTGCTGCTAATCGTAGTTGGTGGGATGACGGCTTATGGGCGGATCGTGCTGCATCTGCGGATCATCCCAATTGTCCTAGGGATTTTTGGCTACACCTACGGCTCCCTGCTGGGCGTTTTCCTCGTCGGCATGCTCAGCAAACGCCGCGGCTCGAACCTAGGAAATGTGCTCGCGATGTTGGCGGGATTCATCGTCACTGCCATCTTGAGCGGTTTGCACACGAGTTTGAGCATACTCTGCGGATTGCGCGGTCCGCTTGCTCCCAATGAGCATCCGTGGCCCGGAATCGAGATCGAATTCCCATGGCGCATCCTTTTTGGAACTGTCGTGACGTTCGCGGTAGCGATCTTATTTCGAACGCCGGAAAAGCAGGTTTTCATCGCCGAAGAGCACATACGGAATGCAAGTTCGGCGAAATGAACCGCTTCTGAAGTTCCACGGGATGACAAGTTATGCGCGCCGCATTTTGACTTCACAACGTCAAGCAGTTTTCGGCTCGGATCGCGAAATATAATTGCCTCATTCGGCACATTTTTTCTTGGCGATGCAAAGCCAGAAACCTACTCTCTGTCTCTCAGCAACTCCGAGGGAAGCGCTGTGAATAACTTGTGAAAAAACTGCGCAAAACAAACCTGGTCGAGTCGGTAAGTGCTTCGTTTCAAACGATTACTGAATCGCGCGCCCTGAACTCGCGGTCGTATTCATCGAAAGTTTCTCCCGTTTCCTAAGTAGTTGTTTTCATGCGAGTTACACTGGATTCAAAAAAAACTTTTTCATATTTTCCCCAATGAACACCCCAAACGTCCTCGTTTTCATGCGTGCACAAGCCCCTGTCTGGAATATGACAGCGGCGTGACGGCTTGCTGTGGATAAATTCTCTATGTCCGACTCCATGCACCGTATCTGGCATCCCATTTCTGAGGCGATCCGTCCACAAGTCAGCCCGGACACGTTTCAGCGTTGGTTTGCCGAAATTCAGCTGACGATGGCTGATGAGGAGTCGCTGACACTTTGTGTTCCGAACAACATTTATCAGGTCTGGATCGAGTCGAATTACCAGCCGTTGGTGCAGTCCGCAATCACGGATATTCTCGGGCAGCCGCGGAAGCTAAAATTTGTCTACGCGGACAACAAATCGCCGATTCGCGAGCCAGAATCCGCCAAATCTGAAAAGGCGGCGGTCGAGATTCCGCTCGAACCCGAAGCTGTAGCGGCTGCGACGGGAATGAATCCGCGAAATATATTCGAGACCTTCGTAGTCGGTGCGAACAACCAGTTTGCCCACGCCGCCGCCATGGCCGTCGCCCAAGCTCCTGCTCGGACTTACAATCCACTCTTCGTTTATGGCGAGGTCGGGTTGGGCAAAACCCACTTAATGCAGTCCATCGGACAATACGTTCAGGCTAACAAGAAAAACGCCAAGGTGATGTATCTCTCCAGCGAGAAATTTACCAATGAATTCATCGACGCGATTCAGCACAATGCGCTCCCAAAGTTTCGGAAAAAATATCGTCAGGCCGACGTGCTTTTGATCGACGACATTCAATTTTTCGCTGGAAAAGAGCGTTCGCAAGAGGAATTTTTTCACACCTTCAACGCGCTTTTTGAAGGTCACAAACAGATCGTTATGTCGTCGGATCGGCCTGCCAGCGAAATCGCGAATCTGGAGCACCGTCTCGTCTCACGCTTCGAATGGGGCATGACGGCAGAGCTACAGCCGCCGGACATCGAAACGCGCATGGCGATTCTTCGGAAAAAGGCCACGACGTTGAGTATTAAATTGAGTCCGAGCGTGTTTGAATTTCTCGCTCAGCGGATACGAACCAACGTCCGACGGCTTGAGGGCGCGTTGCTACGGGTCGCATCGTTCGCCTCGCTGAGTGGGAAGGAACTCGACCGGGAATCCATTGAGAATCTGTTGAAAGACATCCTCAACGAGGAAGCCAAGAAAACGGTTACGATTGATCAAATTCAGCGTCGCGTGGCAGAGCATTTCGACGTCCGCATTGCGGATATGACTAGCAAACGTCGGCCGGCCAACATTGCTTACCCCCGCCAGGTCGCGATGTATCTCTCGCGCCAGCTCACTAAATCCTCGCTGAACGAAATCGGCGAAGCCTTTGGAGGTCGCGATCACGGCACCGTCCTGCATGCTTGCAAAGTGGTGAAAGGAAAAATCGCCGATAACGAAGCCACACGACGCGTCATCTCGCTGATCGACTCGCAACTTCAACGGTAAACTGCCTAGACAGCCGCCCGCGTTCCACGCATAGTTTCGCACTTTCCCACTCACCCTTTTTTTAATTACCCGCTTCACCCATGAAATTCAGCGTTAGCAAAGAGAAACTCAACGAAGGCCTCCAAGCCGTGCAGAATGTCGTCAGCACCCGGACGACCCTTCCGATTCTGTCAAACGTTTTGATCCAGGCGAATGAAAGCGGATTAACTCTCACCACGACTGACCTCGATGTCGGCATCCGAGTGAACGTGGAAGCCATCGTAGAAAAAGCGGGCGCGACGACTCTTCCCGCGCGTCGGCTTTCCAGCATCGTGCGTGAATTGCCATCGGCGGACATTCAATTCGAAGTCGACTCAAAAAATTCCGCATCGATTCGATGTGGAGCTTCGTTCTTCAAGATTCTTGGGCTTCCCGAAGAGGAATTCCCGCCCCTTTCCCGCTTCGAAAACGCCCGCGTTTTCAACATCAAGCAAAAGGAACTCAAAGACGGCCTCAAAAAAACAGCCTACGCCATTTCTACAGACGAGACGCGCTACGTTCTCAACGGCGTTCTTCACAGCTTCAAGGATAACAAACTTTCCCTCGTCGCCACCGATGGCCGCCGCCTTGCGCTGGTGGATATCGAACTCGAATTCCCGCGCAGCCAGGAAACAGAGGTCATCATTCCGACCAAGGCCATCACCGAAATTGGCCGCCTTTTGAAAGAGGACGGCGAAGTGAAAGTGTCCGTCTCCGACAACCAAGTTGCATTCGAGTTAAATAACACTCTGCTCGTATCCAAACTCATCGAAGGCAACTATCCCAACTATCGCCAGGTTATTCCCGGCGAAGCTCGCGAACGCGTCATCCTCGAGCGCGAATCCTTTCTAAACTGCGTCCGTCGCGTCGCGATTTTGGCCAGCGATAAATCGAATTCGGTAAAGCTGATCTTCAGTAAAAACAACATCGACATCACCGCCAATACGCCTGACGTCGGCGAGGCTCGCGAATCTGTCGCCGTCACTTATAAAGGCAAGGACATGGCGATCGCTTTCAACCCCGAGTTCCTGATGGCCCCGCTGCGGAATCTGCCAAACGATGAAGTTTTCCTCGATCTGATCGACGAAATGAGCCCGGGCGTTATCAAAATTCAGACGCCGTTTCTCTACGTCTTGATGCCGATGCGCATCTCGTAGAATCGGCTGGAACTCGACTGAAAAATCGGTTTCCAAACCAGATTTTTCGACTACTAATAAGTTTCCAAAATTGCTCACGTGGCGGAATGGCAGACGCGTACGACTCAGAATCGTATTCCTAACAGAGTGGAGGTTCAAGTCCTCTCGTGAGCACCAATTAAATCGCGGCTGATTCGACTCTAACTCGGATCAACCTTTGCTTGGGCTCAGCAATTTCTCAAGTTCCCCGATCCATTCGTTGACACTCGGGTGATTCGGATAATTCTTGATCAAGCCAAACATTTCCTGCGCAGCCCGATTGGGCTGGTCAAGCACTAACAATTCCTTAGCTCTCCGCCAGAGTAAATCCGGTTTGCGGACGTTTGCGAAATTTTTCTCCTGAAAGTCGAGTTTCGCGCTGTTCGCAGCGAGACTTTCCTTCGTAATTCGCGCGTCCCAGTAAGAAAGCAGCGCTGAATTTTTCACCTTCCGCCATTCGGGCAGCAGATATTTCGAGGCAATCGCGTCGGATTTTCCAGGGTTTATTTCCCAGTCGCCAGCCTTACCTAGATCCGGACCTAACCCAAGCCACTTTGCAAAAACCCCATCGGAGACGGAGTTTTTCAACAACGAATCCCGCACGTAGAGCGCGTCGTCGGAAGCATCCAGCACTTTTAAATAATCAGCCACTTGAGGGATGAGTTCCTCTGGTTTCGCATCGGCGGCTTTCTTCAGGCTGAGCGCGAGATAAAACAAATGAAGCCGGACCGACTCGCGGAAGTCTGGGTTTTTAAGCTGTTCTTCCTGCTTCTTTTTCCAATCGCGAAACTGGCTGTTCTCTCGATTCGCGCCCTGAAATTGAGTGGCCATTTGCGCGTCTTCGTAAAAGGCGATCGCCGCGTCCTTGCTCCCCGAAGCTCGCAAAATCGTATCGAGATTTTGCTTCTGACGCGAACTCGCCGCGTTCTTTTGCTTGGCCTGAATACCCTGCAACTCCTGCAAGATCGCTTTGGGGTCCAATGGAGGAACGTCTTCGCTCCAAGCAAAGGACGTGAGGGCAAAAATAGCAGCGAATGCCGCAGTGTTTTTCATGATTCGGGGGGGAGAATCGATTGGAACTCGAATCAGTTTTTTACTGCTCCGGCACTTCGGGCAAGAGTTCGTTCAGCTTCGCCTGAAAAAGCTTCAGATCGTCCGCCGTTTTCGTCGATTTTTCGAGGACCATATCGATCAGTTTTTGCACGTGCTCCGTGCGGCGCTGCGACAACTCAGCGAGGGCCATCATCACGGCCAGCGAGTTGTTGATGTCGTGCTTCATTTTCCGGTAATAAAGCACCAGATCGGCGTAGGCTTCCGGTGTGGGAAGTGGTTTTGTAGCTTTGCTCATGACGGAAAAGATTCTGGTGACTGGCTCGGGCTTGTGCTTAGGTTGCTAATTCGAGGTTTCACGCCCGATGCCTGCTCAAACTATCAAAATCACCGGTGCCCGCCAGCACAATTTGAAAAACCTGACGGTAGAAATTCCGCGGGACAAACTGGTTGTCATCACGGGCATGAGCGGTTCGGGAAAATCGTCGCTCGCCTTCGACACGCTCTACGCCGAGGGCCAGCGCCGCTATGTGGAAAGTCTCTCGGCTTATGCGCGGCAATTTCTCGATCAAATGCAGAAACCCGACGTGGATTTCATTGAGGGACTTTCCCCGGCCATAGCGATCGAACAGAGATCTTCCGGAGCCAATCCGCGTTCAACGATTGCCACGACGACCGAGATTTTTGACTACTTGCGCCTGCTTTTTTCGTCCATCGGCCAGCCGCACGATCCAGAAACGGGCGAGGAAATCCGCAAGCGATCGCCGCAGCAAATTGTGGATCGCATCCTGGAACATCCCGAGGGCACCAAGCTCGTGCTGCTGGCTCCGCTCATTGAAAATCTAGTTGGCGAATTCCGCGATGTCCTCGAAAAAGTGAAACGCGAAGGCTTCGTTCGCGTGCGCATCGACGGCGAAATGATCGAGCTGAACACGCCGGAGGTTCCGCATCTTACAAAGAACAAGCCGCACACCATCGAAGCCGTCGTGGATCGTCTCGTCGTTCGCGAAGGCGTGCGCGCGCGACTTGCCGACTCCGTCGAAACGACACTGAAATGGAGCGCGAATCGACTGCAACTCCAATCACAATTTCCTAACGACCCGGCCTGGCACGAGGAGAAGTTTTCCACTGATTTTTCGAACCCTCGCACCGGTTTCACCATGACGCCGCCCGCGCCAAAGCATTTTTCATTCAACTCCCATTTGGGTGCATGTCCCGTCTGTCACGGCCTCGGCACTCAACAAGTCTGCGATCCCGATCTGATGATTTCCGATCCCGAGAAAACGCTCGCAGACGGAGCGATCACGCCCTGGACCAAAGGCACCAAGCGGATGCTCGCCTACTACAGCATCCTACTCGACGCGCTCGTCGCCCACTATCGCGCTCCGACGGACAAACCATGGGCGAAGCTGCCGGAGAAATTTCGTAACGCCATTCTCTTCGGCACCGGCGACGAAACTATTCCCATCAAACTCACTGCCAATGGGAAAACCGTAAACAAGCCGTTCGAGGGCGTGCTTCCGCAAATGGAACGACTTTATGAATCGACTGAGAGTGAATTCACGAAATTGCGGATTCGCGGCTTCATGTCGCGACATCCCTGCCCTGCTTGCAACGGGGCGCGGCTCAAACCGGAAATACTAGCAGTCACCATTCGTTCGCACGACGGCACTGAAGTTAACATTCATACTTTTTGCCAGCTAACTATTTCCGAGGCCGCAGATTTCATAGAGAAAATCTCCGTCACCGCACAGCAGCTTCAGATCACGGAAGAAGTCCTGCGGGAAATTCGCAATCGACTTGGATTCCTATCAGAAGTCGGCCTTGGCTATCTCTCGCTC
>JAYVOE010000091.1:0-26557 GCA_043758065.1 Spartobacteria bacterium | reverse complement strand
TTTTTCATTAGGTGCGAATGTCGAAGATTATGCAAACTTGTTTCTGAACCGTTACGATGCGGCATTTTTCATTTAGGTAGGAAGCAAATCCTTCGTAGTAATCCAGCCACCAGAAGGTGTCTTTTGGAAAGATCAAAAATTCCGCGCTGTCTCTGCGGTTCTCTTCGAGAAGAGCGATGGCCGCTTCAGAATTCACCGGGTAATATCCAAGATACGTGCCTGTGGGATCTTGAGGGAAGCAGGAGCATTTCAGCCCGTTGATGAGCGTAAGGTCTTCCTCGCCTTTTCCGACCACGAGGACGTCGGCTCCCACCGGTAACAAGCGAATAATTAAATCGTGTAGTTGTCGAACTGCATCTTGGTGTTCCTCCGTCCGAAAAATTCTCAGCGGAGTTCCATCGTTATCTTCCAACTGGAATATCGCGCAAGCATCGTCGCGGCGTGCTAACAATTGTGTGTGGTCGGTAAGATATTTGTGAAATTCCCGGTAGTGATCCAGCCACCAGAACGCGGTTTGCGGAAAGAGAAGGTATTCATAGCCACGGTTGCGCATTTCCTCCAGATGCTGAATACAGGCGGCGCTGTCGCGTGGATGAAAACCTGCATATCGACCATTGGAGTCCTGTGGGAAATGTTTTGCGCGACATTCATTGAGTTGAAGAAGGGCATTGTCACCTTTACTGACGACTAACACTTTTGCTCCGGAGGGAATGTTATTACGTGCCATCTCTCGCAACCGAGCAATCATTTGCTGATAGCTGACGTGGCGATCGACGGGCGTAATTTTTTCAACGGAGTTAGATGGCAATGGCGCAGGTCGCGATCGAAGCGCGGCGTGGATTTCATTGAGCGTGGTTTCGATTTGCGCGGTGCGCTCCAGTAATTCGGCGAGATGATCTTCCAGTCGCACAGGACTGATATCGATGGTTAGCTCATTCATTTCTTGGGATGGTGGAGGGAGAAGATCCTGCATTCGGGGTCGCGATTAATCACGGTGTAGCGCGTTTCCAAGTGTTCACGAAATCCGCCATAGAAATCGAACCACCAAAGAGAAGGTTTTGGCAGGACAAAAAATTTCGCGCCACGATTGCGTAAATGTTCCAGGTGACGGATCGCGCCTTCGCTGTCCGCAGGATACCAGCCGGCGAATGCGCCCTCGGCATCCTGCGGAAAATGTTCGGCGCGCCGATTGTCGATGGCTAGCAACGCTTCGTCCCCTTTGCTGACTACTAACAATTGCGAGTAAGCCGGGATGTGCGCACGAATACATTCCCGGACATTGGCGATGAGATTCTCGTAGGAATCGTCCTGCCGTCGTCGATAGGGCTGCCAGGGGACGCCCCATTTGAGTTTGAAGCGAGTCTTATTTTGCTCGAGGATCGCATTGTAGCGACCACTGGTAACTAGCTCTCCGAACGACGCTTGGCTATAGTGGTAAATAAGGACGTCCTCGGCGCACAGCAGCCGCAAACCGGCACGATGCATTCGCATGGAGTAATCGTCGTCCTCTAACATCCCAACTCCAAAGCCTTCATCTAGCGGGCCAATGCTGTGGTAAACTTCGCGCCGCATGGCCAGGCAAAACATTGTCAGTGTTTGGATCTCGAAAAATTTACAGGCGAGTTCCAGTGCGATCTTTTCGGCTGCTTCCAGATAGTCGCCCAGCGTTTCGATCTCGACATCCACTTGCGCCTCATTACCAATCCGGTTGGTGACGGGCCCGACCGCGCCGACGGTGGAATCATTCAAGTGAGCTAACAACCGTGGCAACCATCCCGGAGCAGCAATAGTGTCGTTGTTGAGCAGAACGACATATTGACCTTTGGCAACCGCAAGCGCCTGATTGTTCGCGGCGGCGAAACCGCGATTGCGTTTGTTCTGGAAAAGAGTGACGTGCGGATTCTTTTCCGCCAGTTTTTCCAGGTAGTTAGAAGTCGCGTCTGACGAACCATTATCCACCACAATCAACTCGAACTCCGCTGTATTTTCGAGCACGCTCTCCAGACAGAGTCGGGTGAACGGCAGGTTATTGTAACAGACAACAATTATACTTGTTCGTGGCGACGTAAATTCTGTCTCATGACTGGGAATGGCCTTAGCCCGAATGGAGCGTAACGTCGCCTCACGCAGCTTGATAGGACGACGCTCCACAGGAGCAATGACCATGCTTTTAGAAAAGGTGCTCATGCTGGGACGATGCAAATGGGTGGTGACGCCAAGGTGGTCCAGCATTTGGCCGAGAACGATTTCGTGGCTGAAATGTTCCCGTGCGATTTCGAGTGCAGCTCGACGATGAAATTCGTAGTTTGCATTCACTTTTTCAACGCACCTTGAAAGCTCGTCCAAGGTAGAAAATGACAGGAGCCCACGGCCGGTCGGCAGAGAATTGCTGAACCCCGTTTCCTGTGTAATTACAGGACGTCCGGCTGCAAGGTAGGTGGCGGATCGGTCACTGAACCAACCGCTGCGTAAGCGCACATTCTGGTCTTTCGCGACGGTGTATTCTCCACGCGAACCGCCGATGTAATTCCGATAGGTTTCGAAGTCCAATGAGATGTCGAGTCCGGGACGAACGCGCCAGCCTTTGTTAGTCAGGAACGTTTCGTCTTCTGGCGCATAACTGCTAAGCGCCAATTCAAATTTCTGATCGGTCAACGCCGGCAGATCGACAAATTTGAGGAATTCGAAGTGTTTGCTCCAGTAGTATCTAACTCCGTTGAAAAAAACTTCGCGATGATCCTGTCGCCAGTTGCCGACCGTCGTAAAAAGTTCTCCAGTGCCATGGCCGTAAGGTTCCCAGAAATCGAGCACGACGGGTTGCCTGGTAGCCTTGAATTTGAAGCGTTCGCTAGCGGGAAGCAGGCAGTCCGAGGCGCCGAGATTTTCTCCGAAGGTGAAGAATGCGTGATGTGGCTCGAGAAACTGAATCGTCTTTTCCAAGCCGTCGTGCAGTTCGATTTGCAATTGCACCGGATCGGTCTCGAGGTAGATCAGCGGGCCGCCCGCGGTATGTTCTGGCGTTGGCTCGGTGCCGCCGTGCAAATTGATGACTAGCTCCGCGGAGGCGTAAAGGTGGTCCAGTTGACTCTTACTCAAACCAAAAACACGGCTGTCGCCATAAAGCGGCTGGTAACACCAGCGCTCGCCCAGTCCGAAACTCTCCATCGTTCGCGCAATGAATTCGGCTGCCGCAAGATGTCCGTCTTCATGCCCGGTCTCGTAAAAACAGTGAGGAGCACAGCCGTGCGCCTCGACGTAATAGGCATCGAACCCTAATCGTTGAAAGCCGACTAAATAATGGATCGTCTGCCAGATGACTCCGGCAACGGGCATCCGACTCATCAGCCCGAGTAGAACAATTTTTTTGCGCGCGGGAAGATTCATCCGTCCTCCTCGGGAACATCGATGAACGCAGAAGAAAAACGGGTGCGTTCTGGCCGTTTTGTCTGCATGTCATGGAGTTGTTTGTAAAGGCCGTCGCGCTGTAGAAGTTCCTCGTGCGAACCCTCTTCTGCGAGACTTCCGTGATCGAGGACAAGAATTTTTTCGGCATTACGAATTGTCGATAAACGGTGCGCCACGATGAAGGTTGTGCGACCCGCCATAAGTCGATCTAGCGCATCGAGAATTACCGCCTCCGTCTTCGAATCGATAGAGGATGTCGGTTCGTCGAGAATAAGGATCGGTGCGTCTTTTAGAAAAGCGCGGGCGACTGAAATGCGTTGTCTTTCACCTCCAGAAAGTTGAGCGCCACGCTCTCCAATTTCAGTCTCATACCGGTCCGGCAACGCCATGATAAAATCGTGCGCGTTGGCAGATTGTGCAGCCGTCTTGACCTCGTCCAAAGTGGCTTCGAGGCGCCCATAGCGGATGTTAGATGCGATCGTTCCTGAGAAGAGTAAGGGCTCCTGCAACACCATGCTTACTTGTTGGCGAAGGGATGAGAGACTGATCGTTCGAATATCGATTCCGTCGAGCAGAACGCGTCCTTCCACGGGATCGTAAAAGCGTGGGATGAGACTCACGAGCGTTGTTTTTCCCGCGCCCGTCGGCCCGACCAATGCAACGACTTGGTTCGACTCCGCTGTAAACGTGATATGCCTCAAAGTCCCCTCACGTTCCGCGTAACTAAAACTCACGTCTTCAAAAGAAATCCGGCCTTTTGCCCGACCAATATCCACCGCGTCGGATGCATCGCGAATGTCTGGCACGGTGTCCAAAAGCCCAAACGCGATGCGAAGGTTAGCAAATTGATCCTGCAATGAGCCTACCGTGGTGCTGATGGTTTCCAGCGGTTTATAAATGGAAGCGATGTATGCGAGGACGACGAGCAGTTGCCCGGTGGTGAGCTTGTGATTGAGAGCGTGATAGGCACCGAATCCGAGGACGAACGCGCTGCCTACCGCCGTGGTCATGTTCACTGCAAGGCCGAAGAAAGTCTGACGCACTGTCAGGCTAACACGCGCATCGACGGCCTTCTGGCTTTGATCTCGGAAGCGCAGATGTTCATAAGACTCGCGCCCAAAGGCTACAATTACGCGCAACATCGACATGGCTTCGTGGATAATGGAGAGAGTCTCTCCTTCCAAGGTCTTCACATCCGACAAACGCTGTTGGATATGAGTTACATAGTAACCGACCGAGTAATAAAGAAATGGCACCACTGCGAGTGATATCAGCGCCAGCGTGTGATCCATTTTGAAGGTGATCCAAAACATGCCGACCAAGGTGATCAGGCTCTGGGCTATCCCGGGCACAACCATGATGACGCCCGCCGCAGCGTCCGCTTGGAAGTTGATTGCGTAGATAAGCATTCCGGAACGGCTCTGATCGTGAAACGCGAGTGATAATCGCTGGGCGTGAGCAAAAAGATCGGCTCGAAAATCCCGCGCGATACTTAGGTCGAGCTTGGTATTTACATAGCTTTCCAAGATTCCCAGGAGATCGCCAAGCAAGGTTACCAACAGGCCCGCGCAGACGACTACAATCATCAGCCCGACTTTGTTAGAAGCGACCCACCCTAACAAGGAGTGCAGAAATGGGGTCATCGGCTTGTTATCGAGGACGTGGTCGATCAAAATCTGCATTGGCCACGGCGCCAGCAGACTTACCAATCCGGCAAGAATGATGATGACGACGGAGTAGAGTGCCCCCCGCCAATAGGGTTTCAAATAAGCAAAGACGCGGGGGAAAAAGTGCATCTCGTTATCAATCCTCGAAAGACCAACGAATCGATGAGCCCGGAACGCTCATCGCTGGCAAGCAGGCGACGTGCAGGTCGTAAAATAGGACACCGGAGGTTCCGTCCGGGTGATGTTTGTAGATTCCGCCGCTCGTCCGGATCGCCCAGCCGGGGGAGTCCCAACCCGCTGACTCTGGGTTTGCAAAAGGATCTGGAAAATACCATTCTGCCAGCAAAATTGTTGTGGATGGATGGCCCACCGTGACGGGTATGAGAGGATCTGTCTCGAGGCGGGTGATCCCGGTTGGATAAGAATTGTAAGCATAACTTCGCACACCTTCCGCACCATTAAATGGAGCCCCAGGATCGAACGGACAGAGAAACATATTATTCGCCGCAGTCGTCGGAGTCGGGAGATATTTTCCCGTGATTAGGACGTTACTCCAGACAGTTTCGTTCGGGTCTGCGCCAGTGGCATCTTCAACGACGGGTGGGTAATTGCCGTTGTGGTCTTGAGAATAGGTTGAGAATGCGATCCCGAGTTGCCGTAAATTGCTGATGCAACGGACGGCTTTAGCCTTCCTCTGGGAGCTGGACATTACGGCAAATCCAATCCCGGCGAGGACGGCAATGATCACAAAAACAACCAGTAACTCCAGCAAGGTGAAAGCCAGGCCTACGGATGATATCCTTTTAAGTCCGATGCGTTTCATGGCGATCGAGGCTCATCTTGACTGAACTAATTGTATCCGTAAAGAACGGTTTGAACTTGGCTAGGGAGCGTTCCGTGTTCACAAATGCAGCGTGTCTCCAACGTCTGAAAAATGAGGATCGCGCAAATTGCCACATTGGATACGCCGGTCCGCGCTGAGCATAGCGGGAGTATCGAGCAACACGTCTGGCTCCTGGATCGAGAGCTGACCCGCCTTGGTCACGAAGTCACGGTTTTTGCTGCTGCGGGTTCGACGGTTTCAGGGCGATTGGTGGAAACGCTGCCGGGCACTTATGCGGAAGATGGCGCCTTTGAAGATTGGCGACTCTGCGAGTGGGTTAACATCTGCCGCGCGCTCGAGCTTTCAGCGGAGTTCGATATCATTCACAGCCACGGCTACCTTTTTGGCATTCCGCTGGAACTCCTCTCAAAAGCTCCGTTACTCCACACGTTGCACGTCACGCCGTATGATGAACAAATGCGGATTTGGTCGATGCGACCCGATGCCTGGGTGACGGCGATTTCCACATTTCAATGGAACTCCTATCCAAATTTGAAACCGTGCGACGTCATACCGCACGGGATTGATCCAGAGCAATTCAGCTTCTGCGCCGACCCGGAAGAATACCTCTGTTATCTCGGGCGTTTCATCCCGGATAAAGGCGTTCTCACCGCGATCGAAGTGGCGCGGGAAAACGGAATTCCGCTGAAACTCGCTGGTCCTCGTAACGACTATTTTACCGAAATAATCGAGCCGTTGGTGGACGGTGATCAGGTGCAATACGTCGGCGCCGTAACGGGTGTCGAGCGCGATCGTTTTCTCGGAAACGCCATCGCGTTGCTTTACCCGGTCGAGGCGCCAGAACCCTTTGGCCTCGTGCAGATCGAAGCCATGATGTGCGGCACCCCGGTCGTCGCGAATCGGCTTGGAGCCGTCGCAGAAATTATCGATGAGGGAATCACCGGTTTTTCCACTGGAGTTAGGGAGGAATTAGCGACTTTGATTCCGAAAGCGCGCAGCCTCGACCGCAGTCTGGTCCGCAAACGAGCGCTCGCGCGATTTTCGGTGGAACGCATGACGGCGCAATACGTCGAGATTTACGAGAGGCGCATCGCGGCGGCGCGACGTTTATGAACATCGTCGTCCTGGCGCCTCACCCCGACGACGAATCCATCGGCTGTGGCGGCTCGATCCTGTTGCACGCGGCGGCGGGCGACCGGGTGACGGTGGTTTTTCTAACTTCAGGCGAGTTAGGGCTGGATCACCTCCCAGCCTCGGAGGCGTGGGAAATCCGCGAACGCGAAGCCAAAGTCGCATCCCAGATTCTGGGTGTGGCACGGATCGAATTTTTCCGATTGCCGGATTGGTATGTTGGCAATGCAGTGACGGAGGGGGGGGGACTTTTACGACCCATCATTCGAGACGAAAAACCTGATATTATTTATCTGCCGCACCCGAAGGAATGGCACCCGGATCATCGTGCCGCGCTTCCCATCGTGGAAGGCGCGTTTTCAAGCTTGGGAACAGACCTTTCGGAACTGCGCGGTTACGAAGTCTGGACACCCCTAACCGACTACGACGAAGTTGCGGATATCACTGCCGTAATGCGCCAGAAATTGTGCGCAGTTCGCACCTACGAATCGCAATTAGCCAGCTTCGCCTATGACCGCGCCGTGCGTGGCTTAAACCAATACCGCGGCGCCCTTGCAGGAAAATGCCGCTACGCAGAAGTGTTCACCCAGATAGAGAACGGCGTTCAGCCATAACATCTATTTCACAGTCGGGGGCCATGATTCTAACAAGAAAAACCTTCGCGGAAACATCGGTTTCACCTCGTTATCCCGGAGTGGGTTGGGAGGGATTTGAACCCTCAACCAACGCCTTAAAAGGGCGCTGCTCTACCATTGAGCTACCAACCCGTTCATCCAAAAAATCGGGCGCGTGTAATTAACCGCTGCATCCACACCTTGCAAGGGAAAAGGCGAACTTTGTCGCCTCCTTTGCGGCATGGGAGTTTGACATTTCATTCCAGCCTGACTGAATACTTCCCGAGCGGGAGACGTCACCCCGTTCCGCCCCTATTTCACATGTCGATCTACCTCCGCACGTTTGCTTATTTTCGCCCGTTTCTTCCTCAAACATTTTTGGCGCTGGGGCTAACGTTGGTAGGCATTGTCATTAACCTCGCCAAGCCATGGCCGATCGGCGCGATTATTGATAGCGTCATCACCAACCGACAACCGATTGGCTGGCTACCCAAGCTCGACAAACCCACCCTGATTCTGTGGCTTTGCACAGCGATCGTCGTTTTCCATTTGTTGTCGGGACTGGTGGCTCTTGTTACGAATTATATCTTCGTAAAAGTCGGCCTTGAAGGTCTCCTAAAATTACGAACGGAGTTGTATGCCTATCTGCAAGCCTTGCCATTGAAATACCACGACGCGAAACGTAGCAGCGACTCCAGCTTTCGCGTTGCTTATGACTCGCAAGCAATCCAAACTATTTATAATAAGGGGTTTACTAACATTTTTTCATCAGGACTGTTATTGACCGGTACATTCGTAATCATGATGAGAATGGACTGGCAGTTAACTCTAATTTCCTTGGGAATTCTGCCGTTCATTGGATTTTCGATCCGCTATTACGGTTCACGTGTTCGCGACCAGTCAACAGTTATCCAGGAATCTGATAGCGCGGTTTTGGCCGTGGTTCAGGAAGGCTTGTCATCAATAAAAATGGTCCATGCCTTCGGACGTGAAGACTGGGAAGTTGGCCAGTTTCATGCGAAAGCACGGCAGAGTCTGGAGGCGAATATGCACATGACGAAGACCAATATGATGAGTGCCTTGATCGTCGGAACGCTGATGGCTGCGGGAACTGCGGGGATGTATTTCGTAGGATTCCGGCACGTTTTGGATGGATCGCTCGGCTTGGGGCAACTCACCGTTTTTGCGTCGTATTTAGCGATGTTGTATCAGCCGATCCAGGATTTGACCTACACCGCCTGGGCGTTGGAGGGAGCCACGGCCGGGGCGAAACGATGTTTTGAAGTGCTGGATCGCCCCGATGAGGTGAAAGATGCACCCGATGCCGTGGCTTGGGACGGAGTGATTCACGAAATTGGCTACCGCAATGTGAAATTCGGATATGATCATGAACGGCCCATTTTGAAAGGTATCGATCTGGAAATTGCATCGGGCCAGACGGTGGCGTTTGTTGGCGGAACGGGTGCGGGCAAGAGCACGCTGCTCAGTCTGGTGCCGCGATTTTACGATCCTGATGCGGGTTCCATGCGACTCAACGGGCAGGATTTGCGCAAATTCACCAAACGCTCGATCCGTTCGCAGATCAGCCTCGTATTGCAAGACACACTGCTGTTTTCGACCACGATTCGCGAAAATATCGCTTACGGACGACCGGATGCGACTGAAGAGGAAATCGTCGAAGCCGCCAAACGTGCCCAGGCGCATGAGTTCATTTCCGCGCTTCCTGAAGGTTACGGAAGCCAGGTCGGCGAACGCGGCGGGCATCTTTCTGTGGGCCAACGCCAGCGGATCGGGATTGCGCGCGCGTTTTTGAAGGATTCGCCGCTATTGTTGCTCGATGAGCCAACGTCGGCGCTCGATCCGGCGACGGAACACGCCATTATGGGCACGATTTACGAGCTGATGCGCGGACGGACGACTTTGATTGTGACGCATCGGCTTTCGACGATTCATGGCGTGGATCGGATCGTGGTTTTAAAGAATGGCATCATCGCCGAGCAGGGCACCGGGCCGGAATTACTGGCGAAAAATGGCGTCTACGCCGAGCTTTACAAGTCGGCGGATTACGCGGGCTGAATCCATTCTAACTCCGATGAAAAATCTATGAGCATGCTTCCCAACCGCCATGTCGAGAACGACTGGTATGATAAACCCGTCCCAGAAAACGTCGTCTGGGGCGAACGATTTTACCTCGAAACGGCGCAGGTTTTTCGTCAATTCAAGAGCCAGGAACCTGCGGCACTGAAAGTCGGTGATGACGTGGCGATCTACGCGGGTTGTTCCTTCGCGATTGGACCAAAAGGCCGCTGCACGATCGGAGATTTCACGCTGATGAACGGCGCACTCGTCATGGCCGAAGAAGAGATCACCATCGGCAGTCATTGTCTGATTAGCTGGAACGTCGGTCTGGCGGACAGCGATTTTCATCCGATCGATCCGGTTTTACGCCGACAGGACACCATCGCGTGCAGCGTTTATTTTCCGAATAAACCGGAGCGCCCAAAAATTGAGACGAAGCCAATACGTATCGCCGACAATGTCTGGATCGGGATGAACGCCGTTATTTTGAAAGGCGTAACCATCGGCGAAAACTCCATCGTCGCAGCAGGTTCCGTGGTCACCAAGGACGTGCCGGCGAACACTATCGTCGCAGGAAATCCGGCGCGAATCGTCAAAGAACTATGAGCCGGAAAAAAATTATCGTGATGGGATTCATGGGTAGCTGTCCCATAGCCGGAGTCATCTGGCAGCACATCCATTACATCGTTGGGCTGCAGGAACTTGGGAACGAAGTTTATTACATCGAGGACTCGGCGCGCATTCCGTATAACCCAGTCGACTTCGATACGACTGAGGACACGACTTACGCGGGGCAGGTGCTAGACACGTTGGCGAAACGCTATGGATTCGACGGGCACTGGTCATTTTGCCCGCGGTATTTGCCAGATCCGGCTGGGGGAACATTGGGGATTCCGTTGTCGCGCGTGCGCGAACTTTATGTGGAAGCCGACGCGATTTTGAACGTCTGTGGCTCGCAGGAGTTCAACGAGGATCTGCTCAAAAGCGACCGAATTCTTTACGTGGAAAGTGATCCGGGTGTGGAGCAAATCAAGGTCGACCAAGGCAACCAGGACACGCTTGATTATCTCCAGCGGCACCATGCGCTTTTCACCTTTGGCGAGAACATCTGCACGCCGGAATTTCCTGTTCCTCTGCACGGTTTGAAATGGTTGCCAACGCGTCAACCGGTGGTCACCAGTTTGTGGTATCAATCTGATTATCGACCACCGAGCGCAGTCTTCACGTCCGTCGCGAACTGGTCGACGAGCGGTAAGAAAGACATCCAGTGGAATGGCGAAAATTATCTCTGGAGCAAGTCGCTGGAGTTCATGAAATTTTCACCCGCGCCAGTTGCTTGCGGTGAGTCTTTCGAACTGGCGACAGACATTAAAAATTCAGTCGAGCGAGACATGTTTCTCGACCAAAACTGGTCGCTCGTGCTGCCGCATTTGCTGAGCTCTGACTACGATTCTTATGTCCGTTATATTCAGTCGAGTAAGGGTGAATTCACCGTCGCAAAGGACCAATACGTCCGGCTAAACACTGGCTGGTTTAGCGATCGCACGGCTTGTTATCTAGCAGCGGGCCGACCCGCGATTACGCAGGAAACGGGGTTCACGCGACACTACGGAAACAGCGGCGGTTTGTTCGCGTATTCGACGGTCGAGGAAGTCGTGGAAGCCGTCCGCGAGATCAATTCCGACTACAAGAAACATTGCCGGCTCGCATACGAATTAGCCTGCGAAGTTTTTGAAGCGCGGAAAGTTCTCGCCTCAATGTTGGAGCGCGCAGGGGTCTAACTCAAATCATTCCGAGCTTCATCTTGCCGACTTCGCTGATCATGTGCTGATTCCACGGTGGATCCCAGACGAGAATGACCTCGGCTTCGTCCACACCGGGGACGGTAACCACACGACTGCGAGCGTCCTCCGCAATGGTCGGTCCCATCCCGCAGCCAGGAGCGGTCAGAGTCATTTTGATCTCCACCTTCGTCTTCGCCTCGTCCGTTTTCAGAATTTGACAATCGTAAACCAAGCCAAGGTCCACGATATTCACTGGAATTTCCGGATCATAGACGTTTTTGAGTTGATCCCAAACTTTCTCTGCGTCCACTTCGCCATCGTGTGACGCGGAGATTTCACTCGAACTCGATTGAGAAAGCTGGATGCCAAGAGCGTCGGCATCGGTGTCGGCAATGCGCGCCAGGCCTTGTTCCGATGCGACGGTGTAGGTGCCGCCGAGTGATTGCGTGATGTAAACGCGGCTGCCTTCGAGCAGCGTAATCTTGTCACCGCTCGGAATACGAACGGCGGGCGTGTCGCGGGAAAGGAGAATTTCTTGATTGGAATCCATAGTTAGGAATTGAGAACGATTTTGACTTTTTTATCCGAAGTCCCGGCGGAAAGCTGACCGAAGAGTGTCGGTGAGTTCGATGGAACTGGACTGGAAATTTGCTCGGGCGCGAGGGCATTGCGCAGCGCTCCTTCAACAAGTTGCGCGCAGTGAATTTTCATCGGCGGCAACGGCCCGAGGGGAGCGGAAAGATCGGAGCCTTTCATGGCGAGCGCCTCGTCGATGGATTTGCCGCGCAACATTTCCGTCGCGACGCTGGCAACTGCGATGGCCGTTTCGCAACCGAAAGTTTGAAAACTGGCGCGGTCGATTACCTTCTGACCCGACTCATTTTCGCGAAATTTAACCCACATTCGCAGCATGTCACCGCAATCGGCGCTGCCGACAGTGCCGACTGCGTCAGCATTGGCGATCTCGCCGACATTCTGCGGGTTGCGAGTTGCGGCCTCGAGGCGGGCGTTGAAAGTTTCTGAATCGGCGGACATATCGATGGAACTCGAATGAAAATTATTCTAAATGATAACGCGGAAGATCGGGATCGATCTGCTCGCTCCAGGCGTCGATACCACCGGCGAGTCCACGGACATCGGTAAAACCGTGACCGGCGAAATACGCCGCGGCATCGAGAACGCGTTTTCCTTGATGATCGACGATGACTAAAAGTGCGGTCTTGTCCCAACTCGCGGTGATTTCTGCGAGCAAGTCCTGACTGAAAAGATGGGAGCCCTCGATGTGGACCGCCTCGTATTCCTCGCGCGTCCGGATGTCAAGAAACCGCGCATCGCCACGTTCCAGAGCCGTCGATCCTTCCGCCGGGGAAATGAGCGATTTCTCGTCGTCGACCTGACTTTTTTCCAGATAATCGATGACTTCTGAAACTGAGAGATTTTCGTTGCGAGTGCAGACGCTAGCGAGGGTTTCCCCCGGCTGAAATCCGCAACTGCTGCATCCGCCAATGTGATATTGCCGAAACAACGCACGCTGAGCGCCGGGATAAACCTCCAGCAGCTCGGCCATGGTGAGGTCGGGGTGAATCGAAGAAACCATCGGAGTTTAAGCGGGTTGACCGGTGAGGCCGCCCGGGAAATCCGGTGTGACGATTTCGGGAGGCGTGGTCCGTTGCGGCAACTCTGGTGCGGTGATCGGAGTGCCGGAAATGGGCGGTGGCGGGTTCTTCATCGAGCCGGTTTCCACGAGGTCTTTCACCTGATCACCGGAAAGCGTCTCGAATTCCAGCAAGGCCTTGGCGATGGCATTCAGCGATTCACGATGTTGAGTGAGCAACTCAGTAGCCTTGGCCAGACCGTCGTCACAGAGTTTGCGGACTTCGAGGTCAATCTCGAGCGCTGTGGCCTCGGAGTAGTTCCGTTTTCCACCGCCCATGAAGGAGGTTTCTTCGCTGTCGCCGAAGCCGACCATGCCCATTTTTTCGCTCATGCCCCAGTCGCAAACCATTTTTCGTGCAGTCCAGGTGGCTTGTTGAATGTCACCGCTGGCACCGTTGGTGATGTCGCCAAATGCGAGTTGTTCCGCAACGCGGCCGCCCATGATGGCGACGAGACGGTCGAGGAGTTCCTTCTTTTTGCGAGTGTGCTTGTCTTCCGTTGGCAAATACATCGTGACGCCAAGGGCCGGGCCACGAGGGATAATGGAGACCTTATGAAGTGGGTCGCCGTGCTCCATGAGGATGCCGAGAAGAGCGTGTCCTGCCTCGTGATAAGCGGTCATTTCTTTTTCCTTGTCGCTCATCGCCATGCTGCGGCGCTCGCGTCCCCAACGGACCTTGTCGCGGGCTTCTTCGAGCTCGGCGAGGGTGATTGCCTTGAGGCCTCGACGAGCCGCAAGCAAGGCCGCTTCGTTGATAACATTCGCGAGTTCAGCTCCAGAATAGCCGGGCGTGCCACGGGCAATGGTGTCGAGACTCGTGCCTTCGGCGATCTTCACTTTTTTCGCGTGAACCCGGAGAATTTCTTCGCGGCCTTTAACATCGGGCAGGGGAACAACCACTTGGCGATCGAAGCGGCCCGGACGGAGCAATGCTGGATCAAGCACATCAGCGCGGTTAGTCGCGGCGATGATGATGACGCCTTCCTGCGCGTCGAATCCATCCATCTCGACTAACATTGCATTCAAAGTCTGTTCACGTTCGTCGTGACCGCCTCCCATTCCATGGCCGCGATGACGGCCGACCGCGTCAATTTCGTCGATAAAAATCAGGCAGGGAGCCGATTTGCGGCCTTGCTCGAACATATCGCGAACGCGGGAAGCGCCGACACCGACAAACATTTCCACAAAATCCGATCCGCTAATCGAAAAGAATGGGACATCGGCTTCACCAGCAATTGCGCGGGCTAGCAACGTCTTGCCAGTTCCCGGCGAACCTACCATCAGAACGCCTTTAGGAATATGGCCGCCGAGCTTTTGAAACTTCTTGGGGTCCTTCAGGAATTCGACAATTTCAGAGACTTCTTCCTTAGCCTCTTCGACGCCAGCGACGTCTTTGAACGTAATTTTGTTCTTCTCACGAGCTAACATCCGCGCCTTGGATTTTCCGAAATTGAGCGCGCCTTTGCCCGCCATTTTGATCTGCTGACGAAATAGGAAATACAGCACTAACAAGAAAATCGCGATCGGCAGAAAGCTTACCAACGCTGAGGCAAGAACGTTATTTTGCTCCTCCATCGACACCTTGTAGCCAGCATCTTTGATCTGCTGCTCAAGGTTACGGTTCACATCAAAAATGACCCGCGTTTTGAACTCCGTCGGAACATTTTTGGGCGGAGTTGCATCCGATTGTGCGAAATAGCCGTGGATGTATTGGGTGCTACGGCCCTGCTCATAGACTAGCTCGATCGGCAGATTTCGGTCAAAAGCGCCAGCTTTCAGCCGTTCTTCAAATTGATAATATTTTAGGTCCTGCACCGTCGCGAGCGGACGAAATAGCAGCGCACCGCCGATGAGAGCAAATGCCAGCGCGAAAAGAACGATCCCTCTCCAGTTGAAGTTAGGATCCGGTGAGGCGTTCCGGTTACGATTTTCCTTGGGACCGCGAGAGTCGTTATTGGACATGATTTTAGTTTGACATGGTATCACATCGATCCGCTCAATGCAAAAATTGCGGGCATAGTTGCAGGTCGGTTCCGGCCGCACAGATTCGACTGCAACTCACTTCACTCCTGCAGTCGCCGCAACGACCGAAGCCGCAGCGTATTCGCGATTGAGACGTGTAATAAACGTGGCCGGAATCGCAGCCGGGCAAACCGCCTCGCATTCGTAGTGATTGCTACAATTTCCAAACCCTTCGGCGTCCATCTGACGGACCATCTTTAAGGCGCGACGTTTCCGCTCTGGCTGACCCTGCGGCAAAAGGCTCAAATGGCTTATTTTGGCCGCTGCAAAAAGCATCGCTGACGAGTTCGGGCATGCCGCCACGCAAGCTCCACAGGATATGCAAGCAGCGGCGTCCATCGCGGAGTCGGCATCTTCCTTGGAAACTGGAACGGAGTTCGCATCCGGAGCTGAACCTGTGCGCGCCGTAATAAATCCGCCTGCCTGAATAATCCGATCCAGCGACTGGCGATCCACGACGAGATCTTTTACAATTTTGAAGGCTTTACCGCGAAACGGCTCGATGAAGATCGTGTCGCCATCCTGGAAATTGCGCATGTAAACCTGGCAGGTCGTGCCGCGAGTCGGCCCATGAGCAACGCCGTTGATAACCAGAGAACACGATCCGCAAATGCCTTCGCGACAATCGTGGTCGAAGGCAATGGGCTCATCGCCGCGCGTGGAAAGCTCATCATTGACGATGTCCAGCATCTCGAGAAACGACGCCTGAGAGGGAATGTTCTTCGCCGAATATTCCTTAAGAGCGCCTGTGGATTCCGGATTTTTTTGACGCCAGACTTTGAGGGTAAAATTCATCGGAGTTAGAACGTAATGTCGTTATTTATAACTGCGTTGCGCCAGCTGGATGTTCTCGTAGTTGAGCACTTCCTTGTGCAAATTCGGTTTCGCCAAATCACCGGAATATTCCCACGCCGCGACGTAGGCGTATTCGGCGTCGTTGCGCAACGCCTCGCCTTCATTCGTCTGATACTCCGTTCGAAAATGTCCGCCGCAACTTTCCTCGCGGTCCAGTGCGTCGCGACAAGTCAGCTCGCCAAACTCGAGGAAATCGGCCACGCGACCAGCCTTTTCCAGAGTCTGGTTTAACTCCGCTCCACTTCCTGTGACGATGACGTTGTTCCAGAATTCCTCGCGTAGTTCGGGGATTTTGCGGAGCGCTTCTTCCAAGCCCGCGCGATCGCGAGCCATGCCGCATTTATCCCACATGATAAGGCCTAACTCTCGATGAAATGAATCCACCGTGCGCTTGCCATTCGTGGTTAGAAATTTGTTAGTCCGCTGAGTTACTTCTAACTCCGCTCTCTTAAACTCTGGATGATCGACGGTATATTTTTTTCCACCGATAGTCGCCAGGTAATTTCCAATCGTGTAAGGCAGCACAAAGTAACCGTCCGCCAGACCTTGCATCAACGCGCTTGCGCCAAGTCGATTCGCACCGTGGTCTGAAAAATTCGCTTCACCTAACACATGCAAGCCGGGGATGTTACTCATCAGATTGTAATCCACCCAGAGGCCACCCATCGTGTAATGCACCGCCGGGAAAATGCGCATCGGCTGCTTGTAGGCATCTTCGCCAGTGATGTTTTCATACATCTCGAAAAGGTTGCCGTAACGCTCCCGCACCGTCGCCTCGCCAACGCGGCTAATTGCTTCCGCAAAATCCAGATACACACCTAACCCGCCTGGTCCTACACCGCGTCCATCGTCACAAGCTTCTTTGGCTGATCGTGAAGAAATATCGCGCGGCGCCAGGTTGCCAAAGCTAGGATATTTTCGCTCGAGGAAATAGTCGCGAGCATCCTCGGAAATCTCATGCGGACGCTTGCCACAATCTTCCCTTCGCTTGGGAACCCAGACGCGTCCGTCGTTGCGAAGCGACTCCGACATCAATGTTAGTTTCGACTGATATTCACCGCTGACTGGGATGCAAGTCGGATGAATTTGCGTGTAACATGGGTTGGCAAAATACGCGCCCTTTTTGTGTGCGCGCCAGGTCGCAGTGACGTTGCAACCTTTGGCATTCGTCGAGAGATAAAAGACGTTTCCATAACCGCCACTCGCTAAGATTACCGTGTCAGCCGCATGGCTGCTTACCTGGCCCGTTGTTAGGTCGCGCACCACGATGCCTTTGGCGTGTCCGTCGATGACGACGACATCTAACATTTCCGTGCGCGGATACATCTTCACCGTGCCGTCTGCGATCTGTTTGCTGAGCGCGGAATAAGCTCCTAGCAAAAGCTGCTGGCCAGTCTGTCCGCGCGCGTAAAACGTTCGCGACACCTGCGCGCCGCCAAACGATCTGTTAGCTAACAAACCACCGTATTCGCGAGCGAAGGGAACACCTTGCGCGGCACATTGATCGATGATTGCCGCACTGACTTCTGCGAGCCGATGCACGTTGGCTTCGCGCGAACGAAAATCGCCGCCCTTGATCGTGTCGTAGAACAAACGGTGCACGCTGTCGCCATCGTTTTGATAGTTCTTCGCGGCATTGATTCCACCTTGCGCAGCAATGCTGTGCGCGCGACGCGGGCTGTCCTGATAGCAAAAACATTTAACGTTATAACCCATCTCACCGAGCGTGGCTGCGGCGGAAGCTCCGGCGAGTCCGGAACCGATGATGATGATCTCAAACTTACGCCGATTCGCGGGGTTGATCAGCTTGGATTCAAACTTGTGCTTCTCCCACTTTTGTTCGAGCGGACCGGAGGGAATTTTTGAGTCGAGTGCCATGGCTATCTCAGAAAAAGGAGTCAGTGAAGAAGTGGGGACCAGGAGGGGAGAGTTTGCCAATGCGCCAGGACAGAAACCGGGATGCTGATGAAGCCGACTGCTATAGCGATGGAAAGAAATTTGCCGACATTATCCACGAGACCGGCAATCGGACGGGTCTTGATTCCTAACGTTTGCACCGAGCTGGAAATGCCGTGTTTGAGGTGCATCGAGAGCAGCGCCACTCCTAGGATGTAGAAGCCGGAAATGTAAGGGTTGCTAAAGCCGAGAATCATCCGCGAATAAATGTCGTGATGCCCAGCGGGATCGACCAGTGTTTTATAGACCGGATGAAAGGCGATCAGCGTGAAATGCATGATGTGGTAGATGACAAACGATAAGACTGTAAGTCCGCTCAAAGCCATCGTCCGCGAAGCCAACGTGGATCTTTGCGGCTTCACAACGGCGTATTTTTTTGGCCGCGCCTTTCGGTTTTCGATCACGAGCGAAATGGTCGTGATAATATGGACGACAAAGATAAAGAGCAGCCCAATGCGAACGATCCAGAGCAGCGGCCCGAGCGCCTGCAGCCCGGCGGCGTATTTATTGTAAACTTCCTTATCCGGCAGGAAAAACTGCAGGTTGCCGAGAAGGTGTCCGACGACGAAACCGAGGAGACCGAGTCCAGTCAACGCGACGATCCATTTCCGCCCAATCGACGACGTGAGGAACCCGAGCAAAGGCGCTTTGGCGGACTTGCCGAGCGAGGAGGTGGAGGGAACGGAGGCGGCCGACATATCGGGAAAGTATTAGTTTTTCTAATATTGTCAATTTTTCTGACGGCGTGATTTGACTCGCACTCCGATGGAAAAGCCCGCGATGCTGCGGCGATGAAAATCAAGACCGCCCAGTTTATCACCAGCGCGCTGCACAGTGGCGGATGTCCACCGGCGAAACTCGCTGAGTTTGCCTTCATCGGACGCTCGAATGTCGGCAAATCCTCGCTCCTGAACATGCTCACCGGGCAGGCGAATCTCGCCAAGGTTTCCGCCACGCCGGGCCATACGCGGATGCTGAATTTCTTCCTCATCGATAACTCTTGGACAATGGTCGATCTGCCGGGCTACGGCTACGCCAAGACGATCAAAAAGGATCCGCAGCAATTCCAGCAAATGGTCGCGGAATACCTCTCGAATCGACTCACACTCCGCTCCGTTTTAGTGCTGATCGATTCGCGCCTCACGCCGCAGCAGATCGACCTCGAATTTGTCCAATGGCTGATCGATCACGAACTGCCGTTCGCGCTCGTTTTCACCAAGACCGACAAGATGAAAAAGATGGCGCTGCAAGCCAGCATCGAGGCGTTTCAAAACCAGCTCATCGGGCTGATCGAGCCGTTGCCGGAAAGCTTCGTCACGTCATCGGAAACGCGCGCCGGGAAATCGGAGTTGCTCGCGTTTATCGAGCGGAAACTCAAGGAACCGCAGGTGTCGCGGGAGTCGGCTGACTCTGAAGAGGACTCGCCGGACTCTGAGGACTGAATCCACTGTAACTCGATTGAAGTTTCGCTTTCTCCTCCGACGAAATCGGCAGGATCGAGCCGTGGCGCAGCCGGAATGACGTGCTGAACTCCGGCATTTTCTCAAATTGCCCACCCGCCAGATCGTGCGTGATGAAGGCCTCGTAACCGCTGTTCTTCGCATCCAGCAACAGACACCATGTTTCCGGTTCTCCATCGGCGCTCATGCGGAAACATTGCGGACCTTCGTAGCCGACTAGTTTCGCGAGGTAAAACTGCGCCGCGTCCTCCCATGGGCCCATTAGTTTTGAGCTGACTTCCAGCGTTATCGCCTTGAATTTCTCGTCCTTGGAAAAGCGCTAGTAGCGGTCTTTGTCGCGCACAATGTCCGTATCGATCACGTCGCCCGGACGATCGATATAAACGAACGGCGCGCCAAACGTCACAAAATCCGCCGTGCGCGCCGCCCAGATGCGTTGTTTTTTGTAGCCATCGCTGGCATTGGTCGAGGCCTAGAAAACGAGATAATCGTGCATCTCCTCGTCATAGATCGCCTCGGGCGCCCACGTGCAACCGGCGTCCGCCGCAGCCACCTTCACCAGGCGCGGCTCGGACCAATGCACCAGGTCCGTCGATTCCCAGATGACGATCGACTGGCTGCCCGCCTGCACGGCGCGTTTCCAATCGTGATTCAGGTGAATCGAGAGATCCGTGGCGAGAAGGATAAAGCGCTTTCCGTCGTGCGCCCGGAGGAGAAACGGATCGCGCACCCCGCGTTCGCCGAGCGTGCTGACGAGGACGGGCTTCCCCTCATTGAGCCCTTCCCAATGGCGGCCATCAGCGCTCCAGGCCAAGTGGATTTGCTCCGAAAGCGGCGTCTCCTCCCCGCGAAACGTGGTAAAAAGAAACCCACCATCGACGGCAGCCAGAGCAGAAGAAACAAGCGACATGAGAAAAAGGAGGGTGCGCAAAATTTAGAGGGGAGTTAGGGAGGAATCGGGGTGTAATCGACAGACGTGACAGCTCCAAGGCATTCGCCAGCGCCTTGTTTAAGTGGGGTGCATTGCATCGGTGAAGACTTTCTTATGCCAGAACTTCTCTGGGTCCGCGAACCAGCTTCTGTTTGAAGGCGACAAAAATTGCGCTAGCTGCGTCATTCGGGGAATGCGATAACGCTCGAACAACGCAATCAGGTCGCGCAGTGAGTCGTGTGAGACGCGAGATGTGACGTGCAAAACTTCGGAATCACCGACGCCCTCTACCCTTCGCACTGCCTTGATGCTCTCCGCGAAGCGAAAAAACGCCGCCTCGTCCGCTGGCGAGTAGAACTTCACGCGCTTACAATCGAGTCTCGGCATAAAGGCTGGGTGGGACGCTGGCTCTCATGGCTGACGTTTAGGGCAACGCAGTTGCCGGGACAAGCCCGTTCCCCAAGTGCAACTTGGGAACGAGGAAGGGAAGGGAGGTCGCCGTTCTCCAGACGAAAACCCAGCGGAGTTCCAGTGGATTCTTTAGGCTTGGGTAGGGACGAGCGGCCCGCTCGTCTGCGAATTTCACGCCTGCTACGCGGTCCGAACCCTGGAGGGTGCCAGGCTCTTGGTGCCTTGACCGTCGTCCTGAATACAACCGCCCGATGCAAAGGCCTGCATCCCTCCAGAAGCTTCCCGGACACGCAGGGCCGCGTGTCCCTACCTCCAGAAACAAAAAAGCCGCCGGAGTTTCCCACCGGGCGGCTTTTCCATTGGAGTTGCAGTCGATTCTGCGGCGGATGAACGCGGATCGGCCAAAAGCCTCCGAACGGAAATGTCTTCATCAACGTCGTCCCAATGAATTCCGACACCTCGTCCAATAAGACGCCAGTTTGCGCGCTGCGCGGAAGTAGCGCTAAGAAGTCGAGGAAAACATTCGAGCGGAGCTGAGACACGGCGTGCATCGGCAAGCGTAACTACGAGCTCATTTTCGGTGAACTGGCTCCGCCAACCCTTTGGGAACGTCCGGCGGAACTCCACGGGCTCTGTTGAGCCTTTGGCAGCATCCAGAGCAACCGCACTGGCCTGTCTGGACCCTCCGAGAACGTTCAGCAGATTTGCGCTGGGCTCCGCTGACGGTCCAGCATCCCCGGCGCGGCTCCACTGCTTACCCGCAACCCTGCGGGAGAGTCGGATGTAACTCCACTCACTTCCGTTGACCCTGCGGGAGAGTCGGATGTAACTCCACTCACTTCCGTTGACCCCCCCGGCAGAGTCCGGTGCAACTCCGCTCATCCTCTTTTTGGACTTCCCCTGAAAATAGCCCAATGCTTTAGCGTTGGGTTTTAGGAGGACGAAAGCGGATCGAGTCCCGGGAGGGACGGCAGAACTCGACGGATGGCGTGACCATTCTGTCGTCCCTGACGGGACTTCGCCTTCGCCGTGATGAACGACCCAGCCTTAAAAGGCTGGGCTATTTTCACGGGACGTGGTCTTCCGACGCGGTCTTGCGGCTGTGTCCCTTAAGTCCAATCCCGCAGGTTCCAATAGGAGACACCGAGTTCGGCGGCGATCCCTTTGAGCGGGCACCCGCTCCCTTTGACCAAGGCCACGGCGTTGCGCATCCGGCTTGGGGACGAGATTGTCTTTGAGGCTCCAGCCTCATTGAGCTCCCGGTGCAGTGTGGATGTGAAGCCAAACGAGGCTGGAGCCTCGGGGACATTGGAATTACCAGGCTCGAGCCTGGTAACGAGGGATCGTTGTGTCAGCGATCCCGAGACGAACGTTTCCGCGCAGAAAGAAGATTGTTTTAAGAAGCTAGCGCTGAATCGCGTGTCACTCGTATGAATTCTTTAAAAGTCGGGGTGCCGTGTCCGAAATATGGGCGGAGTTGGTCGGGGATGAGGGGCGGCGGTATTGTGATCAATGCGAGAAGCATGTACACAATCGGCGACGCCGTGAGTGTGCCAGTGCCGATCATGGGAACCGTGTTCGCGCCCACTCCGACGCCAACGCCGAAGAAGCCTGCGACTACCCAGGAAGATGCGGACATTGCCCCTTCCAGAATGGCTCTCGGTCTTGTGTCTGCGCCTAAACTAACCGCCACTCCGCAGCCAAGTCCGACACCCAAGCGGGGCAGGTAAAACTCGGTTCGTTTACACCAGCCAGCCGTTGAGGGCTTCTCTTAGTTCGGGGGTGTCCTGGACGTGGTATTTTTTGTCGGTTTTTAGGACGACGCGTTCGCCGGTTCCGAATTGGAAGTGGAGGTAAACGGGGGATTTGCCCGGGTGACGATGGAGGGTTTCGCGGAGGCGGGCTAGTTCTTCGAGTTCGACGAGTTCGTGCTGCAAGGTGAGTCGGATCGCACTCCCGGCTTTTATTTCCTGAATGGTCGAAATTTCGCTGGCGACGAGGCGCGGTTTGTCATCCCGTTTGTCGAGTTTGGCGGTGATGGTGACGACTTTTCCTGTGATTAGGAGTTGGCCGGATTTCGCAAATGTCTCGGGCCAGACCATGACTTCGGCCTGGCCGGTGAGGTCCTCCATCTGGCAGATGGCGTAGAGTTTGTTTTCTTTTTTGGTGAAGCGTTTCTCGACGGCGGTGAGCATTCCGGCGGCTTCGATGACGGTTTTATCCGCGATCTCGTGCATGGCGGCGACGCTGACGTAGCCGCCGTTTTCCAACGTTTCGCGCCATCCATCGAGCGGGTGGCCGGTGACGTAGAAACCGAGAAGTTCTTTCTCTGAATTGAGGCGTTCGGTCTGGCTCCAGGGTTCGACATGCGGCATTTCGGCCAAAGTGGTTGGAGTTGGAGCGGACTCAAACATGTCGAAAAGCGAGACCTGGCCCGAGGCTTTGTCGCGATGCGCCGACGCGGCAGATGCCATGGTGGCCTCGACGCTGGCAAAAAGAACGGCGCGATCGATCTTTGTAAAATCGAAAGCGCCGCAGCGGACGAGGCTCTCGATGACGCGGCGATTGGCGGATTTCGAGTCGATGCGACTGCAAAAATCTTCCAATGATTTGTAACTCCCATCACTTTCCCGCTCAGCGATGGCCGCTTCCATGGCCGCTCCGCCGACGTTCTTGATCGCGGCAAGTCCGAAGCGAATCGCCGGGTTTCCCTCAAACTCCGCGGGCCGAAATTTCAGCAGACTGCTATTTAAGTCCGGTGGTAAAATTTTGATCCCCATGCGCTGACATTCCGCGACGAAGATGGCGATTTTGTCGGTGTTGTTGACTTCGTTGCTGAGTAACGCCGACATGAATTCGAGCGGGTGATTCGCCTTCAGATACGCGGTCTGGTAGCTGATCCAACCGTAGGCGGCGGCGTGGGATTTGTTGAATCCATAGCCAGCAAATTTCTCGAGCAAGTCGAAGATTTCGTCAGCAAGTTTGGAATCGACCTGGTGATGTTCCGCGCAACCGGCGACGAAGAGTTTGCGCTCCTTCGCCATTTTCTCGACGTCCTTTTTGCCCATGGCGCGGCGCAAATTATCGGCGCCGCCAAGAGTGTAACCGGCCATGACGCGGGCGGCCTGCATGACCTGCTCCTGGTAAATCATGATGCCGTAAGTGTCGCCGCAGACTTGCTGGAGCAGGGGATGCGCGTATTTGATTTTCGTCAGCCCTTTTTTGCGTTTGACGTAGTCGGGGATGAATTCCATCGGACCGGGACGGTAAAGCGCGCTCAACGCGTAAATATCGTCAATCGACTGGAAGTCGAATGAGCGGCACCACGACGCCATGCCGCCGTCCAACTGGAAGATGCCGATGATCTCCGCGCGGTTGAGAAGATCGAAGGTCGGCTGGTTGTCGAGCGGGATGTTCGCGATGCGAAAGTCGTCGTCCTTTTGGCGAATGAGATCTTCGGCGTCACGGATGATTGTGAGGGTTTTCAGCCCGAGAAAATCCATTTTCAACAGACCGAGATCGGTCAACGGACCCATGGCGTATTGGGAAACGATCTCGCCGTCGCTGCTTTTCGAGAGCGGGATGTAATCGGAAAGATCGCGGTCGCTGATGACGACGCCCGCTGCGTGAACGCCCGTGTTGCGCGAGAGGCCTTCCAGCGTCACGGCGTATTCCCAAAGCTGCGCCGTGGCGGGCTCGGTCTCGATGGCGCGCTTCAGCTCGGGGTTTTTCTCCGCGGCTTTTTTCAGCGTCATGCCGAGATCGGGCGGAATCATTTTCGCAATGCGATCGCCGTCGCCGTAGCTGTAGCCGAGAACGCGGCCGACATCGCGCACGACGGATTTGGCACCCATCGTCCCGAAAGTGATGATCTGCGAGACAGCGCGGTTGCCATATTTCTGGCGAACGTATTCGATGACTTCACCACGGCGTTGCTGGCAAAAATCAATGTCGATATCGGGCGGGCTGACGCGCTCCGGGTTCATGAAACGTTCGAAGAGCAGTCCGAAACGAATCGGGTCGATGTCGGTGATTTTCATGACGTAAGCCACCATCGCGCCCGCCGCCGAGCCGCGTCCCGGACCAACCGGAATACCCTGTTCCTTGGCGTAACGAATGAAGTCCCAGGTGATCAGGAAGTAGTCGATGAACCCGGTTTTCACCAAAACGTTGAGCTCGTATTCGAGTCGGTCGCGCAGCGTGGGATCGGCGTCCTTGCCATAGCGATCCTCGAAACCCAGCCAGCAAATCTCGCGCATATATTGCTCGGCGGTGTAGCCGGGCGGACACTGATACGCGGGAAATTTCTGCGATTTATCGAGAACGACGTGGCACTTCTCCGCGATCGACAGCGTGTTCGTGATCGCCTCGGGCGTGTCGGAAAAAAGCGCCGCCATTTCATCGCCGCTCTTGAAATACAGCTCCGGCGAATAGTGCATCCGCTTCTCATCGTGCACCATCGATTGCGTGCCGATGCAGATCATCACGTCGTGCGCCTCGTGCTGCGAACGTTCCAGAAAATGCACATCGTTCGTGGCCACCAGATTCAACTGGAACTCCGCTGCAATTTTCTTGAGCTCGGGCAGACATTTCGCCTGCGCTTCGTCGCCGTGATCCTGCAGCTCGATGTAGAAGTCGTCCTTCCCAAAGATATCGATGAACTCCTGCACCGACTGGCGCGCCTTCGCCGGATTGTCGGCCACAATCGCGCGATTGATCTCGCTGGCCATGCAACCGCTCAGCCCGATGAGACCTTCGCTGTGCTGGGCGAGCAACGCCTTGTCGATGCGCGGTTTGTAATAAAAACCGTCGATATGCGCGGCGGAGACGAGCTTGAGGAGATTGTGGTAGCCGACATTGTTTTTCGCCAGCAACGTGAAATGAAACGTCTCGGGCCGGCCATTGACGACCTGCTTTTCATTCATCGAACCCGCCGCCATATAAACCTCACAGCCGACGATCGCCTGGATGCCGTGTTTTTTGGCCGATTCGACAAATTCCGGCACGCCGTAGAGAACGCCGTGATCAGTAATGGCGACCGCCGGCATGTTCAATTCGACCGCGCGTTTCATCAGATCATCGATCCGAATCGAACCGTCGAGCAGCGAATATTCGGTGTGCTGATGGAGGTGAACGAAGGGCTGCGGAGGCATGGGAGCTACTTTATCAGAATCCGCCCGGACGACTACCGGATTTCCGGCAGAATCGACTCTAACTCGATTCAGTTTTTAAAGTTTACCGGGTTCGCCGAGGAGGCTGGCGACTCGGGTGAGGAGTTTGCCGGCGGCGCCGCCGTCGATCACGCGATGGTCGAAGCTGAGGGTCAATTCTGCCTCGGTGATGGGGATGAAATCTTCGATTTCGGCGTCCCAATGCGGGGCTTTGCGGCCTGCGCCGAGTCCGAGCAAAAGTGATTGCTCTGGAAGTGGAATCGGAGTGGCCCAGGTGAGGCCGAAGGTGCCAAAATTCGTGACGGTGGCAGCGGAATTCTCAAACGTGTCCGGCGGTAAACGACGGCTGCGGCCGAGATCGACGAGGCGGGTGTATTCGGCGACGAGTTCGCGGAGCGGAATTTTATCCACGCTGCGGATGACGGGGACGAGCACGCCGTCTTCGGCTTCGACGGCGAATCCGATATCGATGGAGTTCGGATGAATAATATTGGCTCCGACGAGGCGTCCGGCGGCGAGGGAATCTTCTCCGAGCGCGATGGCGAGCGCGCGGATGACGTAGAGCGTCGG
>JAYVOE010000090.1:0-3766 GCA_043758065.1 Spartobacteria bacterium | reverse complement strand
TGATTCCAACGGGCGGCGGACGGGTTTGGAGAAGCCATTTGCGGGGAGTGTCGCCTACTTTTTCGAAATGTCGATTGATTGGATGGAGGCGCCGGTTTTTCATCGGAGTTGCATCGATATGGACGAGCTGTTTCAGGTTTCCGGGACGACGTTCTTCGGATGCATGACGAGGTAGAGCGCTGCTATGCCGGCCAGTAAGGCAAGTGCGGTGAGGAGAGCGGGGCGGGTGGCGTGGGCGAGGATGAGGGCGCAGGTGAGGATCCCGAGGATTGGAATGATGACGGGAATCTCGAAGCGGCCGGGTTCTTCATCCTTGCGGCGTTTAAGGACGATGAGGGAGGCATTGACGCAGATGAAAACGCCGAGCAGGAGTGTGCTGGTGGCGGAGGCGAGCTGCGCCACATTTCCCGATAGGGCGAGGATGAGGACAAGGACGAGCAAGGCGAAGATGGCGCGGTGAGGGGTGTGTCGAGTAGGATGCACAGCTCCAAGGGCGCGCGGCATGAGGCCCTGACGTGAGAGCCCGTAGACGAGGCGTGAGCCCATGATGTAATTAAGGAGGCCGGTATTTGTGATAGCGAAGAGCGCAATAAAGGAAAAAGCACTGCTGGGGAACCAGGGCGCGGCGCGTTTAACGACTTCCACCAGCGGCTGGCTGGAGGCGGCAAGCTCGGCATGTGGCACGACGGAGACGGCGGTGATGGCGACGGCGATGTAGATCACGGTTGTGATGGCGAGCGCAGCCAGGACTGCGATAGGGAAGTTGCGCTCCGGGTTTTTCACCTCCTCGGTGACGTTGAGCATGTCTTCAAATCCGACAAAGGAGTAAAATGTGAGCACCGCGCCACCAAGGATGAGCGGAAAGCTGATGCCGGTGCCGCCGGTGGAGGCGACGGGTGTTTCCAGATAGTTGACGCCACCCCAGTAACGAATGCCGACGGCAATGATGATGAACAAACCGGCCGCCTCGATGGTGGTGCAGAGGACATTCAGCCAGGTGGATTCGCGCATGCCCCGGAGGTTGATCAAAGTGAGCACCGCAATGTATCCGACCACGACGGCGCTGACCGCCAAAGTGGTAGTATTAACTCCAAGAACGCCCAGAAAGTATCCTGCGAAAGCACGCGCTCCAGCCGCAAAAGAGGTGAGTCCAGAAGCGACCACTGCAAGCCCGAGGAGGTAGGAGAGAAACGGACGGCCGAAAGCGCGTTGCGAGATGTAGGCGATGCCGGCTGCGCGCGGATGCCGCGAACCCAGTGAGGCGTAGGAGAGTCCAGTCAAGGCGGCGGCGACCATGCTGGCAGCGAACGCGAGCCAGACGGCGTTGCCCATGACGCCGGCGACTTTTCCGATGAGTGCGTAAACGCCCGCGCCCAGCATGTCGCCCACGCCGTAGATGATGAGTGCGCCCAGTCCCATCGTTCTAGCAAGCTTGGGGCCATTTGAGTTAGAAGGATATGGCGTGCTCATAGTAAACGAGATTGTCTGGCGGAGAAGGTGACTGCAAGCCCGAGCAAGGGCGGCGTGACTTGGCTTTTCTATCCAGGTAGATTCAGGAAATGGTTCGTTCCGTTTCGTTCACGAAGTCAATTGCAGAGCTTCACGAGGAGCTGCGTGATTTCCACGAATTCGGCTCGAAAACCGTGTTGTCGCAGACGAAATCCGGAGTGCCGGTCTACACGAATGAATTTTGGACGTCGAAACAGCGGGCGGCGCATGCTTTGCACGAGATCTCGTATCGAGCGTGCTTCAAGCCGCAGCTTCCGCGTTTTTTCATTGAGCGGCTGACGCGGCCCGGCGACTGGGTTTACGATCCGTTTCTGGGGCGGGGAACGACCGTGCTGGAGGCGGTGTTACTGGGGAGAAAGGCGGCGGGGAATGACATTAATCCGTTGAGTCGCATTCTGGCCGAGCCACGGTTGCATCCGCCGACGTTGGAGGCAGTTCGGGAACGACTGGCAACGGTCGATTGGTCGGCGAAAGTGGATCCGCCAGAGGAA
This sequence comes from Spartobacteria bacterium, assembly GCA_043758065.1. GTDB lineage: Bacteria > Verrucomicrobiota > Verrucomicrobiia > Chthoniobacterales > DASVRZ01 > DASVRZ01. The sequence continues at coordinate 1,766 of JAYVOE010000090.1, read as the reverse complement.
CTGCTGGTTTTCTATCACCCGGAGACATTGCAAGAGGTGGCGGCGCTGCGATTTTACCTGGAAAGCAGAGCGGAGTTGCAGTCGAATGACGCAGTGGACGATTGGATTCGCATGGTGGCGACGAATCGATTGACGGGGCATTCAGTGGGATTTTTTTCGGTTTATACGCTGCCGCCCAATCAGGCCGTGAGCGTCGTGCGCCAACAAAAAATCAATGCGAGTCGGAGTCAAATCCCGCCGCGACGCGATGTGCGGGGGATTATTTTGAAGAAAACGGCGTCGTTGCTGCGTCACGTCGCTTTGCCGGAGGGATCGACAGGACGTTTTTTCACGGGATCAGCGATGATGCAGAGTCCGTTGGAAGTCGGATCAGTTTCGCTCGTGGTGACGTCCCCGCCGTTCCTCGATGTCGTGGATTATGCAGGCGACAACTGGTTGCGCGAGTGGTTTAACGGAATCGCCCCGGTAGCGCGCACGCAGAGTCGGCTGCAACTCGACTGGAAAATCGAGATGACGCGATGTTTTCGGGAGTTGGCGCGAGTGCTGCGGGATGACGGGCTGATCGCGTTCGAGGTCGGGGAAATAGATCGGGGCCGCATTCAAATGGAAGAATTGGTTATTCCTGCGTCCGCTGAGGCGGGGCTCGTGCCACATCTCGTGCTGGTAAACGCACAGGCGTTTACGAAGACGGCGAATGTCTGGGGCGTGAGCAACCGAACCAAGGGGACGAATACCAACCGCGTGGTGCTGCTGGGAAAGGCGTGATAGCGATGGAAGTCGGATCATTTTTTGGTCGTCTCCCTCGGTAAACACATCTGCGAAAAGTTTTTTAGAAAACCACTTGCGGGGCTTTTTAGGTGTGGCACTATCTGGGCCTCACAAATCGCTGGCTAACCCCGGCGAGGAGGTCGGAAAAAAGATTTTTGAAAAAAGCTTTTGACGACTGGCGAGGAACGGCTAAAGTCGTTGTCCCGACAGCAATGCGGGTGCTGCTAAAAGCGGCAATGTTCTTTAACTTTGGGACTTCAGATTGAACTCAATTTTGTCCCGGCCAAAGTGGCAAGCGTAACTGGATTTGGTAAAACCATTTCCACAAACATTTGAAATTTAAGCCGGTGCTGAAGTTGAGTTTTTTTGTCGCCTAATGCTTCGCGAAAGTGAAGCGGTTAAAAACTTGGATATTTGATAATTTGATTCTGAAATTTTCCTGATGCGGAAATTCAGAACGGTCAATAAACAGCAAAAATTGAATTGTGCGTTATACGTCACATTCTTTGATAATAAATATTTAGAGTCTGTCTGAAGAGGCAGGCTCGACCGAACAAACCCAAGTTATTCGTCAGCGGGTAACTTGGTTATTAATCAGGTCAGAAAATTTGTTAAGTTATAGCAACTTAACGCAAACTTTTTTCGGAGAGTTTGATTCTGGCTCAGAACGAACGCTGGCGGCGTGGATAAGACATGCAAGTCGAACGGGTTAAATTTGGTAGTAATATCAAATTTGGCTAGTGGCGCACGGGTGAGTAACACGTGAGTAATCTGCCGAGAAGTGGGGGATAGCTTGCCGAAAGGCAAATTAATACCGCATGTGATAGCAATATTAAAGTCGGGGTAACCTGACGCTTCTTGATGAGCTCGCGGCCTATCAGCTTGTTGGCGGGGTAACGGCCCACCAAGGCTATGACGGGTAGCTGGTCTGAGAGGACGACCAGTCACACTGGAACTGAGACACGGTCCAGACACCTACGGGTGGCAGCAGTCGAGAA
>JAYVOE010000089.1:0-26560 GCA_043758065.1 Spartobacteria bacterium | reverse complement strand
ACCGAGCAAGGTTTGCAGGCGCTCGTGACCATGCCTGGCGGCTCGCCGAAACCACGCGGCTGGATGCAGCTCTTGAAAGAACTGCCGATAGATCCGTGGGGTCAGCCGTTCCAATATCGCAATCCCGGCGCGAAAAACACGACGAGCTACGATGTTTTCTCCATGGGACCGGACAAAAAGGAAGGCACGGCCGATGACATCGGCAACTGGAGTGACACTCAGCGGTAATCGCGTCGGCCAGCCGGCGGCTTTCACCCTCATCGAGGTGGCGCTGGCGATGTTTATCGTCGTGTTGGTGATCGGAATCGGACTTCCGTTTGCGACGGGAATGGGACGCGAAAGTCAGTTGCGCGAACCGGCCAGTGAATTAAAAAGAATGGCGCTGACGGCACGTCGCCGGGCGGTGACTCAGCAGAAAACGGTGGAAATTCTCCTCGAAAACGACCGCTACGTTTTGCGCGACGCCGTGCTGAAAGATCCGTCGGACCGCTTGCACATCGCGCCAGAGCCGAGTCGGACGAGACAGCCCCGCACCCTTTCTCTACAGGGGCAATCGGATGCAACTCCGATCAGTTCCTACTCGTTGCCCAAGAATGTGACGTATGTCGTCAAGCGCTGGGACGAGACGAAATTTGGCACAAAGACCGACGCGAATTGGCGTTTTTTGCCGACCGGTTTGTGCGAGCCGATCACAGTCCACTTTAACCGGGATGAAGATTTTATTGAGTTCAGTTTCAATCCACTCACGGCGCAAACGGAGGATGAAAGTTTCGCTTTTCGCTAGATGAAAAAGCTGAATCTCCAACGCTCGGAAAGAGGCATGTTGCTGCTCGAAGTGATGATGGCCGTGCTGATTTTTTCGCTGGCCGCCGTCTCGCTGGCGATTGCGCTGAATGAATCGCTCGACGCGTTTGCAGACATTCGCCGCGAATCCGAGGTTCGGCTGCAACTCCAGAGCGCGATGGCGGAAACGACCGGGCAAAAACTCGCGCTCGGCAAAGAAAAGCTGCAACTTGGCAATGGCACGGTCGTTTACTCTCGCGACGTGACCTCATTGGACTGGAAAAATCAGGAAAAAGAATCGGTCACGAATCTGTATCAGGTCACGATTCGCGCGGATTGGAACGAGGGCAGTCGGCGGATGGAACGGGAGGCGACGCAGTATGTTTACCAGCAATAAAGCGTCGATTGGGCGAAAAACTGAGCGGGGTTTCACGCTGATCGAAGTCGTTCTGGGCGTGCTGATTTTGGCGTTGCTGGGCGGAGTGCTTTTCACGTTGGTCGAGAGCACGCTGGGCGCGGCGGCGCAATTGAGCGTTCGGCAAGGGCAAACGCAGGAGCTGAATGGGCTGATCGAGATTTGCCGGGAGACGTTTGCGACGCTGGATGGTCGCGCGCAGTTCACTTCGAGTGTGAAACCGGCGGCTGGCGGTGGCTATGTTCAGGAGCTTCGGATCGAGAATGCTCCCCTCGCCTTTGCCTGGCAAGGTAGCGGCACGGAGAACGGCGCGACGACGATTTCCCCCCGGCCACAGGCGAATGGATTGCTCGCTTTTTGCCTGCTGCATGAGCCGGATGAAAGCACGGATGAAAATGCCAAGCCGCTGCCGAAGCCGAAGTGGTTTGTGCTGATGCGCGACTTGAAAAAAATGGATTGGCGTTTCTTCGATCCGCGAGCTGCGGTCTGGCGGAAGGAATGGGAGGAAGGCGGCGTGCGGCCGTCGATGGTCGAGCTCGTGATCCAATCGCCAGCTCATCCGGATGAAACTCGCGTGGTTTTTTCCATGCTGCCCGCCACGCCACAATGATCCGCAGAATGCACTGGAACTCGACTGAAAAAACGTCCGGCTCGGCGTTGCTGCTCGTGCTGTGGTCGATCATCACGATGTCGGTCGCGGTGCTCGGCGTCGTGGAATACATCCATTACAACCTCGACGAAACCCAGGGCTTGAATCTGAATTTTGAGCTGCGGCAGATCGCGCAATCGGGCATCGCAGTGGCGTTTTCCCCGCAGATTGAGGAGGGCGATCCGCTCCTGAAGGCCAATATGGGAAACGACGGCGGCCGCTTTGAAGTCGAGCTCCACAGCGAGACGGCACGGTTGAATATCAATGAATTGCTTCAGACTGGTAACGAGGAGGTGTTGGAGAAATTATTTTTGACCTGGAAGGCGACATCGTCGGAGTCGCGGATGGTTGTGCAGGCGCTGATCCGATGGACGGAGCGCACGGGAACTTCATCGAAAGATTATGCGCTTGGACAAGAATTCACGTCCGTCGAACAGATGCGCGAAGTCGCCGAAATGGCGAAGATCGATAAGGTCAAACCCGATTGGGCGGAGGCGTTCACGACTTGGGGAAGTGGAAAAATCGATGTCAACGACGCGACGCCGGATATTTTGCAGGCCTTTTTCGGAATTGGGGAGCGGCGCGCGCAAAGTTTCGTGCAATCGCGGCTTGGACCTGACAAAAAGGAACACACACTCGACGACCAGCCTTATACTGACATGAAACTTCTCGCTGGCGCATTGGGCTTTACAGATAAACAGTTCCAGCCCTACGCCCAGCGCGTGTCTCTCGAAACTCAGCTTTCCCGCGCCGAGAGCACCGCGTTTCTGGGCGAACGGAAACGGCAGATTCGAGTGATTTTCAACCGCAAAGCGCAACCCCCCGTGATTTACCAATGGCAGGAAGTTCCACTTTGATCGCACCGCCAGAGCGTGAAAAATCCATTGGAGTTAGACCGCATTCACGGCGAACTCCCGAGGCGGCTTTGTTGCGTCCGGCCAGCGAAACAGGCTGGGAACTCTGGACGCTCACCTCTGGCACACCACGGAAATTGGGCCAGTTTGAATCTGTTCCCGATCTGGAAAAGCATGCCGTCCGCACCGTTGCGCTGCCTGCGGAATTGGTGCTCGTGATTTCGCGCTGGCTGCAAACCGCCGACGAATCCGCTCTCACTGGCATGGTGGAAATTCTGCTCGATCGTCAGGGATTGACCCCGAAAGATGAAGGCGGCCAATCGACTGTAACTCGGATCATTTTACGCGAGGAAAACAGGACTCTGGTCGCGATCCGGTTGCTCGGCCAGCGCATTCCCGAGGGGCTTTGCCAGCCGGAAGTCGTGCGTTTTGAAGTCAGCGCCGATCTCCAACCGCTGATCCGCGAAGGACTTACGCTCTGGCGCGAATCGGGTCGATTGGTGGCGGCATTTTCCCGGGCGGGCGAGCTGATTCACCTCCAGTCATTTCACGAAGGAGTGCTCAGCCAAAGCATGGCGATCGAACTTCTCTGCACGAAATTGCAATTGGAGACCGAGGAGATTCTAAACGCGGATTTTGGCATTTCGTTGCTGGAAAGTTTCACTGACGACGAGAGTTCGCTTTTAGATGCAATCCTTGGAACAACGCCACGCCTGTCGCTGCCAAGTGCGCCGGTTTTGCCGGAAGTGGCGTCCGGTTTGACTCCGCCGCAGGTGGAAGTCGCCCGGCTCAAGATCAAAAAGAGACAGCAGTTAGAGCGGATTCTGCTGAGCATCGCGGCAGTCTATGTGCTGCTGATTTTTGTTCTGATTTTGAACGTCTCCTGGTTGTCGTTTCACAATCGTGGCCTCCGCAAAAAACTCGCGACCGATCAGCCGACGGTCGAGGCGATTCGCACTACCGACGCCCGCTGGAAAGCGATGGAAGCGGCGATCAATCCGGCCGTTTACCCAGTGGAAGTGCTTTTTCAATCGGCCTCGCTCCTACCGGATGATGGCGTGCGATTCACGCTTTTCGAGGAAAACGACCGGCGTGTGACAATCCGTGGCGAAGCGAACAGCGCGGCAGCCGCGTTCAAGCTGGTCGAGGCGATCAAGGGGAAAGCTGAATTGGATTATTTCGATTGGGAAATGCCGAAGCCGAATATTTTGCCGAACGACAAAGCCGAATTTCAGATCAAAGGAGAACCACCGGATGCGCGCGTTCACTAAACTCGAAAAAACGCTGATGATCGGTCTGGCCGCGACGGTTTTCCTGCTCGCTAATCTGTTTGGCGTTTCCGCGTTGCTCCGGCAGCGGCGAGCTTTGATGCTTGATGCGATCACGCTGCGAGGCTCACAGGAAGATGCGAACGCCTGGCTGGAAAAAAAGACCATGTGGCTCACGCGCAAAGACTGGCTGGATAAGACGCTGCCAAAGGCTTCGCAACCCGACGCGGCGCAATCGACGTTCTTCGAGGAGCTGCAAAAATCCGCCCGCGCGCGCAATCTCGCGATCGACGAACAAGGCTTCGGAGAGGTATCGAACTCGACTCATTTTCAATCCGTCTCCGTGCACATGCGCGTCACGGGCACCCTGGAAAACACCACGCGCTGGCTGGCGGCGATTCAGCGACCGGAGCTTTTTCAGGCGATCACGAGCTTCTCGTTGAAGAGTGAAAAAGAGCCGCCCAATGTGAATTTGGAACTGCAAATCGCACGCTATTATCGTCCTAACAATGGCAGCTAGAATCCACCACGTCGCCGTGATATCGCTCGTACTCGGATCACTTTCCGGTGCGCTGGCTGCGACCGAACCCGTTCTGCCACAGGGATTTCCCGAGGAACGCTATCGGCGTGTCTGGCAGAAATCGCCATTTACCGTCGCTTCCGTGATTGCCCCGGAAGCGGTCAACAACACGACCTTCGCCGATGGATTATCTCTCGTCGGATTGCTCACCATTGGCGGGAAGCCGCTCGTCACTGTCGTGGCCAACGATTCGCAGGAAACGCAGTTGATTGATGGCGACAAACCCAATGCAGCCGGGTTGCAAGTGGTCAGCTTCGTGAACAATCTCGATCCCACCAAGGTCGAAGTCGTGCTCAAAAAAGGGGATGCCACTGGGACGCTGCACTTTGCAATCAATGAAACACCGGCCGCTGCACCGCCGGAGCCAAATGGCGATCCGCAAACGCCGCGCCGCATCGTTCAGCCGCGACCGAACACGGTGCAGATGCCAGTGCCAAATCCAGTGCAACAGCGCGTCATTCCTCGGACCAACGGCCCCGTTGCGCCTGTCCAAAATGGCAACCAAATCATCCGCCGCCGCCAACTTCAATTGCCCGGCGCCAATCGCCAGAACACTCCGAATCGCCCGAACGGCAACGCCATTCCACCTCCAAAATGAAAAAAATCCTTCTGCCATTTCTCTGTAACTCGCTTCTGTTTTCCGCCGTCGTTTTCGGTCAGGAGGATGCCGATGACAACCTGCCCACTGTGGACGAGTCGGCAATATCGACGGTCCGGCCTGCTGCGGTTTCGCCAAAAATGGATGTGAACGCCAATCCGGCGATGGAGGAAAAAATCAGCGTCAATTTCCCGGATACGACTCTGTCCCAAATCCTTTTAAACTATGAGCGCCTGAGCGGAAAACGCCTGATTAAAGACGTCAATCTCGCCGGGCAAAACATGAGCATCGTCGTCGCTGAACCGGTGACGAAACGCGAGGCGATCCGCATCATCGAGGCGACCTTGTTGCTGAATAATTACGCGTTGATCCCGTTTGGCGAAGATCAGTTGAAGGTCATCAATATCCAAAACGGGAAGAATCCGCGCAGTGAAGGCGTCGCGATTTACACGACTCCGAGCGCACTGCCGGAGGGCGACGAGGTCATCTCTTATTTCATGACGTTGAAGTATCGCGACCCGCTGCAGGCGGCGCAGGAGTTGCAACAATCGTTCGTGCCGCATCCGTATGGCGTGATTTTTCCAGTGCCCAACGCCCAGGCGATCATGGTGACGGAAAGCACGTCAGTCATTCGCCGCTTACTGGAACTCAAGGAGCTGATTGATGTGCCGCCAGCCCGGATTATTTCCGAGTTTGTGCCGCTGATCCGAGCTGACGCTGAACGCGTGGCTGAGACGATCACCAAAATGATTGAGGCCCAGAAAAGCAGCGCCGGAGCCGCAACCACACAGGCTCAGGCTGGGAACGTTCCTCCGCCCGCGCCCGACGGAAATGTCCAGGTGCAAGTCAATGTCGCCACCGGAAATACTGAGTCGACTTCCAATAATCTCACCGCCGGCCAGATCCAGCTCACGCCGGACACGCGGACGAAACGAATTTTGGTAATTTGCCGCCCGTCGAGTTTCCCCTACGTGAAAAGCCTGATCCAAGAATTTGATCGTTCCGTCGGTCTCACCGAGCCGTTGGAAATGACGTTGCGCTACCAGAAGCCGACCGACGTTTTGCAAGTGCTCGCCGACCTTCTGACGGAGGATGAAAAAGATGCTTCGGGCGGCGGGAGCAACATTCAGCAGCCAAACGCGCCGAAAAACGGCCAGGCCCAGTCGCGCACCACGACCACGAACACCCGGACGACGACCAGCTCCAGTTCAGGCAGCAATCTCACTCGTGAAGACGCGCTCGACGATCCTCAGCAGGACATCGGCCCGGAATCGCGGATCGTTGGAAAAACACGCATCATCGCCGACAACAAAGCCGGCAAAATCCTCGTCATTGGCCCGCCAGAAAGCCTCCAGAAAGTCCGTGGCATCCTCAACCGCCTCGATCACAAGCCGCAGCAAGTATATCTCTCCGCCGTCATCGGCCAGCTCAGCATCACGGGGAATCAGCAGTTTGGCATCGATTATTTGCAGACCTTTCTCGGCGGCAAAGGCTCAGGTATCGGTGGAACTGGGATCACTTCCGCTACGACCGCGCTCACGAAATTTATGTCGCCCGCGAGTTTGAAAGCGGTCGCCCAACTTCCCGCTCTCAGCGGCCTCAGCCTGTATGGAACGATCGCGGATAACCTGAGCATTTACGTCCGCGCACTGGAATCGAGCAATCGATTCAAAGTCCTCTCACGACCAGCTGTTTACGCGTCGAACAACGAAAAAGCCGTCATCTCGTCGGGCCGCCGCATCGCTGTTCCAACGCAATCGTTGACCAGCAACAATCTCAATTCCAACAACAATGCGTCCGTCGTTTCCAATATCAATTACGAGGACGTCGTCTTAAAAATCGAGATCGTGCCCCAGATCAATTCCGACCAGGAAGTGACCATGAAAATCGCGCAGGTGAACGACAGCGTGAATGGCAGCCAGACCGTCGCGGGCCAGACGGTGCCGACGATTGCCACGCAGGAAATTCGCACCACGGTCACGGTCGCCAACAAGAACGTCGTCGTCCTCGGCGGCCTCGTCACAGAAGGAGTTACCGATGACCGGAATAAAATTCCCCTTCTCGGCGACATTCCCTATCTCGGCGCGCTCTTTCGCAACACCAGCAAAAACAAGACCCGCGACGAGTTGCTCGTCTTTATTCAGCCAAACGTCGTGACCACGAACGAAGAAGCGCAGCGCGAAAGTTACGGCGAAGAAAGCCGCAGCGAGATTGGCGCAGAAGGTCGCGCCGAGGCGCTAGGCCACCCGATGCCAACGCCGATCCGGCTCCACAAATACCAAAAATAGATTCGAGTTCCATATGACTCCGGAACATCAGCGCCTCCAGGAAGATCTCCGTCGCGAGAAAAACTGGCAGCGTTGGGGTCCGTATTTATCCGAGCGCCAATGGGGCACCGTCCGCGAGGATTACTCCGAAAATGGCGACGCGTGGGGTTATTTCCCGCACGATCACGCCCGCAGCCGGGCCTATCGCTGGGGCGAAGATGGCCTGCTGGGATTCACCGATCGCGAGTGCCGACTCTGCTTTTCGCTGGCGCTTTGGAACGGAAAAGACGCGATCCTGAAGGAACGACTCTACGGCGTCACCGGCCCTCAAGGAAACCATGGCGAGGACGTGAAGGAGCACTATTACTACCTCGATTCGACGCCCACCCATTCCTATTCCAAGGCGCTCTACAAATACCCATACGACTCTTACCCGTATGAAAAATTAGTCGCAGAAAGCGCCAAGCGAACGCGGCTCGAGCCCGAATACGAGATCGAAGACTCCGGCATTTTCGACGGAAGCCGCTACTTCGATGTCTTCGTGGAATACGCGAAAAACGATCCGAACGACATCGTGATCCGCATCACCGCGCACAACCGCGGACCCGAAGAAGCGCCGCTCCATTTGTTGCCGACGCTCTGGTTTCGCAATTCCTGGATCTGGGGTTGCGAACACGAAGGCTGTAGCCTGAAGCCCGTTCTCTGGCTGGAAAACGGCATCGTCCACACGCAACATCAGCACTTGGAAGACTTCACTTTCACGGCGGAAAAAACTTCCAACGGAGTTACACCGCAATGGCTCTTCACAGAAAACGAGACCAACACGCCGCTGCTTTATGGCGCGCCGGGTTCGACGAAATACTACAAAGACGCATTCCATCGCCGCGTCGTGAATGGCGAAATGGACGCTGTTTCTCCACAAAATCGGGGAACGAAAACTGCCGCCTGGTATTCCATAATCATCCCGGCGGGCGGCGAAATTAGCGTCAATTTGCGGCTCAGATTACGCCCTAACTCAAATGAAAAACCGATGGTGCCGACTTCAGCGGATACGGTTTTCATCCAACGAAAAGCCGAGGCCGATGCGTTTTACACTCACCATCTCAGCACCGGCGCAACGCCGGAAGAATCCGCCGCGATGCGCCAGTGCTACGCCGGCTTGCTCTGGAGCAAACAGTTTTACCATTACGTCGTGAATGACTGGCTCGATGGCGACGCCAATCAGCCAAGGCCGCCGGAAAGTCGTCTGCATTTGCGAAATCACAACTGGCGTCATCTCTTCAATCGCGACGTGATATCAATGCCAGACAAATGGGAATATCCCTGGTATGCGGCCTGGGACCTGGCGTTTCACATGATCCCGATGGCGGAGATCGATCCGGCGTTTGCCAAGCAGCAGTTGCTCGTTTTTCTGCGCGAATGGTATATGCATCCGAACGGGGCACTGCCCGCCTACGAGTGGAATCTTTCCGACGTGAACCCGCCAGTTCACGCGTGGGCGGCCTGGCGGGTCTATAAAATTTCCGCAGTCGAAGGTGAGCGGGATCGGGATTTTCTGGCGAGGACGTTCCAGAAGCTGGTCATGAATTTCACGTGGTGGATCAATCGGAAAGACGATGAAGGACGAAACGTATTCTCCGGCGGCTTCCTCGGATTGGATAATGTCGGAGTTTTTGATCGCTCGAAACCGCTGCCGAACGGAGCCAAACTTCAACAGGCAGACGGCACCGCCTGGATGGGGTTTTACTGCGGCACGATGCTCTCAATGGCGATCGAACTCGCCTTGGAGCGGCCCGCTTACGAAGACATGGCGTCGAAGTTTTTTGAGCATTTCATTAGGATTTGCGACGCGATTAATGGAGCCGATAAGTGCGGACTTTGGGATGAGGAAGACGGGTTTTACTACGATCAGATGCTGTCCGAACACGCTCGACAGCCGCTGAAAGTCCGCTCGGTGGTGGGCTGGTTGCCGCTGATTGCGGTGGAGTTGATCGACCAGAAAGTGCTGGAAAAATTGCCGGGGTTTGCCAAGCGCGCGCGCTGGTTTCTCCGGCATCGCGGCGACCTCTCGGAGAAGATCAGTTACCTCGAAGACAACACGCAGCCGCACGATTATTTACTGCTGGCGATGCCGACGCGCGACCGGTTGCGGCGGACGTTGTCGTATGTCTTCGACGAGGAGGAGTTTCTCTCCCCGTTCGGCCTCCGATCCCTATCGAAGTGGCATGAAAAAAATCCCTATACCTTCGCCTTTGATGGCGGCGAGTCTTCCGTCAGTTACGATCCGGGTGAATCGACTTCGGGGCTTTTCGGCGGCAACTCGAATTGGCGCGGGCCGATCTGGTTCCCAGTCAATTATTTGTTCATCGAAGCGCTCGAACGCTACCATCGCTACTATGGCGACAGCTTCAAGATCGAGTATCCGACGCGTTCGGGAAATGAGCGGACTTTGGGTGAAATCGCGAAGGACATTTCGGCGCGGCTGGGGAGTCTTTTTCTGCGCGACGACTCTGGAAAACGGCCATTCGAGTCCGCCGACTGGCCGTTCGCGGATGATCCTAATTTTCGGGACTACGTGCTGTTTCACGAATATTTCCACGGCGAAACCGGACGCGGATTGGGAGCGAATCATCAGACTGGCTGGACGGCGCTCGCGGTGCGCTGCCTAGCCGATCGCATCTGGCAGCGAACCCATCAGAAAAAGTGAGCGGACTTAGAGTGGATTCGCCATTTGACACCAAGCCGCCGGACCCCGATTTTCCGTTAAGCTGAAAATTTTCAGCGGACTTCCATCATGCTCTGCGACTCTTGCAAATCCCAACAAGCCAGCGTTTTTCTCACCCAAATTGTGGACGGAAAAATGCAGAAGCTGAACCTGTGCGAATCTTGCTCGAAGAAAAATGGAGTAACCGACCCGACCGGTTTTGCCTTGGCGGATCTGTTGTTGGGGCTGGGCACGAATCAGGAATTGGCAGTTGGAAAATCGGGCGAAACGGCCGAAGGACAGTGTCCGACATGCGGGTTTACTCAGGCGGATTTCAAGAAAACGGGTCGCCTCGGTTGCAGTGATTGTTATGAGACTTTTGCCGATCAATTGCAGCCGCTCCTCGGTGGGATGCACAAGGGAACGCGCCACGTGGGCAAGGTTCCGCAGCGGCAATTTCGCGAAGTGGAGATGACGAATCGGCTGGAAAATCTGCGCACTGATTTGCAGAAATCCGTCGCCGACGAGGATTACGAACTCGCCGCCAAGCTGCGCGACGAAATCCGCCAGATGGAACAACTTCCCGCGGCCTCACTTTAGATTGCGATGAAACTCAACCGTCTTTCCAAGTCTGGCGATTGGCCGTCCAATGATGGGCCAAATCAATCCATTGTGGTGACGAGTCGGGTGCGGCTAGCGCGAAATCTGGCGCGGCTACCATTTCCTGGCTGGGCCAAGAAGGCCGAACGTGTGCAGACGCTGGAGCTGATTCGTCCGGCGGTGGAAGCGCTGTCAGTGATGAAAGATTCGACTTCCATCGGACTCCAGGATTTGACCGCGTTGGAGAAACAGGTGTTGGTGGAGCGTCACATGATTTCTCGTGAACACGCCGCAAAAGGCGTCGGCAGTGCGGTGGTGATGAATAAAAAAGAGACGTTGGCGATCATGATCAATGAGGAGGATCACTTGCGGATGCAGTCGATTCGCCCCGGACTCCAATTAAAAAACGTGTTCAAGATGATCGACTCCGTGGATTCGGAGTTAGAGTCCAGTCTCGATTTTGCTTACAGCCGCGAGCTTGGTTATCTGACGGCGTGTCCGACGAATGTGGGCACGGGAATGCGTGCGTCGGCGATGCTGCATTTACCCGGTTTGGTTTTGAGCGAGCAGATCAATCGGGTCGTGCAAGGAGTGAATAAGATTGGCCTGGCCGTCCGTGGTCTCTATGGCGAAGGCACGGAGGCGATGGGGAATCTGTTCCAGATTAGCAACCAGACCACGCTCGGGCAGAAAGAAGAGGAGATCATTGGAAATCTCACGAAAGTGATTGAGAAGATCATTGAGCATGAGGAAAATGCGAGAGCCGTCCTCGTTGAGAAGCGGGCGAATACGTTGTTGGATCAGATCGGACGCGCGTATGGCACGCTGACGTTTGCCTATTCGATGACAAGCAAGGAGGCGCTGAACTTGCTGTCCGTGATGCGACTTGGAATCGACTTGGGGTTTTTCGACGCGGATTGTCGGCATCCGGTGGATGCTCTGTTTATGGAGACGCAGCCAGCGCATTTACAAAAGGGGACTCAGCAAAAGCTTTCGGCAGATGAGCGCGACAATCTGCGGGCGGAGATTATCAGGACTAAACTCAAGGAATTTGCCAAGCCGGACCTCCGCAAAATTCGTGGAAACGGCGGCGAGCCGAAAGCCGACTAGCTATTCTTTAACGCCGCCTGCGGTCATCCCGCCGATGAGGTAGCGGCTCAAAAAAAGGAACATGAGAACCACAGGGATGGAAACGATCAACGCACCGGCAGCGTAGAGACCCCATTGAGTGGTCATGTTGCCTTGAAACATGCGGAGGCCGACGGGCAGCGTGAATAGCTTTGAATCTTGTAGGACAAGCGCGGCGATAACGTATTCGTTCCACGCCGTCATGAAGGAAAACAGGGCAGTGATGACCACGCCGGGCAGCGAAAGCGGATAAATGACCAGCCGGAAAGTTTGCCAGCGGGAGCAACCGTCGATCGATGCGGCTTCCTCCAATGAGCGGGAAATGGTGTCGTAGTAACCCTTCAATTGCCAAATGCAGAATGGCAGGGCCGTGGCCGTGTAGATAACGATCACACCCAGATAAGAATTGATCAGGCCTAGCTTGATGAGGATGAGGTAGAGTGGCAGCAAGAGCATCGTTGCCGGGAACATCTGCGTGACGAGCAGGCTGGTGAGAATCTTGGATTTGCCAGCAAATTTGAAGCGGGAGACGGCATAAGCACCCGTTGAAGCGAGTGCAACTCCAGTGACTGTTACAGTCAGCGCAATCAGTGCGGAATTTCCCAGCCATCGAAGGAAATCCGTATCGAAGAGAAGCTGACGGAAGTTCTCAAGCGTCGCCCCTTGAGGAATGAAGGCTAGTGACGTGGATAATAATTTTGATCCGGGTCGCAACGATATCGTCACAATATGCGTGATCGGATAAACCGAATAGAACGCAAACACCGCCAAGATCAGGTAACAAAAAATGCGCCCCACTGACGGAAAGCGCATTTTTGAAGTGGTGAGTTGTTCAGCCACCGAGAAATAAATCTTATTCGACGCGGTTGCGTTTGCGACGCATTACTAAACTCAGAACACCAATTCCAAAAGCTAGCGAGGCCCACGTAGACGGTTCAGGAACTGGCCCCGCCGCTAAGTTATTCAGGGTTAAATTTACGCTACTCCCAGTTCCAGAAGTTAATAAACCAATCGAAACGACGTTGTTATTAAAAACTCCGGTACCTCCGACGACGGGGAGAAGAGTCACAGTAGATTCAACCCCTTGAGTAAAGGCACTAAAATTCGCCTGATAAAGAACATCATTACCTGCATTATCAAAAAGATCTATTTGAAATGGGGAGGTTGCAGTGCCGGTAAACGTTCCCGTTAGCGAAAGGCTAACCGTATTTCCAAAAATATTAATAGGGCTTGGAGAAATAGTTCCATATAGACTAAGCCCGAAATCGGTGCCGGATATGTTGAACGTGGTTGCAGTTTGTGTAGTGGTGAAGTCAGAGAATGTCTTGGAAAATTCGCCGGTTCCAAAACCGGTCAATGTGACGGCGGAGAATCCATTAATAATACTAACGAAGAAGACGACTAAGGCGCCGAATGTTGAAGTGTATTTCATTTAAAGTGTATAGGGCAATGTCTGCGATAATACCGATAATCCTGTAGTTAACCCCTTCTTATTTAAGATAAAGGAAGTGCCAGTCGCAATCACTACGGAATCGCTGAGCGTGCCTGGGCCAACACGCCTCCAGTTAGTCCCATCGTTGTAGTACTGGCGCCAAGCTCCGGCAACAAAAATCTGGATAACGTCTGCGCTTGCAGACGCGCCGCTAGCCCACCCAGGAATGGCATTGATCCCACTGTTACCCAGCGTGATGTCAGCAGGCCATGAATTCGAAACAAAGGTAACCCCAGAATTTGAAACCCCTGCTTGACGGGATAAAGTCGGCGCGCGCCCGAGAAGAGTCAAACTCAACGGAGTAGCGGCAAGCCTCGTGTAGATAAGACCGGTATCAGGACGGATTGGCACATTGTTCGAGACCGTGCCAGGGCCAACTCGGACCCATGCTGCTGCAGCAGTGCTGTAAAAATATTGCCTCCACGCCCCACTGACAAATAATTGGGCCACATCAGCATCTCCAGTTCCCGTCCCCCCCTGCACACTTGTTGTAGCCGGAGTGCCTAAAAGACTCGAAAGAGTATCGCAAGGAAAGACCGAATAGGTATCGGTGCCAGCTACAATTCCAAGGGAGGTTAGGTTAGTCTGGCCCGCCTCAAACGAATCCAATGTGACGGTCGTTGTCGTGTTTGGAGACACGGACGAAATCAGAAAAATACGCCCTTTTGCTGTCCCGCTTGTGATCTGAACGACGTATGGTGAGGCAGCTACTGAAAGATCACCCGCAACCCATCCAGCGTTAGAATTAGTAATCGTATTGGTCCCTACTCCAGTAATAATCCCCAAGGCGACTCCAGAGATAGAAGCGGTCCCAAGCAGGGGAAACGATAAAACAGTAGTTGTTTTTGTAGATCCTGTGCCAGCTGCAGCTGTCACTGTAACAAACCCCACTGGGTCAGTGACCACTGACTGGGCATTTGCTGATAGGCCGATAACAGTTGAAAAGAAAATACTCTTTAGGAACGTAGATAATAATTTCATTCTGGGGCGTGTTGTTCAAAACCTATCACACAGAAATGCAAATGCATCTGATTTGGCGCTCTTTCTCGGTATAACAGTTCACTGACGGCCCACGAGCAACTTTTGAAGCGAGTTGCAGTTGATTCTGGCCTTCACTGCAAATGACTGCGCCGAAGCCCATTCCGCGTCTTTTCCAATGGCCTGATCGCGTTCGGAGCAGTGGGAGTTTTCGCCTTGAGGACCGAGCCCGTCCATGGTGGGGAAGTCGGTCCAGATAACGTTTCCATCACTGAGGCCGCCGCGATCTTTGGCTTTGAAGACTAGCCCGGCTTCTTCGGTAGCGGTTTTCCAAATGGCCAGCAGCTGATCCGTGGCGGCATTTTTTGGCCAGGGAACGGTTTCGTGCACGACGCTCACTTGCACCTGGCATTGACTGGAGCCGTCGGATGCCGAAACGGTGGAACGCCCATTCCACGCGAGAATCTTCGCTCGCGCTTCCTGGTAGATCGCCGAATCAAAGGCCCTCATCTCAAACAACGCCGCTGATTCGTGTGGAACTCGATTGGGAACCGTCCCACCGGAAATTTGGCCAACACTCACGGTCAAATCGCGCTCGTAATCCGTCAGTGCGCTTACGTCTTTCACGAAATCCGCGAGCTGCACGATCGCGTTTGCGCCGGTGTGATGCTGCGTGCCGGCGTGAGCACCTTTGCCATCGACCGCGACGCGAAATGCGGCGCGTCCCTTTCGCGACGAAACCAACGAAACCTCACCCGGTTCACCTCCGTCGCCCTCGAAAATCAAACACGCGAGCGTGTCCGCAGGCAAAATCTCGCGACAAAAATCTCCGAAATCTTCGGAAACGACTTCCTCGCAGGCATTCAACAAGATCACCCAGTTCGTGCTCGCAAACGTCTCCGGCGCAGCGTGTTCCAACGCCCGCAGGGTCATCCAGATCAGCGCTGTGCCGCCTTTGATATCATTCGTACCCGGCCCGTAAATTCGGTCGCCGATCACTTCCCAGTGGAACTGGTTTCGCGCTTCCTCTTCCGCCGGATAGACGGTGTCGAGGTGCGAGAGCAACGCGACAGTCGGCCCATTGACCGGCGGTTGGCGCAGAGCCAAATGCGACCCAAATGAAAAATTTTCCGCTTGTTTCGTCGTCGGCTCGAATCCCATCGCGGCGAACTTTCTCCAAATAATCTCCGCATTCTCCGCGATCCCTATTCGGTTTTCGGTGAAACTATTCACCGCGACCATTTCACGCAGGAATTCCAACGTTTCCGGCAAAATGGATTCGCAAAAGGCGGCAAGGTCGTCGGGCATGGCGTAAAATGCCCAAGCTCCGCAATGTTGCCCATGAAAAAGGCGGAACCCGTGGCAAATTTCTCGATCCGTGGCAGATTCGCCGCGCGTCGTCGTTCCCGCGTGAATGCGATGGAACTCGAATCAAAAAATTACGGGCAACCAAGCGGACGCCATCCCGCGATTAGCTCGGCAATTTAGACCAACCATGAACACCACACCACCCGTCCTCGATCTCGCCGCTCGCGTCGGGTGCAAGCTGGTCTATTCCGTGAACAACGTTGTCCCGACGTTCGCGATTTTGAAGCCGCAACAGGAGCCGACGCAATCGATTCGCCAGGAATCCATCCAACTTTCACGCGATTCGTCCGTCACCGAATATCGCGACGAACATGGCAACGTTATTTACCGGATGGTCCTGGAACCGGGCGAACATTTCCTGACTTACGACGCGATTGTGATGGTGCCGAGCGTGCGCGAAGACACGTTTTGGAGCGACGTTTGGGTGCCGATCAACCAAATGCCGTCGGACGTTTTGCGTTACACGCAGCCGTCGCGTTACTGCGATTCGGATCGGCTGGCCAATTTCGCCTGGGAGAAATTTGGGAATTTTCAGCCGGGGTTGAGTCGAGTCCTGGCGATTTGCGAATGGATTCACGCAAACATCGAGTATCGCACCCAATCGGGGAGCCCATTTATCACTGCGAACGACGTTATCCAGCGCGGCTACGGCGTCTGCCGCGACTTTGCCCATTGCGCCGTGGCGCTGTGCCGGGCGATGAATCTCCCCGCGCGCTACGTCAGCGGTTACGTCAGCGATATTGGTTGGAAAGACGATCGCCGTCCGATGGATTTCCACGCTTATATGGAGGTCTGGCTCGACGGACGCTGGCAGACGTTCGATGCGCGTTTCCTGAAACCGCGGAGAGGTCGGGTGCGAATTTCGTCCGGCTACGACGCGGGAAGCTGCGCTTTCGGGACGTTTTTTGGCCCGACGATGCTGCAATATTTCGAGGTTTGGTCGTATCAAGTCGATCCGCGCGAAGTCCGCATCGGCGATCCGGTCGATCTTACAAAACGACTCTGCGGCCAGGAAGAAGTCCGCTGGCCGAGTTCGGCGGAAGCGGCCGTTTTTCAATCGGCTTAGAGCGATACGTCCGGTTATGGGAGTTTTTTCGTAATCTAATTTACGATGAACAAACTACTAACCTCCGCCGCGATTGCGGCAGCCATTTCCCTGGGCGCTTGCGAGCGCAAAACCGTCACGATCGAAGCGCCAACTCCAGTCGACTTACATTGGACTCCAGACGCGCCGACGTCCACTTTGGAAACTAAAAAACTGGGAGCTGCCGTCGATAATTACGTCGCCAGCCCGACCGATACGAATGCAGCTCAAGTGAAAAAAACGTTCGCGGATCTCGACGGTGAGATCGCGGAATTGGAGGAACGCGTCGCCAAAACCACGGGCCAGGATCGTGCCGAAGCCCAGGGAAAATTGACGAATTTGCAGACCTATCGCGCCGCAGAGACTGCCCGATTCTCGGTTGCCAGCGTGAAGCTCGCGCCGGCCCATCCGACGCCGGTGGTGGATACACGTGCAGGCGCGGAAAAAGTCGGTGACGGCGTTGAGAATGCCGCGAATAAAATCGGCCGAACCCTCGAGCACGGAGCCGAGAACGTCGGCGACAAAATCCACGACGTCACCCACTAGTGGGCTGCTGCCCTACCGGGCGGCTCCGTTCATCTCGCTGGCAAAAACGGAACGGAGTTAGAACCGAATCAAATGGCTCAGCTCACCCATGCTGCCCGCTAGACTTCCACGGCACCGCGGCGTGCTTCCAATTGTCGCCGCGTATTGGCGGCGCGGGTCGCGTCGATGGGGTAAAATCGCAGGGCGATCAGAGCAAAAACCGCCGTCAGCGCAGGCGCACCGGCTAGAAAAAGCCGCATCCGCGTGAACGTTTCCGGCGCTTGAGCACCGCCCAACCCAGCGTCGAAATGAGCCAGCGATAACGCGAGGCCGGTTCCGAGATAGGCCAGGGAAAGAACCATTTTTTCAACCCACGCGAAAACGCCGCCAAACATCCCTTCGCGCCGCATTCCGTGCTTCAATTCGTCCTCATCGCAAATGTCGGCCATCATCGACGACAACATGATTTTGACCGCAACCCACATCGGACCGCAGAGCAACGGATCAAGCAAAATGACCGGGTCGATAGCAACCTTACCCAAATGAATAATCGGATGGCCCGGAGTAAAGATGAACCATTTCGCCAAGCCGCCGATCACCATCAAGCCGTAGACGAAATAAAGTGAGCCGCTTTTGCCAAACTTCGCAACCAGCCAGGTAATCAACGGGATGGCCGCAAAACCGACAATGCCGTAGCCGGACGTCAGCAAACCCTTCTGGAGCAAGCCCGTGGCCATGTCGCCGTGATTCATGAAATAGACCAGCACATATTGATCGATCCCCATCGCCAAAACGCCCGATAGCGTGTTCAGCACAATGATCGCGACGAGTGTTAGAAACGCCGAACTTTCCATTGCACCCTTCAGGCTATTCCAAACGCTCACCTGGCTCTGTTTTTCCGCCTGATGCGCAAACCGTTCGCGAACAAAAAGTCCGGGCATGATTCCAATTCCCGCCATGATGACGATCCCGATCAGCCAGCCCATCGCCCGAATGCCGGACATGTTTAAGTCCGTGGCGCCCACGATTAATGCCGCGCTCAGCAGTCCCGCAAAGGGCAGCATCCATCCGCTCGCCAGCTCCCCCAGCTTATGGAAAAACGCCGTAAAAGCCATCACGCGCGTCCGTTCGTGATAGTCCGGCGACATCTCGTAAGTCAGCGCATTGTAAGGCACCGCAAAGATCGCGTAAGCCGTGAAAAACAAGAACTGCATCACGATGAAAAACGCCATTTTCATCGTGTCGCTCCATCCGGCTGGGACGCTCCAGATGAGCCCGAAAAGAAGCCCCATGACCAACGCTCCGATGAAGATAAATGGCTTCCGCAGCCCAAAACGCGAACGGCAGTTGTCCGAAATACGACCGACAATCGGATCAATCAGCCCGTCCCAGATGCGGGGGATCATCAGCGCCACGCCGATCCACGCCGTGCTGACGCCGAGGATCATATTGTAAACTGGATACGCCAAAATGCTCACTCCAGCGTAGCCAAAAAAGGCGGCGAGCGCACCCACTCCGAGGGCCAATTTTTCCCGAAATGAAACGCGATCGTGCTGCGGAGTGGTGTTGATCATGGGAATTTTTTCAGTCGAGTTACAGCCCTATCGGGCCAGACGAACGGTCAGGGCGTTGAGTGAGTAAGGCTCGATAAAGCACTCCATTTTCCCATCGCGAACGAGCAATCCGTCTTGCGTGAGAAGCTTGTTGTCTTTCACGGAAATCGATTCCAGGCGGCCCGTGCCAGTCGTAGCTTTTTCAAATTCCACCGTCATCCGGCGGCGCAACGGGCTGCGACTGACCAGAAACACGGTGGTGGTCCCCGCCTTGGGATCATCCACCGCCGCGGAGACTAAATTATTCTGAGCACTCGATTCGCAAGCGACGAGTTTGCGTCCTCGCACGGCAGAGAACATACGAAACATCTCGACCGAAAGCGTCCGCCCATACGGCGGCAGCGATGAGACGACGCTTTGAAAAACATCTTGCTCAGGCCAGGCATCGCGCGAAGTCCGCCACAGCAAGGGCCACCGGCAAGTGAGCTCCGCGCCATGGTTCAAAAACTCCAGCAACAAGTTACCCTGGATGACCGCATTTGACGACGGTGAAAACGAGACGTTCCAGTCACTCGGCACCACATTCCACTCCAACACGACCACGCCCATTTTCGGAAAACCCGAATCCCGGCAGGTCGTCTGGATTCGATTAATCGCCGCGCTGTAAGAGGGAGGCTCATCCAGCCAGCGATCGAACGACGACGTGCCCCAGCCCCAATACCAGTGCACGTCGATGTAATCCACAAACTTGCCGGCGATTTGTAAGAACGATTTGATCACGCCAGCATCTGCGTTTTCCGTTGTGGGATTCGCGATCAGCTTCGCGTTGGGAAACTCCTTTTTAATCGCTTCGCCGTAGAGCGCGCATTCCGTGGCGTATTCATTGCCTTTAAACGTGTAGTTCGTGATTCCCTGGTTCCACGGCTCATTGTCGAGATACCAGTAGATAACCCTCGTATCACGGCAGTGCCGCATCAATTCGAACGCCTCCTTCACCCCATCCTCGTGGCGTCCGTATTTCATCCCGGAAGACAAATTAATCCCAATAATCGGCTCGGCTCCCAACGCGTGGCATTGCGCCAGATATTGTCGATGCTCATGAACAACGTATTCGCATCCCACTTCTCCGGGGCCACCCATACCGCCTGAAATCGTCCTACTTTGGGATCAATCTTTGCACGATCTGCCGCCGGTTCCCAAAAATCCTCGTAGCCATTCACCCCGGGATGCTGCCAGTGGTAATAACCCGTCTCTGCACCGCCGGGAAAACGCATCGCGCCGACTCCGGCGTAACGCAACGTTTCCGGAATTTTGGCGTCGCGCCAGACATCGCTTTCGACATTTTATAAAACATGGGGGAGGAAATGGGTCTGCAACTAACAATCTGATCGTTCTTGCTTTCGCAACTTAGCAATCCGCCGTGATTTCACTGCAACTCCGATGAAAAGTTGTTGCGGAAGTCTCAGTCTGTTATCGCGCCTCGCCAACTTTGAGGGCTTCTATTTCATCTGCCAGCCACCCAGCTTTTGTTGTGTCCACTCACTGGGATTTCCGCCTATAAGATCGGGATGATTACCTCGAAAAAAGGCATTGTCCTCGCTGGCGGCGCGGGAACGCGGCTGCATCCTCTCACGCAAATTGTCTGCAAGCAGCTTTTGCCAATCTACGATAAGCCGATGATCCATTATCCGCTGAGCACGCTGATGCTCGGTGGGATTCGCGACGTGATGATTATCTCGACACCGAAAGACACGCCGATGTTTCAGCACTTGCTCGGCGATGGGAGTTCGCTCGGAATGAACATCGAATACGCCGTCCAGCCGGAGCCCAACGGCATCGCCCAAGCCTTTTTAATCGGCGAAAAATTCATCGGAGTTGCAGGCGTATCACTCGTCCTCGGCGACAATATTTTCCATGGCAACCTCGACTTCTACCGCGAGGCGCTCCAGATGGAACACGGCGCGTGCGTCTTCGCCTATCAGGTCAGCGATCCCGAGCGCTATGGCGTGGTGGAGTTTGACGAAAGCGGTCGTGCGATCAGCCTCGAAGAGAAACCGCAAAACCCGAAGAGCCACTACGCAGTGCCTGGCCTATATGTTTATGATAGCGAGATCGTCGACATTTGCCGGAATCTAAAACCGTCTCCACGCGGTGAATTGGAGATCACGGACGTGAATCTAACCTATCTCCGCCGGAACGAACTCCACGTAAAAATGCTCAGTCGCGGCATGGCGTGGCTGGATACGGGGACGCATGCGAGTCTGCTCGAAGCGTCTAATTATATTGCCACATTGGAAAACAGGCAGGGTTTGAAAGTGGCCTGCCTCGAGGAGATCGCATTGTATCAAGGATTCATCGATCTCGCGGATTTGGGTCGGATCATTTCCAAACTGCCGCAGAGTCCTTATCGACGGTATCTCGAAACAATTGCCGCAGAGGCACCGCCCCATGGGTGACGGTTTCGATACATCCAATTCGATGCGAGTCCCGTTAAAATCGTAACCTTATGAAAACACCCACCATCGTCGGCATCGCCCTAATTATCATCGGCATCATCGTCCTTAGCATCGGCGGCTTCAGCGTCACCAAACGCGAGAAAGTTCTCGATCTCGGGCCGTTGCAAGCCTCGGTCGACAAGAAGGAAAACTTCCCCCTGCCGCCGCTTCTCGGCTACCTCGCGCTGGGCGGTGGCATCGTTCTAGTTGCCACGGGCGCGATGAGCAAAAGGCCCTGATTTTGCCTGCGGAATAAGAGTTGCGAAAAACGGCGGCGATGTTTTTCTAAGCCGTGAAGATATTTTCCGCTTTCGTTCTCCTGGCTCTGACCGTGTCTGGGCTCGCCCAGCAAACCGCCTATCAAGCTCTCAACGTCGTCGGCAAAGTCCGGGGCGAAGCGTTTCTCGACAACCTGTTGCTGCTAGAGGGCAAAGATGGCAATAGCCAGCCCGGCGACTGGACGCTCGTGTTTCAGGACAGCAGCTCGCGCGGCGGTTATCGCGAGATCGAAGTCCGCCGTGGCGAGATCGTTAGTCAGCGTGCGCCCATGCGCGGGCCGGACGGGGCAGCCAGCCCGGTCAACCTGAATCGACTGCAACTCGACTCAGACGGCGCTTTTATCGTCGCAGAACGCGAGGCCGTGCGGCAGCGGATTCGTTTTTCCACGGCAAATTTTCGCCTTGAATCGGCGGACGATTCCGGTGCGCCCATCTGGCGTGTGCAACTTTTCAATCAATCCGGCGACGAAGTGCAGACGTTGCGAGTCGCGGCCGACAGTGGAAACATCGTTGGTCGTCGCGAAGTTTCTGCCGGACCATCTAGCGATTATGTCGTGCAAGACGAGCGACCCGTCGAACGAACCGAAAGCGTAGACGATCAGCCGGAGAGTGAGAGCGATTCGCCCGAGTTGAAAATTCATCGGACTGCGATTCGAACCGGGCGAAGCATCAAAAATGCGTTTAAACACGTGGGCGGTTCGCTCCAGGAAGTTTTCACCGGGCGCCGCACAATCGACCGTAACTCGACTGAAGAATAATCGGGCACTTTGTCCCGGCAAAGTCCTTGCAAACCTGCTGAATCCCGGTAATTTCGCGGTCCGTTCAGAGAAGCCGGCGTGGCGGAATTGGCAGACGCGCTAGACTCAAAATCTTGTATCCGTAAGGGTGTGTGGGTTCGACCCCCTCCGCCGGCATTCTCTCGACAACTCTCCGGTCACCTGCTCGTCTCTCGGCATGAACCACCCGCTGCAACTCACCTTTAAGATTCTCGCTTTTGCGCCGCAGATATCCGTGACAGATGCGGTCGGCCAGCCACTTTTTTATGTGCGGCAAAAGCTTTTTAAATTCAAGGAAGCGGTCCAAATTTTCCGTGATGAAAGCCGCGCACAGCATCTCTACGACATCAACGCCGATCGGGTGATCGACTGGTCCGCGCGCTATACATTTACGCTGCCATCTGGCGAGATTGTTGGCGCGATCAAACGCTCCGGGATGCGGAGTCTGTTCGCCGCGCACTACACGATTTTTGACGCGAGTGAGATGCCACTCTTCGAGCTCGAACAAACCAATCCGCTCTCTGGAATCTTCGACGCATTGCTCGGCGAAATCCCGATCTTGGGTATGTTCACCGGCTATTTCTTGAATCCAATTTACGCGGTGAAACGCGCAACTTCCTCAGACGTGGTGATGAAACTGATCAAGAAACGCACCTTTCTCGAGAGCGGTTTCACCATCACGAAAGAAAGCGAGACCGTCGCCGAATCCGAGGAAACGCTCATCGTCCTCAGCGCGATCATGGTCACGCTTCTGGAACGTCAGCGGAGTTAGAGCGGACTCTGGTTTTCCTTTTTCTTGGTGCTCTGGATGTAAACTTCGCGAAGCAATTTGGGTTCGACTTCCACTGGACTCTGCGTCATCAGATCCGTGCCGCGGTTGTTTTTTGGGAACGCAATCACCTCGCGAATGCTTGACGCTCCAGCCGCCAGCATCACAAACCGGTCGAGTCCCAAAGCAATCCCGCCATGTGGCGGCGCGCCGAAGCTGAACGCTCGCAGCAAGTGGGCGAATTTCAATTCTTGCTCCTCCGCAGTCACTCCGAGAACGCCGAACATTTTCGTCTGCAATTCCTTTTCGTGAATACGAATCGAGCCCCCGCCGAGTTCCACGCCATTCAGCACCACATCGTAGGCAACCGCCCGAACTTTCCCAAAATCTCCGGCCTCCAGCAGCGCCATGTCCTCAGCTTTCGGCCGCGTGAACGGATGGTGCACCGCGACCCATTTGTTGTCTTCCGGCGAGAATGCGAGCAGAGGAAAATCCACCACCCAGAGGAAATTCAACGGCGCGTTTTCCGGGACAAGCTTCAGCAAATCCGCGACGCGCAATCGCACGCGACCGAGCACTTCGCAAACTGCAATCCACTGTAAGTCCGCTCCAAAAAACAGGACATCGCCGTCCTCAAATTGCATCCGCTCAGCCAGCGCCGCCTTCTCTTCCTCCGAGAAAAACTTCACGATCGGCGACTCCCAATTTCCGTCCTTGAGTCGGATGTAAGCGAGTCCTTTCGCACCGAACTCAGTTTTCACCCACTCCTCCCATTTCTTGAGTTGCTCCTTGCTCAGCACCTCGGCCGCGCCCTTCGCATTGAGCGCCTTGATCGTCCCGTCGCCATCCACAATGGAGCGGAAAACCTTGAATTGTGACGCGTGAAAAATGTCCGCCAGATCAACTAATTCAATTCCGAACCGGAGATCGGGCTTGTCCGATCCGAACCGGTTCATTGCGTCCAGATACGTGATCCGCGGGAACGGCGTCGCGATTTCCACGCCCTTCGATTTCTGGAAAACACGAGCCAGCATTCCCTCCACCAGCGTCTGGATTTCCACGTCATCAATGAACGATGCTTCGATATCGATCTGGGTAAATTCCGGCTGACGATCGGCGCGCAAATCTTCATCCCGGAAGCAACGCGCGATCTGAAAATACTTCTCCAATCCTGCAACCTGGAGCAACTGCTTGTATTGCTGCGGAGCTTGCGGCAACGCGTAAAAGCTCCCGGGCGTCAGCCGCGATGGAACCAAAAAATCACGCGCGCCTTCCGGAGTCGGGTTCGATAAGATTGGCGTTTCGATTTCCAGAAAACCGGCTTCATCGAGAAAATCCCGCGTCGCTTTGACGATGCGATGACGCAACTTCAGATTCTCCTGCATGTGCCGCGTGCGCAGATCGAGATAGCGATATTCCATCCGCAAATCTTCGTTCACTTTCGGATCGTCCAATGGGAACGGCGGCACGTCCGACTTGTTCAGCACGGTCAATTCGGAGGCAACGAGTTCGATGGAACCCGTATCTAATTTTGCGTTCTCCGTTCCGCTCAAGCGCGCGGAAACTTTGCCCGAAACCTGAATCACATCCTCGCCGCGCAATGCGTGCGACTGCTCCGCAATCGCGGGAAATTCCTCCGGGCGAAACACGACTTGCGTCAGACCGTCGCGATCGCGCAGATCGATAAAAATGACCCCGCCGTGATCGCGCCGCGAATTCACCCAACCGGCCAGCGTGACGGTTTGGCCGATGTGATCCGGGCGCAAAGCCTGGCAGGAATGGGTGCGGTATTTCATGGGACGGGCACGATACCCATAAACGTCGCCATGTGAAGCACACATTCGACTGCAACTCCGATGGAAAACGCGCAAGGCTGTCCACGACTTGACGCCTCCATCGTCCGCGCCCAATCTGTCCGCCTATGGCTTCTTATGATTTGATCGTGATCGGTGGCGGACCCGCCGGATATGTCGGGGCAATTCGCGCCGCGCAACTGGGGAAACGCGTCGTCTGCATCGACAAAGATCGCGCTGGCGGCACCTGTCTGAACTGGGGCTGCATCCCGACCAAATCGCTCCTTCGCAACGCCGAGCTTTATCACCTCATGACGCACAAAGCCGACGATCTCGGCATGAAGTTCGAGGGCCTCACTTACGACTGGAGCAAAGTCATTTCGCGCTCGCGCGGCATCGCCGACAAACTCGCAGGCGGCATCGAATTTCTCTTCAAGAAAAACAAAATCGACTATGTGCTCGGCGACGCGGACATCAAGGGCGCAGGCAAAGTCGAAGTCAAAAAACGCGACGGCAAAACTGAAACCTACGAGTCGCCAAACATCCTCGTTGCCACCGGCACGGCGACGCGTGAACTACCCGGGTTTCCCTTCAACGGCACCACGGTTGTCGGCAGCCGACAGGCGATGGTTTTAGCGAAGCAACCGAAGAGCATCATCGTCATTGGCGCAGGCGCAATCGGCATCGAGTTCGCCTATTTCTTCAACGCCTACAAAACACAGGTCACTGTCATCGAAATGATGCCGAACGTTCTACCGGTCGAGGACAGCGAAATCAGCGTTACGTTGGAAAAATCGCTCGTCAAACAAGGCATCAAAATCCTCACGAACACGAAGGTCGCAAAAACAGAAACGACTGCAACTGGAGTGAAAATTTCGATCGAGGGCAAAGAGAAACAAGTGTTGGAAGCCGACGTTTGTCTCGTCGCGATTGGCGTCGCTCCAATTATTCCCGGCGGCATCGATCTGAAAAAAACTGAGCGGGGTTACATCGAAGTCAACGAGCGATACGAGACCAGCATCCCCGGCATTTACGCGGCGGGCGACATCATCGGGCCGCCCTGGCTGGCGCACGTGGCCAGCTTTGAGGCGAAGGAAGCCGTCGAAGGCATGTTCGACAAGGCGCACCAACCGAAGAAAGTCGGCATCTTCCCCGGCTGCACGTATTGCCATCCGCAAGTCGCCAGCGTCGGACTCACCGAACGTGCGGCGAAAGAAAAAGGCCTCGACGTCAAAGTTGGCAAATTCCCTTTCCAAGCCAGCGGCAAAGCCATGGCAGTCGGAGAAATCGAGGGCTACGTGAAACTCATCTTCGGCGCCAAGCACGGCGAGATCCTTGGCGCCCACATCATTGGCGCGGAAGCCACGGAGTTGATCGCCGAACTCGGACTCGCCATCAATATGGAGGCCACGATGGAAGACATCGAAGCTACCATCCACGCGCACCCGACCTTGAGCGAAGCCGTCCACGAAGCCACCGCCGCCGCCGAAGGCCTCGCCATTCACATCTAAGGAACCGCTGATTTAAGTGAAGGTTTGCAGGGGAGATTTGATTAGGGCGAAGATTGTGGATAATCACTTCATTTTCAAGGTCGCAGCGGAGA
>JAYVOE010000088.1:0-3791 GCA_043758065.1 Spartobacteria bacterium | reverse complement strand
GTTGGGGCGCGAAATGGTGTGGGCACGATTGGAGAGATTTCCGAGAATGAGGACGCCCTGGAGTTGCTCGGCGGTGACGAGATCATGTCCGGGGATTTCGGTGCCGCTGAGTTTTAGCAGGAGATCGGTGGAGGCGATTCGTGGGATACCTGGCAGGAAATTCAGATCGACTTGGATTCGTCCATTTGCATCGACGGGGAGACGCTGGCGACCGAGTAAAAGTCCGTTGTCCCAGTGCATTTGATCGTCGCTGACTCGCCGGGCGAGCATGGACGCGCGGAGGGCGAGCGATGGGATATTGGATCCGCCGACGCGAAAAAAGAGCGGAGTTCGAGTTGTATCACGCGGCGAATTGGCGACTCCGATGGGGACATTCCCGCGCAGCGGCTCGGGCGGGCCGACACGCACCGATTGAAATTGGGGCATGTCACCTTCCGCGGAGTCGGCGGGCCAACCTTTCAGCCACCATTGATTTTCGCGCTCGGCAGGTCGGTCGATGGAAAGCTGCACCGGCAACACGAGGCGCGGCTGTTGGAGCGAGAGGCGGTTGAAGGCGCGGCTGAAAGCGGTGTTCTCCGTGGCTGGCAACGATTCGATGACTACGACGGGCGCGTTTTCCACCGGCAGCGCTTTGAGAAAGAGGGAATATTCCAGCGCGGTCCACGTGTCGGCGTCTTCCATTTCCACGAGCACGATGGGAACCGGATCGCGCTTGGGGAGTTGCGCCGTGTCGATCAACCAATCCTGATACGTGCGGTCCACTTGCAGGATGAGCGGACTGCGATCCTCGACTCGCCAGAGACTGTAGCCGAAGGCGAAAGCCAGGAGGGCGATCAGCCAGGGAATCAAACGCATGGCGTCTTTTTACACTGGGCTAGGGCGGAATGTCGCGGAGTTCTTTCGGAAACGGAATCGTCGGCTCCGGCGGGCGTGTGCGCCAGTGAATGAACCACTGCACGCCAGCCACCAGAGCGATAACCATGCAACTCGCCTGAAATTTTTTCCGCCAGCCGACGCCTGCGGGCATCTTTAGCCGACGAGGTTGTCGATTTTCTCGGCGAGTTCGAAATCCAGATCGGTCAGGCCGCCTTTGTTCTGGGTGGAGAGAATGAGCTTCACTTTGTTCCAGCGAACGTCGATGTCGGGATGGTGCTCGGATTCCTCCGATATCTCTGCAACTCCGTTCACAAAATCGATCGACTCGCTGAAATCGTCGAACTCGAACGTGCGTTCGATCTTTTTGCCTTCGAGATCCCATTCCGGGATGCGCTTGAGATATTCTTTGAGGTCGCTTTTTTCAATGAGGTCGGACATAGGGATGAAAGTTGAGTGTTGTTGTCATGTTTCACAAAGCCCGCGCTTGAAGTCTCACGGCGTTTGTGTCACTTAATGCTCCCTTTACTAAGAAACCTCCAACAGTCAACGCGACAAATTCCTATGCTCTACAATAATATCGTCGAAACCGTCGGCCGCACTCCGCTGGTCAAACTCAACCGCATCTCTGCAGGCCTCGACGCCACGATCGCGGTGAAGTGCGAATATTTTAATCCACTCGGCTCCGTCAAGGATCGCATCGGCGCTGCGATGATCGAGGCAGCGGAAAAAGACGGCACGCTGAAAGCCGACACGACCATCGTCGAGCCGACGAGCGGAAACACCGGCATCGCCCTGGCATTTGTCGCGGCGGCGAAGGGCTACAAATTGATTTTAACGATGCCGGAAACGATGAGCACGGAACGCCGCACCTTGCTGGCGATGCTCGGCGCGAAATTGGTTTTGACTCCTGGCTCCGAGGGAATGAAGGGCGCGATTGCCCGGGCACAGGAAATCGTCAACAACACGCCCGGCGCATGGATGCCGCAGCAGTTTAACAACCCGGCGAACCCCGCGATTCACGCTAAAACGACC
This sequence comes from Spartobacteria bacterium, assembly GCA_043758065.1. GTDB lineage: Bacteria > Verrucomicrobiota > Verrucomicrobiia > Chthoniobacterales > DASVRZ01 > DASVRZ01. The sequence continues at coordinate 1,883 of JAYVOE010000088.1, read as the reverse complement.
GCCGAAGAAATCTGGGCCGACACCGACGGCAAGGTCGACATCTTCGTCTCCGCAGTCGGCACCGGTGGCTCGATCACCGGCGTCAGCGAAGTGCTTAAATCGCGCAAACCCGGTTTCATCGCAGTTGCAGTCGAACCTAAAGATTCTCCCGTCATCAGCCAGAGCAAAGCCGGCGAACCGCTCAAACCCGGCCCGCATAAAATCCAGGGCACCGGCGCTGGATTCATCCCGAACAACCTCCACATGGACATCGTCGATGAAGTCATCACCGTGACGAACGACGAAGCTTTCGCCATGGCGCGCCGCCTCGCCAAGGAAGAGGGCATTCTCGCCGGCATCAGTTCCGGGGCCAACGTCCACGCCGCCATCGAGTTGGCCAAACGGCCAGAAAACAAAGGAAAATTCATCGTCACCATCGCTTGCTCGACCGGCGAACGTTACCTCTCCACCGCGCTCGCCGACGAAGCCCGCGCCGAGGTCGGAGCCTAACATGGCCAATCCCCTTTCCCGCGCGGTCGTGACCGAACCGCAAATCATCGACCCCAGTCTGGAAGCCGATTTTTTCTTTGAAGAAAACAAAGGCAAAATCCTCACCGCCATGGTGGTCGCGCTGATCGCGCTGGCCTCGTGGATCTTCTATTCCTACGAGCAAAACCAGACTCGCGCGGAAGAAGCCACGGCCTTTTACGCGGCGAAATCTGCCGATGATTGGAAGTCGATCATTCAGAAATATCCGGGGAGCGTCGTCGCTGGCAACGCCCAGCTTTTGCTCGCGGACAAATTGCGCGACGAAAACAAAATCGACGAAGCCCTCACCGTCCTCGGCGATTTCATTCAGAAATCGGCCAGCCATCCGCTCATCGCCCAAGGCTGGATGAGCTACGCGGGCACGCTCGAACTCAAAGGCGAAACGGCCAAAGCCAGGCAGACTTACGCCAACATCGCGGGCCAATTCAGCTCCACCGAAGCGGCTCCGGCGGCCTTGTCGGCACAGGCGCGGCTCGTGAAAAAAGCGGGCGACGCCAGGAAAGCCCGCGAGATTTACGAGAACATCGTGCAGCGTTTCCCGACTAGCTATTGGTCGCAAGACGCGCAGCAGGAAATCGGTAAACTGCCGGAATAATTTTTCAGCGGAGTTCCAGCGGACTCTGGCGACGAGGAAAAACTGAGCGGAGTTTCATCGCACTCTAAAACGGGCGACTTAAGTTCGCCTTCTGAAAATAGCCCAGTGCTTTTAGCGCTGGTTCCGCCTTTAAGTCGGCATCGAGGCACGTCGCGCTGCCTGGGTGCAGATTGCAAAAAACTCCAGCGCCTACGATCCCCTCGTGCAAGGTGCCACGCTCGGCATCGAGGCACCGGCCGACAATTTCAACCCCGTGACCTATCAGGCGATCATTTTCGGGGCGACCAGCCCGTCGTCGGCCACGGTGTCGCTGAAATTCCGCAAAGCCGCTGGCAACATCGACGCGATGGGTTTCCAAGGCCGCAAAACAGGCACGTCCGCCTGGGGAGAACTCGGCCGCTTCATGGCGACTCCGGCCACGTTGCACATCCCGCTGACCACTCCCGGCCAGCCGGAAGAATGGGAATTGCGCGGACAGGCTTACGTCAAAGACGCGCCCGTCGGCGTGCCCAGCCAGGTGGTGTCGGTGCTCGTCCGCGGGTAGAAAAACAGAGTCGAGTTCCAGTCGATTCAGAAAGAAGGGATGGCTCGGAAACGGGCCGTCTTTTTTTTATGCCGCCAGCGCGCGTCCTTGTTCCCAAGTTGAACTTGGGAACACACCTATTTTTGCAGCTAGGCTGCCTGGACGCTCATTTCAAGTGATGTCCGATTTTGGGGGAAACGATCTGGCAGTGAAACTGCCGAGACAAATGGCGTTCCC
>JAYVOE010000087.1:0-11099 GCA_043758065.1 Spartobacteria bacterium | reverse complement strand
ATGAACTGCCGGTCGTGCGAAATCATCAGCACGGCACCGGAATACGATTTCAAGTGGTTCTGCAGCCAGAGCAACGACACGAGATCGAGGTGATTCGTCGGTTCATCGAGCAACAACAAATCCGGCTCCATCGAGAGCAACCGAGACAAATGCGCGCGCATCACCCAGCCGCCGGACATTTCTCTGGCGGGCCGATTGAAATGCTCTTCTTTGAAACCCAGCCCGCGCAGAATTTTTTTCGCCTTCGCCTCGATCTGCGGGTCGATCAGCGCCTCGTGTTTGGCGTGGGCTTCGAGGTATTCGGCGCCCTCAACGGTGCCCGCTTTTTCCAATCGACTTAGGGTGGATTCTAGCGCGGCTATTTCCCCAGCACGACCGGTCGCGACATCGAGCACCGTCTCCTCACCAATCGGTTCGGACTCCTGTGGCAAATAACCGATCATCGTCCATTCGTCGCGCTCGACAGCACCGGCATCGGCATCGTTTTTGCCGAGAATGACCGAGAACAACGTCGATTTTCCCGCTCCATTGGGCCCGACCAAGGCGACGCGTTCGCCGTAATTGACTTGCAACGACGCGCCTTCGAAAAGGGTGCGTCCGCCGACGGAAACTTTCAGATCGCGAATGGTAAGCATGGGACGCGGAATCTAGCCACAGAGGACACCGCGGGCACAGAGAAATTTTAAGAATCGACTGGAACTCCGATGAAAATCGGGCGCGCTATTTTTTCGAGCGCGCCGACCGCAAATAGAGCGTGTCGTTTTCGTAATCGATGATCGCGCCGAGGGCCGTCAGCATGTCGCCGCCGAGGATGCCGAGATCGTCGTCGCGGCTCAGCGTGCGGTTGAGCAAGGCGTCTTCCGTGGCGCCGATGCGGGGCAGGGGAGCGGCGGCCAAGGTCGAGACGAGCAGGAGCCAGATCGCAACGATGAGCGCGGGCCGTTTTTTCATCGGAGTTAGATCGTAATCTGGCACGCGTCTTTTTCTGGCGGAAGCGGGCCGCGTTTCGAGCGGGAAAGCGCTGCGGCTATTTACAAGAGAACGAACTGTGGTCCTTTTGTCGGGCTGCGTATGAAAAATCCTCAATCGATCACCGACTACGAAGGCATCGTGGACATCAAGCAGATCGCCGGCGGCGAGCGGGTCGAGATCGCGTTTGACCCGGCGCAACTCACCGAAAACGACCTGCGCACGATCGCGCTGGAACACATCCGGCCCGATGGTTTGCACCGGACGATTCTGCGGCTCGATGGCGAGGCGTGCGAGGCGGCGGCGGCGAAACTGGAACGTCGCATTTCCAAAGTGCCGGGTGTGCGTCACGCGACGGCGACGTATATCGGCCGCGTGCTTTGCCTGACGTTTGATTCGGCGATTTCCGCTGAAGCGAATGTCCTCGAAGGCGTGCGAAAAGCGGGCGCGAAGATCGGGCCGTTTCAGACGCATTTGACTGCAACTCCGCTGCGTTTTTTCCAGAAGGTGCGCGCGGGCGAGCTGAACGAGGAACTCTCCTGCGCCGTCGGCCTGATATTCCTCTTACTCGGATGGTTTTTCGAGCGGTCGCTGGGAAAAAGCAACGCGTTCTACATCGGCGCGTATCTGTTTTGCGGTCAGGCCGGAGTGCGTTCCGCCATCGCGTCGCTCAAGGAAAAGACGCTCGATATCGACGTCCTGATGGTCCTCGCCGCCCTCGGAGCGGGAGTCGTCGGCGCGCCGTTTGAGGGAGCGCTTTTGTTGTTTTTGTTTTCGTTTTCCAACGTCCTGCAAAGCTACGCGCTCGAACGGACCCGGCGCGCCATCGAGTCGTTGCTGACGTTGCGACCCGACAAAGCGCTGAAGAAAAATGGGGACCTCGCCGAGATGGTCCCGGTCGATTCATTGGAGCCGGGCGACGTCGTTATCGTGCGTCCGGGTGAATTGCTGCCGGTCGATGGTCGCGTCGCCGAGGGCACGAGCAGCGTCGATCAATCCAGCCTGACGGGCGAATCGATGCCCGTCGCGAAAACCATTGGCGAGACCGTGTTTGCGGGCACGCTAAACCAGACGGGCGCATTGGAAATCACTGTCACGCGCAAGTCGGAAGATTCCACTCTGGCTCGCATGGTAAAAATGGTCGCCGAGGCGCAGGCAGAGAAATCCGGCACGCAACGTTTCCTCGAAACTGCCGAGCAATATTACGCTGGCGGAGTCATCGGGCTGACGATCCTCGTTTTTCTCGTCCCGTGGCTCGGCTGGCACGAGAGTTTTGCGGTGGCATTTTATCGCGCGATGACCGTGATGGTCGTGGCGTCGCCGTGCGCGTTGGTTATCAGCACGCCGGCGACGGTTCTTTCCGCAATCGGCGGCGCAGCGCGTCGTGGCATCCTCATCAAAGGCGGCGCGCACCTCGAACAAGCGGCTCGCGTCGATATCGTCGCCATCGATAAAACCGGCACGCTGACCACTGGAAAACCGACGGTCACCGACATCGTTTTGCGCGACGGAAGTCATGTTGTCGGAACCGGACCGCTGCCGGAAAAAGCGCGTCGTTGGCTGGCGATTGCTGCCGCACTCGAATCCAAATCGGAACATCCGCTCGCGAGTGCCGTCGTCGCCGGGGCGCAACGTCTGCACCTCGAATTGCCCGTTGCATCGGACTTCCAATCGACTCCGGGAAAAGGCGCGGAGGCGAACATCGACGGCATCCAATTTATCGTCGGCAGCGAGCGTTTTTTTGCGGAGCTGAACGCGATTGGCCGGGAAGATTTCTCTCTTACTCCACTGCAAACCAATGGGAAAACCTGCGTCTGGATGGGTCAGCGCGACGGGCGCAATGGAACTCGCCTGGAAGTTTGCGCCGTTTTCGCGTTGGCGGACACGTTGCGACCCGAGGCGCGGCAGATTGCGATGCAACTCCACTCACAAGGCATCAAAAAAATCGTGATGCTGACGGGCGATGAAAAAATTGTCGCTGCGGCAATCGCAAAACAAGCGGGCGTGGATGAGTTTCGCGCGGAGTTGTTGCCGGAGGATAAATTGCAAGCGATCCGAGAACTCAAACGCGAGGGCACGGTGATGATGATCGGCGACGGCGTGAACGATGCGCCCGCGCTGGCGACTTCGCATCTCGGCGTGGCCATGGGTGCCGCCGGAACCGATGTCGCTATGGAAACCGCGGACGTTGTTCTGATGGGCGACAAGTTGGAAAACATCGCGCTGCTTTTGGGCATGGCGCGTCATGCGAGACGGGTCTTGATCCAAAATCTGGTGTTTGCCGGTCTAGTCATCGTCGTTCTCATTGTAGCTGCGCTCGGGTTCCACCTGCCACTTCCGCTCGGCGTGATCGGCCACGAAGGCAGCACGGTGCTGGTCTGTCTAAATGGCCTGCGATTGTTAGTTTACCGCCCAAAGCGCTGAGTCCACTGGAACTCCGCTGGAAATTTTAGGGCACGCCGCCGTGCCGCTGGCGGAAATTTGGATTTTCTCATGATAACCACCCGGCTGGCTGTGGATATTGACGAAATCACCCGGCTGCAAAGTGCGCCACGGCACGGCGCTTAGAGAACACGCCATGGCTAGGAACGCCAGAACGACGAGCGGGGGGAATTGCTTTATTTCATGGAGAAGATGCAGAAATCGTGCCGTAAGTGAGACACAGAATGGATTGCAACTCCGCTGAAAAAACCGGGCTACTCGTCTTTTTTCTGCAACTTCGCGAGAATGCTCAGATCTTCCAATGTCGTCGTGTCGCCAGTAACTGTGCCGCCGCCCGCGATTTGTTTGAGGAGTCTCCGCATGATTTTTCCACTGCGGGTCTTCGGCAACGCATCGGCAAAACGGATTTCGTCCGGCTTGGCGATCGGTCCGATGACTTCGCCGACGTGTTTGCGGAGTTGTTCTTTGAGCGTCTTGGTGGCTTCCTGGCCTTCTTTCAAAGTCACGAATGCGACCACTCCCTGGCCTTTGATTTCGTCGGGACGACCCACGACCGCTGCCTCGGCTACGGAATGATGTGACACGAGTGCGCTTTCGACTTCTGCCGTGCCCAGGCGGTGGCCTGCCACGTTCAACACATCGTCAATACGCCCTTCGATCCAGAAATATCCGTCCTTGTCCCGATGCGCGCCGTCGCCTGTGAAATAGCAGTTTTTCACCTCGCTCCAGTATTGTTTTTTGTAGCGGGTTTTGTCGCCGTAAATGGACCGCAGCATAGACGGCCACGGTTTGCGGATGACTAATTTTCCACCAACGTTCGGCCCGACTTCCGCACCGTTGTCGTCCACAATCGCTGCGTCCACACCGAAGAATGGCAGCGTCGCCGTCCCTGGTTTCGTCGCAATCGCACCGGGCAGCGGCGTAATCATCAGCGCGCCGGTTTCTGTCTGCCACCACGTATCCACGATGGGGCAGCGTTCGCCGCCGATCAGCTTGTGATACCACATCCAGGCCTCCGGATTAATCGGCTCACCGACTGTTCCCAAGAGTCGGATGGAACTCAAATCATGTTTTTTCACCCACTCATCGCCCCACTTGATGAAGCTCCGAATCGCCGTCGGTGCGGTGTAGAAAATCGTCACGCTGTATTCCTCGATAATCTTCCAAAAACGATCCTGCTCCGGCCAATTCGGCGCGCCTTCATACATCAAAACGGTCGCGCCCACCGCCAGCGGACCATAGACCATATAGCTGTGGCCCGTGATCCAGCCGACATCGGCCGTGCACCAGTAAATATCGTCGTCGCGCAGGTCGAAGGCATATTTCATCGAGCAACTCGTCCCCACCAAATACCCGCCGGTCGTGTGCAAAATCCCCTTCGGTTTTCCCGTGGAACCGCTGGTGTAAAGAATGAACAGCGGATGCTCACTATCGAGCGACACCGCGGGGCAATTCGCATCGACGTATTCCATTTCGCGATGCCACCAAACGTCGCGGCCTTCCTCGATATGGATGTCGTTTCCAGCGCGGCGGAAAACGATCACGCGCTTGATCACATCGAGATTCTTCAACGCGTCATCTACATTCTTCTTCAGCGGAACAATTGACCCGCGCCGGTAGCTGCCATCCGCAGTGATGATCGCAGTTGCACCGCTATCGTTGATCCGATCCTTGATGCTCTCCGCGCTAAATCCCCCGAAAACCACGCAATGCACCGCGCCCAATCGCGCACACGCCAGCATCGCAATTGCCGCCTCGGGAATCTGCGGCAGATAAATAATCACGCGGTCGCCCTTTTTCACGCCGTTGCGCTTCAGCACATTGGCAAATTTGCAAACTTCCCGCTGGAGTTGCTGGTAAGTCAGAGTGCGCTTTTCACCGGGCTCGCCTTCCCAGATGATCGCCGCCTTGTTCTTGCGACCATTCGTCACATGACGATCCACGCAATTGGTCGAGGCATTCAATTTCCCGCCGACAAACCACTTCGCAAACGGCAATTTCCAATCCAGCACCTTCGACCATTTCGCATCCCAGGTGAGCAACTCCTTCGCCTCGCGCGCCCAGAATTTATCGGGCTTGGAAATCGATTCCTCATACAGCGCCCGGTATTCCGCCAGCGAACCGATTCGCGCCGCCTTGGAAAACTCTTTTGAGGGTTTGAAAACGCGTTTGTCGTCAGACTGCGGTGCGGGGGTTTTACTCATAGGGGAGCCAAGAATCCCATGAAACTCCGCTCAGAAACAACCCGCAAAACGAAAAATAATTACACTTCTATGAAACTCGGCTCAGAAACAGTTTTCAGAGTCCCTCGGGGATATTCCGTCGGGACTCCTTCCGGCAATGAGCTCAAAGAACGCCGAGGCCTTGCTTGCGCCGGTGCCTGCCAACAAAAAAGGCGGTCGCGCCGAGGCAGAGCATTGCGTAGGTCGATGGTTCAGGGACGGTCGAAAGCGAAACCGCAGAGAAATTCCCATGGCCGGTATCCGCCGATGATCCCGATCCCCAAGCCAGATTCTTGGTTGTAAAGGCGAAGCCGGAATAATTCGTTAAGGACGGCGTCGGGGAACCATTAACGTAGAGACTCGCACTCCCGGCGCTCTGCGAATAAATCAGGTCGTAGGTGTTATAGCCAATGCTCCCGGGAACCGTGTAGGATAGTCCGCTGGTGGGCCCCACGCCGTCGCTCAACACAACGATGGGGTTGGCGGACGGATCCGAACCAAAGTGCATCTGGTAACTCTTGGTGCCGTCACGATACAGCGCAATGATCGCTCCGGCCGGGCTGTCGCTTTTTTGCGTAACACGCAAGGTCACGCTCAATTTCCAATCCTGGCTGGTGGTCAGGGAGATATCCGAGGTGGTTGGAGTCACCGCGTAAGTTGCCCCAAAAGTCGTGCTTTGGTCATCGACGGACCAAGCTGGCGTGCCGCTGTCGATGATGGCCCCCGGGGTGATGCCTACGTTGCTGGCTGGGTCGGTCCAACCCTGGGTGTTAGGGTCGGTGTTCGCCTGATACTGGTAGAGGAGGGCTGCGGAGCCGATGCTGGTGAGCGCAAGCATGCTTGCCCCCATGACGAGGATTATCTTTTTCATGTGTTTTATTAGGATCAGTTGGCTGATCGCAGCGGGGGATTGTGAGGATCATCCCAGGCCTTCGCCCCCCGGAATAACCATGAAAATTACAAACTCATGTGGCTCACGAGGTCGCTCCAATCGCCGGAACCGGTGCTCCCGCCAATGGCGCGAACCGCAGACGGGAATCGACGCGCCCGAGGAAAGAAGGTCCGCAGCGGAAAAAACCGGCGTGCGATCCATCCAGGGAATTCGGCAGTTCCAACATCAGTGCCAACACAAAAAAAAGACAACCGGTTTCACGGAAAAAGAGCAAGAGAAATTTCCACCTTGTCAGATTTCCTCGCGCCTTGTCGAGTGTTCAGCGATGTCCTGTTTGCCTGATTCCCTGCTGTCGCGTTGGGCCGAAGTATTGGAGAAAAAGGCGGATCGGCCCGCGCTTTTTGATGCGAGTGGGAGTGTGCTGAAGACGTTTACAGAGATCGAGCGCGAGAGTGGGGTTTGGCAGGAAAAACTCGCCGGGTTTCCGACTCGCGCGGTCATCGGCATTCAACTTGGCAACCATCCGACATGGCCGTCCGTTCTGCTCGCGATCTGGCGGAACGGGCAAATAGCATTGCCGCTCGACGCGTCGTTGCGGAGCGAACTAACAACGCAGATTCTGCAAACGGCCAGCGCGAGTGGGCTGTTAGTCGAATCAGAAATTTTTCCATGCGAGTTCGAGTCGAATGTGAGTTTTTCGACAGAAACCAGTTTGTTTAAAGTCACCTCAGGAACGACCGGAACGCCGCGTCTGATCGCTTTTACATTGGCCCAGATTCTGGCCGATTCCGACAACATCTGCGCGACGATGGGATTGTTAGAAAGCGATGTGAATTACGGCGCGGTTCCGCTCTCCCACTCCTACGGTTTTAGCAATCTCCTCACACCGCTCCTAACCTGCGGCATCCCGCTCGTGATCGCGCGCGATAATCTTCCCCAGGCCATGATCGCCGGGCTCGCAGCCACCCGCGCCACGGTGCTCGCGGGCATCCCGGTTCTCTATCAAAGCCTGGCGCGGTTACAGCTCACATTACCGGAAACCGTCCGCCTGTGTCTCACCGCCGGAGCGCCGCTTTCCAGCGAACTCGCCGTCGAATTTCATCGGAAAAACGGGCGCAAAATCCACTCCTTCTACGGCGCGTCCGAGTGCGGCGGAATTTGTTACGACGCCAGCGAGGCAGTCGATCTTCCGCCAGGTTTCGTCGGCCAACCGATGAGTGGAGTGGAACTCGAATGTAAAAACGATCGCATCACCGTTCGCAGCGCAGCGGTCGGCCTCGGCTACATTCCATCGGCGGAAAATGACGCGTTGCAGAATGGCAGTTTCCATCCATCCGATCTCGTCGAGCGAACATCGCACGGCTACCGCATCACGGGGCGCATCTCGGACTTTATCAACATCACTGGAAAGAAACTCGATCCGCAAATCGTCGAGTCGATCATCGAGAAAATCCCCGGTGTTTCGCGAGCGATCGTTTGCGGCATTCCGCACGAACGTCGCGGTGAACTAGTTATCGCGATTGTGGAGACGAACCACGTCGCTGCGGAGGAAGTGCTAGCGGTCTGCCGTCATTCGCTCGCACCGTGGCAGGTGCCGTCGGATGTCTGGTTGCTGGAACAAATTCCCGTAACCGAACGTGGAAAATCCAATCGCCGCGAACTCGTAGAATCCTATCTAACTCGACTGAAAAGTTAGCTGGCGCACCACTTCGCCTGCGGCGGCAAAACCGAATGCGCCGGTAACGAAACACGCAGCGCCGAATCCGCTCGCGCAATCCATTGCCAGATTCGATTCCGGCTCTTTTGTTGCGCAAACATCGCCGTTCGCCCACGGGAACATTTGCGGCTCGGCGGAATAGACCGCAGCCACGTCGTAAAGCTGATTGTTCCCACGCTCCCAGCCGTGGTCGCGCCGGAGTTTTTTGCGCACTTGCTTCAGCAACAAATCGCCGCCGGTGATGCCGAGATCGCCGATTTTGATCTGAGTGAGATCGCGACGTCCGCCCGCGCCGCCGACGGTGAGGACGGGCGTTTTTCGTTCGACGCATTGGTTAATAATCAGCGCCTTGGTGGACATCCGATCCACGGCGTCGATCACGAAGCTGTAGCCACCATCGAGCAGTCGATCAGCGTTCGATTCCGTGAGAAATTCCAGAGTCGAGTTGCATTCGATTCTGGGGTTGATCTTCCGCATTCGCTCGGCGATGACCTCGACCTTCGACTTCCCGATTTCGCCATCCAGCGCGGGTAGTTGCCGGTTTACATTAGTCACGCAGACGTCGTCCATATCGATCAAAGTCAACTGGCCGACGCCCGAACGCGCCAGCGCCTCCGCTGCCCAGGAGCCGACGCCGCCCACGCCGATGATCGCCACGTGAGACGCCGCCAATTTCTCCAATGCAGGCCGTCCATAAAGCCGGGCGATGCCGCCAAAACGATCAAAATCGGGAGCAGGAGTCATCGGAGTTGCATAGGAATGTGGGCGAGGCGTTTGACAGGGGGGTGTCGGGTGCTAAATTTTTTCCATTGTTAACGGAGGGTAAACAGTCGCATGGAAGTCAATCGCTTATTCGCCAAACCGAGGTCGGTCCGCTCCACGAAAGTGGTGCGCAGTCGGCCCGAGGTGGAGAGCCATGAGGCGGTCGAGGTCAGCCTGTGTGACGAGGGCATGTGTTTTTCGTCCCACGTGCGGCACAATATCGGGGCGGTGCTGCTGGTGGATTTTGCGCCCGCCGCCTCGGATAACGATGATTCGCTGCGGTCCGAGGCGATTGTGGTGGAGTGCGAGCCTTCCGGCTGCGGCGGTTTCGAGATCACGGTAATTTTCACCGGAAATTAAAGAAGCCTCCCGAACTGAATCGAGAGGCATTCTTCAAACCGAACGTCCATGCGGACGAAGCTCGGTAAAATCTAAGCGAGCGCGGTGAGAGCCTTGCTGACGCGGCTTTTCTGGCGGCTGGCGGCGTTCGAGTGAATCGCGCCACGCTTGGCGGCCTTGTCGAGAACGGAGGAAAGTTTGATCGATTCCTTGAGCGCTTCTTCTTTTTTGCCACCGGCGATGGCTGCGCGAACGCGTTTTTGTTGGTTTTTCACCCCGGAAACGACAGCGCGATTGCGTTGAGTGCGGACGATGGTTTGACGGGCGCGTTTAGCAGCGGATTTGGTATTGGCCATAAAAAGAGTTTGTGGGACGCGAAGACTAAATTCACTTGGCCAATAGTCAAGCGGACATTTCCCTCATTCAGTCACATATCACTGCGACTCCGCTCAGTTTTCCGTCATTGCCCGCAGAATTTGAAAAGCAGCATCTCCGCCACGCCTTCGTCCTCGCGGTAGAAACGTAGCGCGCCGTCCATTTGCTGCAGATCCTCCGCCACGGCGCAACTCGCCCTCCGACAATGAATCTGATGCACCCCGAGCGTCTGTCGCGCGAATGCCACGCCCCAGGCTTGCACCCAGGTCGCGCGTTCCGTCTGCTCGCGGAGCAATTCCTCCAGCTCGGCGCGTTCGTAAAATTCGTAAAACACATTCGAGTTCGATTCGATTGACGCGTAATTCAGCAGCCGCGAGCGCGACATTCCGCCGACCGGCACCTGGTGAAACGCACTCCGCACCCGTCCGACGCGGATGCGGTCGTCGAAACCCGCGCGGAAATTTCGCATCGAGCGCGTGTTGATGGTCAAGAGCACCGGCCCGATTTCCGCCACGCTGATCGTGATCCAAAAATGGTCGCGTGTCGCTTCGTTCGGGTTGCGTTCGACTTCCATTCGGATCGGGCGACCAATCACGCGGACCGATTGGAAATGCCACTCGCTGATGTCCGACTGCGGTCGGTATCCGCGCGACGGATGGATCACCGGCCGTGGCGGCGACGCTTTTTTCATCGGAGTTGCATCGAAATGGGGCACGTATCTATTTACGTCTAGCTCCGCAAAATGGCCACTCCACTTTGTGCTAGCTTCATGGCTGACAAAGGAACCGTGGACCTCGCCGAACGCAAAGTCATTCATCTCGATATGGACGCCTTTTACGCGTCGATCGAGATTCGCGACCGGCCTGAACTCGCCGGTTTGCCCGTCGCGGTCGGCGGCACCAGTTCGCAACGCGGCGTCCTCACCACCTGCAATTACGAGGCGCGAAAATACGGTTGCCGCTCGGCCATGCCGACGTTTCAAGCGTTGCAAAAATGCCCGCAACTCATCCTGCTCCCGACACGTTTCGACATTTATAGAGCGGAGTCCGAGTCGATTCGCGCCATTCTCCGCCGCCACACCGATTTGGTGGAACCGCTCTCGCTCGACGAAGCCTACCTCGACGTTTCAGCGCATGAAGGCGATCCCGCCGCGCTTGCTTACGTGATTCGGCGGCAGATTTTTCAGAAAACCCAGCTCCCATCGTCTGCCGGCATCGCGCCAAACAAACTCCTCGCCAAAATCGCCTCCGACTGGCGCAAACCGAATGGCCAATTCCAGATTCGCCCCGACGAAATTGCCGACTTCATGGACTCGCTGCCGGTCAATCGCATCTGGGGCATTGGCAAAGTCGCGGCCGCCAAGTTGGAAAAACTCGGCGTC
>JAYVOE010000086.1:0-3888 GCA_043758065.1 Spartobacteria bacterium | reverse complement strand
CATATTTCGCCGCCAACGTCTCGTAAACATCGAGCTGCGTCAGGCCGCCGGCGTCCACCACGTTGTAAATACCCGAGGCCGCACTGGTTTTTGAGAGGAGTTCGATCGCACTCACGGCATCGTCGCGGTGAATCGTATTCAGCCAGCGCGCCCCATCGCCATCGAGCCTCGCCTCGCCGGAGAGAAAGCGGCTGAGCAATGCGGAACGTTCCGGCCCGTAAATGCCGCCGAGTCGGGCGACGATGCCGCCGCGAGCGAGCACGAGTTCCTCCGTTTCGCGCAGGATTTCGCCCGTCGCCGTCGTCGTTTCCGTAGGGGAATCCTCGTCCACGGCACTGCCATCGAGCTGGCCGTAAACCGACGTGCTGCCCGTGTAAAGCATCCGGCCAAAAACGAGACCGCGGATGAGATTCGCCGTGCCATCGAGATAGATTTCGCGATAACGCGCCGCGTCGCCACCGCCGGAGCTGACGCAATTGACCACCCAATCATAGGGGCCGTCGCGTTCGCCGATGCGCCGCACCCAATCCAGATCGCGGATATCCACCGGCGACACGCGAAACCCGGCCGCGCCCTCGCGTTGAGCCGATTCCGGGGAACTCGTCCACGCCGTTACACTCCAACTCGACTCAAAAAACCGCCGCGCCACCTCGCGCCCCAAATAGCCGCACCCGACGACAAGCAATTTCCGCATAGCAGCCAGATCGTGCGCCGGGACGAGCGGAAATCAAGATTGATCTCGGCACCGACCCGGCAAAAACAGAGCGGAGTTGCAGTGGACTCTCGGAGGACGACCTGGTCGGAAGCCCCCATCCCCTGAAAATAGCCCAATGCTTTAGCGTTGGGTTCTCCGATCCCGATTGACATTGGGGTAGTAGTTGAGGCCGATGAGGTCGAGGTATTCCGGTTTACCGCCGAGCTCGGGTTTCCAACGGCCGGAGATCATGTCGAAGGCCTGATATTGGGCGTGGTGATAGGCCTCGGCCCGGTTTTGCGCGCGCTTGGATTCGGGGTCGCCGATGACGTTGATGAGCGGGTCGGTGTGGACGATGCGAGTGCCGGGGGCGGTTTCCCAGGCAGCCTCGATGCAGGCGATGGTGGCGCGAACGAGCTGGGCCTTCAGGTCGTCGCCACGGTATTTGCTGGAGGGGTTGAACATGGCGATCTGGCCGCCCGCCCAGGCGAAGAAGGAGATTTCGTTGACGGGAGCGATCCAGGGAACGCGTCCGGTGACTTCGACGTGGAGCCGGACGAAGGCGCGGGTGTAGGCGGCGATGCGGTCGATGAAGGCGGGCCGGAAGATGTTGATGTCGTCGGGCCAGCCGTAATGGCAGATGTCCCAAATGACGTGCAGGCCTTCCTTTTCGGCGGCGTGCATCATGGGCAGGACGGAGGAGAAGTCGTATTGGCCGGGCGTTTTTTCAATCAAGTGCCAGCGCAATCCGTCGCGGATGACCTGGACGCCGAGCTCTCTGACGCGGCAATAATCCTGACCAACGTAGCGGTCGTGTTTAGTGGAGGCGATGAGGTCGAGGCGGCGTCCGGAGGCGAGCCGATGGGGTGGAACATTCGAAACCGGCCATGAGGAAGCCGGGGATTAACGGTGTGGAAAAACTCATCGGAGTTGGATTCGATTCTCGAGGGCGTGCCGCGTGCCCGGAATTGCGACGGAAACTTTTCAGTCGAGTTACACCCTAATCGTAGGAGTTCGCCCTTCCCACGGGCTGATCTTCCGGCGACTTGACTACGGTTTTTCCACGAGTTGGACGTCGTCCAGGTAGAATGCGCCGGTATTCGGGGTGAGCGTTCCGCGAAACTCGAGCACGGCTGGCACCTTCACCAGGTCGGACAGGTTTTTTTCGCGAAATTTCTCTACGGTGAATGTTTTATTGCTGGCCGTCCAAGTTCCGCCAATGCCTGGTGTGCCTGTCGCTTCTTTTTCTTCGTGCACCTCGAACTTGGTGACTTTCTGGCTGTTGCGGTCCCCGACTTCGATCTTGTCTTGAGCGAGTTTTTTAAACCCGCGCCAGCCGAGCGTCCACTTGAGTCCTGAGACGGAGACGCCTTTGGATTTAAAAGTGAGAATGTAGCTCGATCCGATCTTGAGCTCCGGCAAGGGCTTGCGAATCACGAAGGTATTTCCCGGCATTTTCACGGTGTCGAATTCCAGGCTATTCATGAACAACGTCTGCACGGTGGCATTTCCCGGGACCACGACTGCGGGGACTTTCATGACTTTGTTTGGCGAGAGAAAGTAACCGATTTTCAGGGCGGATTTCCCCTCCGGCGGAGCCAGGCCCGGTTCATCGGCGTCTGTGAAGCACGTCGCCGCGGCGGCGAAATTTCCCCGTTCGAGCCCGACATCAACATTCCATCCACTCGGCACACGCATGTTTCGGCCCCAGATGTCGGTGCCTTTGATATCCACCGGTGCATCGAACTTCGGCTCCGTTTTGCTTCCGGTATTGGTCGCGAGCGAAATCCGTCCGTTGGCGCGTCCGATCAAGATATCGAAGAGGCCGTCCCCGTTCAAATCGACGGCAAAAATAGTGACCAGACCTCCAAGGCTATCGGCGGCACCAAACTTGATGTCGGTGGAGAATTTAAACTCAGCGCCCGGTTTCCAAAGCGGACCGGGGTTCAGGTAAACCCCGACTTTCCCCTCGCGATTTGAGGCGAGAATGTCCATCTCGCCGTCGCCATTATAGTCGGCGACGGTCGGGGTGAGATGCTCCCGGCCATCGCCGTAAGCCAGGTAAAACCGATTGGCTTCGTCGAATTTCGGGGCGTTGTTGGTGCCTTGGTTGACGAGCAAATGGATCGAGTTCGCCGAATAACTGCCTTCGCCCAAAGCGATATCCACTTTTCCATCCTTATTAAAGTCGTATGCCGCGGGAGCAGTCAGGTTGGCCCATAATTCGCCGGATTTTGTGGTGCTGACGATCGATTTCTCGACGTCTGGCGGCTGGCGAAATTCCGGTGCCGTCGCGCTGCCGGTGTTCGGGATGAACAAAAGTTCACCCGTGTAATTGCCCACCATCAAATCGAGCATCCCGCGACGACTCCAATCAAAAAGGTTAATGCGAGGCGCCTTCCGGATGTCGCCCGGGGCGGCAGAAAGAAAAACCGAAATCGCCTCGCCATGGGTGAAAACGGGCGCCGTCTTTGTGCCACTATTAAAATACACCTGCATGTAGCCGTAGGGATCGGCAGTGACGATATCCACCAATCCATCGCCGTTCATGTCTCCCGCGGAGACCGAAATGGGCATCGCCATGGTGCGAAACGTCCCGCTTTCCGCGAGCGCATCGACGCCCACGCGGCGGCCTTCCAGATAACCGTCCGCAGAGACGCCGTCCCAGAGATTATCCTGAGCACTGAACCGCTCGAAGCCGCCATTGGTGACGAGGTTTGTCGGAGCGGGAGGATTCTGCGCCTCCAGGGAAAGTGATCCGAGTAAGGTAGCTATCAGGACGAAGGGAAGAAATTTCATTGATAATCTGGGAATCAACGAATGAACATGACCGCCCACAGAGTTGCAAGCCAACACGCGCATCGACCAAAAAAATGAGTCGAGTCACATCGAAATGGTGGAGGCGAGGGGAGTCGAACCCCTGTCCTAAAAACTACGGCGATAATTCACTACATGCTTATTCCGTCAAAAGTCTGACGCTGGTGCCATGAACGGACACATTACCCCAGCGCGGGCCACCACGAAATATTTCGCCCCTGAACGCGGTCGCTCCGTTCCGAGACTAACCTGCTGTCGTCGCTTGCCCCACTAGCAGGTGTCATTGGGCAAACGTCACGGTAATTTAGGCCGCGAGAGCGAGATCGTTAGATTCTGCGTTTATTTGTTTTGACTCGATTTTTTAAGAGGCCAACGAA
>JAYVOE010000085.1:0-11159 GCA_043758065.1 Spartobacteria bacterium | reverse complement strand
CGAGCGGAGCGAACCGAAGATCGCCGTCAGGCAAATCGCCTGCCGAAGGCAGCCCACAGGGGATGCGCGGAAGCGCAGAGCAATCGACTGCAACTCCCGTGGAAATTCCGGTGATCGCTGAACCCGCCGCACTCACATCCGACGAAATCGCCGCCCACTTTTTCGCCGATTTCTTCGACAGCGACATCCTCCCGTATCTCCGCTCCCGCAACGGCAAACGCCTCAAACTCGGACGCCAAAGCGTCTCCGACGACGTCTTTCGCCTGCTGAAAATCCGCCTCTCGCCGACGCAAGCTGCCGTGGCCACGCAAGCGCAGGATTGGTGCGACGAACGCCGCCGAATGGACCTGCAATCGCGCCTCCACCATTGGCTGCACGGCTGGCTGCTCGTCCACGTGCCGACCTCGTTTCTCCTCCTCCTGATGACGATCTGGCACGCCTGGATCACGGTTTTCTACTACTAGATGTCACTGGCCCAGACATATTTTCCCTCGTTCCCAAGTTGCACTTGGGAACGGGCCTATTTGAGCAGTTTTACTGCATCGGCCTGTCGAGCGATTAGGCAGCCAAGCTGCCAAGACAAGGCATTCCCAAGTGCAACTTGGGAACGAGGTGCAACCTGTGCGCGAGGAGACATTGTTTAGATGGAACCCGTCCGCAAAACGCAGAAGCAGGTCGCCGAAAAATACAAAGGCAACCTCGCTTACTTCAAAAAACCGGGCCGCCTCCGCCGCCTGCGATTCTGGCTGGTCTTCTTCGCGTTCGTCATTGGCGCGACCGCGATTTTTCTCTACGTCACCTCGGGCGAAAAGACGTTTTATAACACCGGCCCGATCACCTCGACGCACGCCAGCCTCGATTGCCAGAGTTGCCACCACGCGAGTGACGGCGAACTCGTCCGCGACCGGCTCCTACCGCTGCTCGAAACGTGGAAAAAACGAGTCGAGTCAGGGCAAAATCCGTTTCAGGAAAAACCGGCGGCCTTTTTCGCGAAACTCGATGTCGATGCCAGTTGCGCGAATTGCCACGAAGCTCAACGCCAGCACGCGCCGCAATGGTTTTCGTTGGCCACGCGTTTTCATTCGAGTCAGATCGCAATGGTCGGCGCCGGATCGTGCTCGAGCTGCCACGAAGAACACGCCGGGCCGGGTCCGATGAAAGCAGCCGACGCCGCGTCGTGTATCGGTTGTCACAACGACGCCAGCCGCATGGCTCAGAGCGCGCATCGGGTCGATCTGCCGGAAAATCATCCGAGTTCCATCGCTATCAACGCCAAACTTCCCGATGGCGCGGTGCATTTTTTACCGCCGGTTCCGGCGAATCACGTCGTGAAAACCTTCGCGTCGTTCGCCGATGGACATCCCGATTTCACGTATCAGACTCCGGGTTTGAAGGATCCAAACGTCATTCGTTACAACCACAAACGCCACGCGCAGGCCGACATTCCGCAAGTCAACGGCCGCAGAATGGATTGCAACTCGTGTCACAAACTCGGCTCGACGGGCGACGATTATCTGCCGGTGACGTTCGAGGCGAACTGCGTTTCGTGTCACGCGCTGCAATTTGATCCCGAGCACACCGAGCTGATTTTGCCGCACGGAAAACCCGACGTCGTGCGGACGTATTTGCGAAATCTGCCATATCAATACGGCGAACTCGCGAAGCAAAAGGGCCTGACGAACCCAGCGGCGGCGCGGCAATTTACGATCGACGCGATGACGCGGTTGAAGCAGCGAGTGCGGTCGGGCGAGGATTTCGAAAAGCAGGTTTTCCTAACATCGAATCCGTATCGCGCGCAGAATCCGACGGGCGAACGCGCGTTTTTTCCGGGGTGCGTGATGTGTCACGAAGTCCGCACCGATGGACGCGCAAATTACCAGATCGCGACGCCGGTTTCCGCGGATCGCTGGCTGGGAAAAGGGCGGTTTAATCACGCCGCGCATACGCATGTGAGTTGCGTCGATTGCCATGCTGCAAACGCCAGCGCCGAAACGAGCGACATCATCATGCCCGCGAAAGCGACGTGTGTGGAGTGTCATCGGCCGCTCGATTTCACGCCGACGAGCGCGACAACGCCGGTCGATCTGCTCAACGCCGCTGCGCAAAAAAAACACGGCGGAGTTAGAGCCGATTGTGCGACGTGCCATCGATATCACCCGGATGCGCAGGCGCTGGGGTTGCTAAAAGAGCTGCCACCAGGCACGCAGCGGTAGGCGTTTCCTGAGTTGGGCGACGGTCGCCGACAAGGAAAACTCCGACTGCGCACGAGCAAATCCCGCATCGCCCATGAGTCGAGTTAGAGCGATATCGGCGAGGAGAGTTTGGAGTTTTTCCGCGAGCGCGGGAATGTCGCCCGGCTCCACCACAAAGCCGGTTTTTCCATCGACGACTTGCTCCGGTATGCCTGCAACTCGCGTGGAAACGACTGGCACTCCGTGGGCCATCGCCTCGGTGATGACCGTGGGCAAATTATCGCTGTCGCCATCTTTTAAGACGACGGCGGCGAGTGCGAAGACGCGAGTCTGGGTGAGGAGTTCAGCGATCTCGGTTTGCGATTCTGGGCCGCTCAGTTTCACCATATCGCTCAAACTCGACTGAGAAATTTGCGCCTGAAGTTTGGCTTCGAGCGGGCCGTCGCCGACGATCTGACATTCGAATCGAACTCCGCTCTGTTTTAGCAATGCACAGGCGGAAATCAGATCGCCGAACCCTTTCTTCGGAATCAACCGGCCCACGGAAAGGATGAGTGGAATCTCGCGTTCGCGCCGAACGGGCTGCGCTTTCGGGAGTGCGAGTCCGTTGTAAACGCGATGGATTTTCCAAGCCATCGCCGGGTAAATGTGCTGCAAATGTTGCGCGCTGAAATCGGCGACCGTAATGACGGCTTTGGCTTCGCGGATGAGTTTGCCGAGGTCGATTTTGTGCTCGGTTTTGCAGAATATATCCTGCGCGTGTCCGGTGAAACTGAAGGTGATTCCGTAGAGTTCTTTCAGCAGACTAGCGGTGCGGGCGGCGAGTCCGGCGAAATGGACGTGGACGTGTCGAACGCCGCGTTTTTGCAAAACGTCGCCGACCCAGATCGCTTCGTAGAGGCGCAGTTTATCGGGTTCTTTGCCCCAGGCTTCGAGGCGTTGGTTGATCTTTTTTAGCAGTTCACCCGCAGCGCGACGGCGCTTGATTTCGGCAACCAACGCATCGGATTCGGGCGCGTAGATTACGTTGAAACTCGATTCCGTTTTTTCTTCTGCGGCGCGCAGCGAAACCACCGGAGCCTCGACGCCCTGACGTCGCATTTCTTCAACTTCACGAACGATAAACGTCTGCGTGAACGCCGGATAGCGTTCGAGCAAATACGCGAATCGGCTCATGCGTTTTTACACGAGTAGCTCGGCGATTTGCACGGCGTTGAGCGCGGCGCCTTTCAGGATTTGATCGCCGCTGACCCAGAAGGCGAGGCCGTTATCGAGCGCACAATCGATTCTAACTCGACCCACTTCGCAATCGTCCTGTCCGGCGGTAAAAATCGGCATCGGATATTTCTGATTCGCTGGGTCATCGGTGACTTTGAGTCCCGGTGCCTGACGCAATGCAGCGTAGGCTTTTTCCAGCGAAACGGGACGCTCAAACTCCGCGCTGATCGCTACGGAATGCGCCCGATAAACTGGGATGCGCACGCACGTGACGGACGCTTTGAAAGTCGGGTGATGCATGATGCGCCGACCTTCGTTTTGCATCTTCATTTCCTCCTTGGTGTAGCCGTCGTCGAGGAAGGAATCGACCTGCGGCAGAGCGTTGAACGCGATCTGATGCGGGTAAACATTTCGCGGAATTTCCGTTCCGTTGACGATGGCTTTAACCTGTTCCTCGAGCTCAATGATCGCCGCCGCGCCCGTCCCGGAAACGGCCTGATAACTCGACGCCCAGACGCGCGTGACGCCGAACGCCTCATGCAACGGATGGAGCGCCATCAAGGTGACGGCGGTGGTGCAATTTGGATTCGCGATAATGCCGCGATGATTGGCGGCGTCGGAGCCGTTGATTTCCGGAATGACCAGCGGAACCGTGGGGTCCATGCGGAAGGCGGATGAATTATCCACGACCACGGCGTCGGCGGCCACGGCGTGGGGCGCGTATTGCTTGGAAATGCCACCGCCCGCGGAAAAAAGAGCGATGTCCACGCCCGTAAATGACGTTTCTTTTAACTCTTGAATCGTGATCGGCTCGCCCTTGAACGTGAGAGTTTTTCCGGCGGAACGCGCGGAGGCGAGGAGCGTGAGTTTACCCACGGGGAAGTTGCGGCGCTCGAGCACGCGGATCATTTCGACTCCCACGGCTCCGGTCGCGCCTACGATGGCGACGTGATATTGCTTGCTCATAAATCGGGTCGTGAACGTAACAGGAAAATGAAATCTGGAAACTGCAAACGAGTCGTATCAGACTCCGCTCAGTTTTATGCGGATCGAGATCCATGTTTCCCAACAGCGATTGACGCTTTTCCGCGAGGCGACCCCGATTTTAGCGTGTGCGATTTCCACGTCGTTTGCCGGGACTGGATCAGAGCCAGGTAGTAATCGAACTCCGTTGGGAAATTTTGTCATCGGCGAAAAAATCGGAGCCGGAGCGGCGCTCGGGGCAGTCTTCCGCAGCCGGGTGGACACGGGGGAATTAGCCAATCGTCATTCGCCGGACGATCAAGTCGCCACGCGGATTCTCTGGCTGGATGGCGTGGATTCAGAAAATGCGAACACGCGGGAACGCTATATCTATTTGCACGGCACGAACCACGAGGAACAACTCGGTTGGCCGGTGAGTCACGGTTGCATTCGGCTCGCGAATCCCGTGATGGCTGACGTGTTTGAGTTGGTGGAACCGGGCACGCCGGTTCTCATCGGAGTGTGAGTGAAATGGAGATTTTATCCCGCTGGCGGCAACTGGAAACGTCCTGCCACCACTCCAGGCACGGTGATGTCTTCGTCCAGTTCCTCCCAACGCAGAGCGAACCCGTTCAGCTCAATCTTCACTCGCGTCAATCGCTCGTTACTTGCTTGGGACAGAATGCGAAAACGATCCGCGGGAAACCCAACAATCCGACCATCGTGCAGCTCCAAATAAATCGTCCGCTCCACGACCCAGACTCGCAATGCAGCAGGCTCGGTTATTAGAACAGGTTCAGCGAGGGTGATACTCATGAAATGCTGTGGTTAGACTAGTCAGGTTTTCGAAAATGATGCGCTCGATCTGGCGTAGATCGGATGCTTTCACTCCTCGATTGTAAGCGAGTCCTACCGCAGGAGCGAGCCAGAATTTGCACTCGCCATCCGCATTACGGACATGGATGTGAGCGGGCTCGTTTCCTTCATCGGAGTAAAAATGGAATCGGAACGAACCGATACGCAAACCGTGGGCATGTAAAATAACTACACCTTACCGACCGCTTTTAGAAACGGCTCTAACTCCGCTGAAAGTCCGGCGTAACTGGCGAGATCGAGCTGTTGCTGACCGTCGCTGAGCGCTTCGGCGGGATTCGGATGGACTTCGATGAGGAGGCCGTCGGCTCCGAGTGCCACGGCACCGCGGCAGAGGATTTTTACGAGGTCAGCGCGACCGGCTCCCTGGCTCGGATCGACGATGACCGGCAAATGCGATTCTTTCCGAGCGATGGCGACGGCGGCGAGGTCCAGCGTGTTGCGGGTGTAAGTTTCAAAGGTGCGAATGCCGCGTTCGCAGAGGAGGACGTTTGGGTTGCCGTGTGCCAGTATGTATTCGGCAGCCATCAGCCATTCCTCGATCCGCTCGCTCATTCCGCGCTTCAGGAGAATGGGCTTGCCGGTCTTGGCGGCAGCAATGAGGAGGGCGAAGTTTTGCGTATTGCGCGCTCCGATTTGGAGGATGTCGGCGGTCTCAGCAACATGCTCGGCATCGAGTTCGCTGAGGAGTTCGGTGATAATTTTCAGTCCGGTTTCTTTCTTGGCGAGGGCGAGAAGTCGCAGGCCTTCCTTGCCGAGACCCTGAAATTCGTAGGGCGAAGTGCGCGGTTTGTAAGCGCCGCCGCGAAGAATCGTCGCACCGGCCGCTTTGACTGCGTGGGCCGTGTCGAGAAGTTGTTTTTCGCTCTCGACGCTGCACGGTCCGGCCATCATGGCAAAATGTCCGCCGCCGATTTTCACGCCATCGACATCGATGATCGTGTCCTCGGGATGGGCGTCGCGGCTGACGAGTTTGTAGCGTTTTTGCACGCGAACGACGCGTTCGACGCCGGGGAGGACGTTGAGGGATTCCAGGCTGTTGTGAGTCGTTTCGTCGCCGATAGCCGCGATCACGGTCTGGGTCGTGCCATAAATCGGACTGGCGCCGTAACCGAGTTTTTCGATTTCAGAAATAACGAAATCCACTTCGGGGCGCGGCGTGTGGGGCTTGAGAATGACGATCATGGCAGAAATTTTGTGGGCCGGAAAGTTGAAGCACGGCTGAGTGCAATGCAACTCGAATCAAACTCCGTGCGCGGCGTCAACGAGCGGCTTCACAAAGTCGTAGATTTTCTCGCCCAACTTCGGGTCGGCGGCGTGTTCCTGGATGCGTTTAACGATGGCGCTGCCGACCACGACCGCGTCTCCGGCGGACGCGACTTCGGCGGCTTGCTCGGGATTCGAGACGCCGAAACCGATGGCGATGGGCAGTTTTGTCGTAGCCCGAATCATCGCCACGCGCTCGGGAACGGACGTCGCGACGCTGCTTTGTTCACCGGTGACGCCTTCGCGCGAGACGTAATAAATAAACCCGGCGCCTGCCGCGGTGATCTTTGCAATCCGCTCAGCCGGAGTCGTCGGCGCGATCAGCAGAATCCGCTGTAACCCGGATGAATTTCCCAACTCAGCGCTGCGATTCGCCTCATCCGGCGGCAAATCCAGGAGGAGCAATCCATCGACACCCGCCGCAGCGGCGTCCTCGTGGAATTTGCGGAAACCGTAATTCAAAACCGGATTCAAATACGAATAAATCACGATGGGCAGCTCCGACGTTTTCCGAAATTCCGCGATCATGCCGAGCAACTTCGGGACGTTCGTCCCCGATTCCAACGCGCGCTGGGCCGAAAGTTGATTCGCAATTCCATCGGCCAGCGGATCGGAAAACGGCAGGCCGATTTCGAGAATATCCACCCCGGCGCGTTCGAGTGCAGCGGCAATGATTCGAGTTCGATCCAAATCAGGATCGCCGCCCGTAATGTAGGCGATGAAGCCCTTTTTGTTCTCGTGGCGAAGGCGGGCGAAAGTGGCGTCGATGCGGCTCATTGGTTCCCGGTCATTTTGACGGGATCGAGCGCGGCGGCGAGTTTTTCTTCGGGCAGAATTTTTCGCTCGCGACAAATCTCGCGCACCGTTTTGCCCGTCTTCGCGCTTTCCTTGGCAATGTCTGCCGCCAGATCGTAGCCGATGATCGGCGCGAGACTTGTCACCATCGCGAGGCTTTTCTCGATGAGCGATTCGCAATGCTCCTTATTGGCCACGATCCCGGAAACGCAGCGGTCGGCAAAAAGTTGAGTCGAGTTAGATAGCAATCGGATGCTCTCCAAAATGTTGTGCGCCATCACGGGCATCATCACGTTGAGATCGAGATTTCCGTTCGCCCCGGCCCAGGTGATGGTCGAGTCGTTGCCGATCACTTGCGTGCAAACTTGCATCAACGATTCGCACATCACCGGGTTCACTTTGCCCGGCATGATCGAACTGCCAGGTTGAGTGGCAGGCAATTGGAGCTCGCCGATCCCGCATTGCGGACCACTCGAAAGCCAGCGCAAATCGTTCGCGATTTTGAAGAGCGAAACCGCAATCGTCTTCAATTGCCCGCTCGCCTCAACCAGCGCGTCCTTCGCACCTTGCGCCTCGAAATGGTTCGCCGCTTCGCGAAACGAGATCCCGGTTTTCTCCCAAAGCGTGCGGCAGACTTTGCCGGAAAACGTCGCATCGGTATTCAATCCCGTGCCAACCGCCGTGCCGCCGAGCGCGAGTTCTTCGAGGGCGCGAATCGCATTTCCCGCACGCAATTTCCCATACTCCACCTGCATGGCGTAACCGGAAAATTCCTGCCCGAGTCGAATCGGAGTCGCATCCATGAGGTGCGTGCGACCGATTTTCAGCACGTCCCAGAACTCGCCGGATTTCCCGAGCAACTCCAAATGCAACGCATCGAGCGCGGGCAACAAATCATTCTTCAACGACTCAGCCGCCGCCACGTGGATTGCCGACGGAATGACGTCGTTGCTCGATTGCCCCATGTTGACGTGATCGTTCGGGTGAATTTTTTGATCCGAGTTAGACAGCACTCTGGCGCGATGGGCGATGACCTCGTTCGCATTCGTGTTCGTGCTTGTCCCAGAACCCGTCTGAAAAATATCCAGCGGAAAATGTTCATCCAGTTTTCCGTCGGCGACTTCCATTGCCGCCGACACGATGATTTCACTCAAACTGGGATCCAGTTTTCCCAGATCGCGATTCGCCAGCGCCGCGCCTGCTTTAATCAAGCCAAGCGCCCGGATAAACGCTCGCGGAAACCGATATCCGCTCACTGGAAAATTCAACACCGCCCGCTGCGTGGAAGCGCCATAAAGCGCCTCGGAAGGGACGGACATTTCGCCCATGGAATCGCGTTCAATTCGAGTGTCAGCCATGGGAAAACTAGACGTCTCTTCTAAGATGAGCAAAGTTTTTTCTCATTCGACTTGCATTCGATTCTGGAAAAACCGAATCAGCTTCCATGCCACTCGTCGATAAGCCCCTTCCCGAACTTCTCCAATACACCGGCACCAATCCGAAACCATCCGACTTCGATTCGTATTGGGACGACGCGCTGGCTGAAATGGAAGCGGTCGATCCGGAGGTTGAGCTCGTGCCGCACCCGATTCGCGGTGCTGATTTTTGCGAGGCGTTTCATTTGTATTTTACCGGCGTCGGTGGTTCGCGCGTTCATGCGCAATACATTCGCCCGGCAAAAATCACGAAACCCGGCCCGGCGATTTTGCGCTTCCACGGTTACTCAGGAAACGCTGGCGATTGGACGCAGAAACTCCATTGGAGTGCGGCAGGATTTGCCACGGCGTCCTTAGATTGCCGGGGTCAGGGCGGGCTGAGTCAGGATCTCGGAGGAGCCCGCGGCATGACTCTGCGCGGCCACATTGTGCGCGGTTTGGATGATCCCGATCCTCGAAAACTCGCTTATCGCCCGATCTTTTTAGACACCGCGCAACTCGCGAAAATCGTCGGCAATTTCACTGAGATCGATGCAACTCGACTCGGTGCCGGTGGCGGCTCGCAAGGCGGCGGATTGACGCTGGCTTGCGCCGCGCTCGCTAACATTCAACGTGCGCTCCCGGTTTTTCCATTTCTCTGCGACTACCAACGCGTCTGGGAAATGGATCTCGCGAAAGATGCTTACGACGAGCTGAAATATTTCTTCCGCTGCTTCGATCCGCGACACGAGCGGCAGGAGGAAATTTTCACCCGCCTCGGCTACATCGATTGCCAACATCTCGCGCCGCGCATTCGGGGCGAAATCCTGATGGCCGTCGGCATGATGGACACGATTTGCCCGCCGTCCTCGCAGTTTGCCGCTTACAACAAGATCACGTCCAAGAAATCGTTGAAGATTTACCCCGATTTCGGCCACGAAGGGCTGCCAGAAATGAACGACATCGAATGGGAATTTTTCAGCGGACTTTGATTTCACTCCGTTTGCTGCTTTGGTGGAGTCACTTTCCAGTCGAGTTCCAATGATATGAGCGACCACGAGCCAGGACAATTAGAGTTGCGTTTGCATCAAGGCCTGTTGGAAACGGTCTTTCAGAATGTGGAGATCGGCGTCGGATTGATGCGTGGGAGCGATCTGCGTTTCGTCATGGTGAATCCGGCCTATCAAGCTATCGCTCCGTGTCGGGAAATTCTCGGAAAAACGATTTTCGATGCCTGGCCCGAAGCGTTGCCTGAGCTGGAGAAACGTTGCCGCTCGGTGCTCGATACGGGCGTTCCTTACAAGGGAGTGGATGAGGTTTATTCGCTCATCGATGCTGCTGGCCAGCCGGGGACACGTTATTTTACCTGGAGTATGCATCGCGTGCAGCTCCCGGGAAATGAGGGCGTGGGCATCCTCGTGACTGTGCGGGAGACGACGCTTCGCAAGCAGACGGAGCAGGCTCTTTCCGCGAGCAAGGAACGTTTCCGCACGGCCATTGGCGCCGTCAGCAGCCTGATATGGACGAACAGTCCCGAGGGCGAGATGATCGGCGAACAGCCTGGATGGGCATATTTTACAGGTCAAACCAGGGACGAGTACCAAGGATATGGCTGGTCAAAAGCGGTTCATCCCGACGATGCGCAGCCGACCATCGACGCGTGGCATCGGGCCGTGGCCGAGAGAAAGACATTCGACTTTGAGCATCGTTTGCTCCGGAAAGACGGCGTGTGGCGGCTGTGCTCGATCCGCGCGGTGCCTGTGTTCGAATCCAACGGGGACATCCGCGAATGGGTCGGCGTCCACACCGACATTACCGAGCAAAGGGAAACTCTTCGCGTGATGGAGCAGACGCAGCGCGACCTGCAAGAGGCCTTGAAAGAAACCGAGCTGGCGCGTCAGCAAGCCGACTCGGCTCGCAAAGCGAAAGACCATTTCCTAGCCATTCTTTCCCATGAATTGCGCACTCCGCTGACTCCGGTGCTGATGGCCGTGGAAACCATGGCAATGGAGAAAAATATCAGTGCCGACATGCAGGAATCTCTGGAAGTGATTCGTCGGAACATTGGACTGGAAGTCCGCTTTATAAACGATCTGCTCGATGTCACCCGAATCGAAAGTGGCAAACTCGAGCTGGATTTCGAGGAGTGCGATTTGCATTCCGTGGTGATGCGAGCCGTGGAAGTCTGCCAGCAGGAGATCGACGCCAAACACCAACATTTGGAGATTCAACTCGGCGCGACGACTCCGAAGTTGCGCGGGGATGTTCGACGCTTGCAGCAGATTTTTTGGAATTTACTAAAGAACGCCTCCAAATTTACCCCGGAACACGGTGCCATTCGTCTGCAATCGAGACGCGAGGCGGGCTGGTTGGTGGTGTCGGTGTCCGACAATGGCGTGGGCTTCGGCCCGGAGATGGAGCAGCGACTCTTTCAACC
>JAYVOE010000084.1:0-11320 GCA_043758065.1 Spartobacteria bacterium | reverse complement strand
GTCGATTGCTCTGCGCTTCCGCGCATCCCCTGTGGGCTGCCTTCGGCAGGCGATTTGCCTGACGGCGATCTTCGGTTCGCTCCGCTCGATTCTGCGGGCGTCGGAGTGGAAGATTTGGCGGGGGCGGGTTTGGCCAGGAGGCTTTCGCGGATTTTCTCGGCTTCGGCGACGAGCAGGCTGCGCACGTAGGGGATTTGCTCGTAAACCGTCTCGGCAGGGAGCATTTCTTTCATCATTTTTGGGACGAGATTTTGCAGGAAGAGTCCGTAGAAACCGCTCAGCATGACGACGGCGTAAAGCACGAGCAGCGCGGTGGTCATCGGGCCGCCGGAGCGGAAATCGCAGTGAAACGCGACGATCGGGATGGTTAAAATCGTCAGCCAGATGTGGGCGCGGAGCCAGATTTGCACGTGGCCGATTTTCCAGAGGCGGACTTTTTTGCGTGCGCCGAGGAGTGCGGCGAAGATGAAGACGCCGAGCGAAAATCCGCCAAAAATGAGCCCGAGCGGAGTGCCTCCGGGGTGGGTTTTTGAGTCGGGTTGCAGCCAAATGGGGAGCTCAAAGGGAAACGGCAGCCAGCCGGGATGCAGCGCCGTGGCGTAGAAGACGAACGCGACTGCCGTGGCAGCAATGACGATGAAAATCCACGGGACGTGGTCGCGGTTGATCAGCATGGAATCAGCATGGGAAAGGGCTAGTCGCCGTGGTGGGTGACGCGTTGGGAGCGGCGGCCGAAGAAGGATTTCTTTTCGTCGTTGAGGCCAATCTGGCTGGCGAGGAACTCGGTGGGGTCGACCCGTTTGGCGGCGTCGTGCGGGCAGGCGTAAACGCAACTCGGCGTGCTCAAGTCGGTGCAGAGGTCGCAGGTGGTGGCTTTGTTGGTGATGGTGATTTTTTTGACCATTTTCTGCGGCTTTGCTGCGGCCGGAGGCGTTTTCGAGGGAGCAGGGACGGTTTTGAGCGGAGTTGCAGTCGTTTCAGAGGCTGTGAGAAGCGGTTTCACCTCGGCCGGGGACGTTCTCACCTCGGCCGGGGACGTTCTCACCTCAGCCGGGATGGTTTTCGACTCCGCCGGATGCGTGGGCGACGTCGCCGGGAGCGTGCTGATAGGTTTCGGAAGCAAAGTAGGAGTCTCCGGAGACGAATTCGGCGTGGCCGGAGTCGTGCTCAGTTCGGCCGGGGACGCGCTGACTTCGGCCGGAGACGCGCTCAGTTCGACCGGGATCGAACTTGGTGTCGTCGGAAGCGCGCTGGTCTCAGCCGGGGACGCGCTGGCTTTCGCCGGGACGACCCTCGGAGCGGCCGGAAGCGGCTTGGCGGCGGACGCGGCAGCAACGGGCGGGACCGTTTTCTTTGCTTCCGGAGCCGGGGCGGGCACTTCTTTCACCACTTCGAACGGGTGCATGTTGATGTTTCCGTAGGGGCACAACTCGGCGCATTTGCTGCAGCCGATGCACCAGTCTTCAATGATGATTTCCAAGCTTTCCTTGCGCCGAATGGAGCCGACCGGGCATTGCGTCATGCAGAGCGGGTCGCGGCAGGAGCGGCAGGCGGTGGGCACCAAATATTTATCGTAACGCAGGCCGTCACGAATGAGCCGGGTGACGCCGTCATGCGCGTCGGCGCAGGCATTGACGCAGGCGTCGCAGCGGGTGCAACTGTCGAGGTCGATGAGGAGGAGATTTTGCGCCTCGAAAAGGCCTTGGTTAAGGTATTCCTCCATCTGGAGTCCGGTCGGCAGCGCAGTGCGGGCGTTGGCGGCGAGCGTTTTATCGGCGATGGCGCAGAATTCGTCTTTGACCCCCGGAAATTGCTCCATCATCAGCCAGAAATCCGCCTCGTGAATCCGCACGAGATCGACGACATCGAGCGCGGTGCAGGTGGCGGTGCGTTGGCCGCCGCGGAGCAAACCGATTTCGCCGAAGAACTGTCCGCGCGACAGATAGGTCCGCACCATTTCGCCGCCAGGCATCGATTGGGAGACTTTCACAAGGCCCATGCGGACGAGATAAAGCGCGTCGGCCGTGTCGCCCTGGCGGAAAATGACGTCGCCCTGATTGTAGGAGACGAGCTCGGCGTTTTTGGTGAGATGCTCTATGAAGTCGTCGTGGATGCCGGCGAAAAGCGGCACCCCGCGCAGATGCGTTTCGAGCGAACGCTCGCGATACCGCTGGTCGAGGTCGCGTTTAAACGACGTGCCCTTAAACGTCGGCATCCGCACTTTCGTCGTTTGCACCGTCAGTGTGGAAGGCGTCCGCGTCCCGACGAGCATATCGAGGATCACGCGCAAAAACTCGACCACCACGCAATCCTCCGTCGCACGCACCGTGGCCGAGCGCGGCTGAAATGTCCGGCAGGTCATTTCCCCAAATAAATCGCCCGGCCCCATCGTCGCGAGCGGATGCAGCTTCGGCAAATCCACCGCCGCGTCGATACCGATGAAACTCCCCTCACTTTTTTTGTCGCGAACGAGCTTCGACCGCATTTTTGAAAACAAACCCCAGAAGCGCTTCTGCGTTTTTACCTTCGCGAGTGGATTCTCGATGTAAACCTCGACGTGCCCCGATTGAATATAGAATGCCGTGGAACCGAAATCTCCCTCGCGGCAAATGATGTCGCCCCGCCGGTAGCGTTGCCAGACGGCGGCGCCGAGCGCGTAGTTTTTCAGGAGCGCAGCGGCGATGACGTCCTTGCCCTTTTCATCCTTCTCGCCGAGCGCAGGAAAACAAACCAGTAACTCCTCAATCGTTACCGGCACACCCGTGGTCAGCTTTTCGGGGACGTCTTCCATTTCATTCCTAAATTAGGCAAAACGAATGCGCCCGGCTATTTTATTTTCTTCCGCGCTGAAAGAGCTAGAACGATAGCGATGCAACTCCCCTCACTTTGGCTCGGCGCGTTTCTCACGGGAGTTGCATCCCTCTCTGCGGCGGATCGTTTCGTGGGCGACACCAGTTGCTCCACCTCCGGCTGTCATGGCGGTGCCGGTGACCGGGGTCAAAGCCTACTCTGGGCTGAGAAAGATTTTCACGCGCGAGCCAGGGCGATCCTACTAACACCGCGATCGCAACGCATGGCGGAAACGTTGAAACTGCCCGACGCCGCAACCAGCCAGCGCTGCCTGATTTGCCATTCGCCCATGGAAGCCGTCGCGCCCGAACGTCTCGCCGTAAAACCCGACCCGGCCGTGTCGTGCGAGAGTTGTCACGGACCTGCTGAACGCTGGCTGCGCTCCCATACGCGCGCTGATTTTTCCCATGCAAATCGGGTCGCCGACGGCATGCGCGACCTCGCTCCACTGACCAATCGTGCCACCGCCTGCGTCGCCTGCCATCAGAATCTCGACCAGGACATTCTCGAATCGGGTCACCCGGAACTCACCTTCGAACTCGACGGCCAGACCCACGCACAACCTCCCCATTGGCAGGAAAAAACGCATTGGTTAGGACCGCAAATCTGGCTCGCCGGTCAAGCTGCCGCCTGGCGCGAAATGGTCTGGCAAATGGGGCGTCAGTCGTATCCGGCATTGCAGGAACGCGAGGCCGCCTTCACCTGGCTCTTTCGCTACTTGAAATCTAACATCGACGAGTTGCCGGAGTTTTTGCCGCCGGACGATCTAGCCAATCGCGAAATCTACGCGCGCCATTACGCCGAACGCGCCGCCGCATATCCCTGGAACCCCGATGTAGCGTCCCGCGCTTTTGCGATTCTAGCTGCGAGCGAAAAAGAGTTCGATCTAACTCCGATCCTAGCCGCCCGTCGCGCAGAAGTGTTAGTGCTCGCATTGGATCGGATTTTACCAGCGACAAAGTTTCCGGTCGAAACGCGCGTGCAGATACAAACCCAACTCGACTCACTTTTTCAGCAGGTCCAAATCCCGGGTGACTTCCAACCTAACACTTTTCAAATCAAGCTCGCCGAACTGCAAAAAATCGTCAGCGATAGCTAGGAAATCACTTCCCAATCGTGAACGTCTGGCCGGTGGTTAGTTCCTTGATGACGACCTGATCCTCGCGCAGATCGAGCACGACGTATTTCCGCTTCCCATCATTTGGCAGCGTGAATTCTTCGCCCGCGCGGAGATGCTGGACTTCCTCAGAAAACGGCAGCTTCACCGTGGCATAAGACGAATTCGCGGGTGCTTTGATCCCGGGAACAAGCCGCAGTTTTTGACCTGCCGCATCGGTGACTAACAAATCGCTGGCGTCGTAAGGGTGGCCATCCTTGTCCACGGATTTGCGACTGCGAACTTCCATCACCGTCCAATCGCCGACCTTTTCACCGGCCTTGGTTTTCATCGGAGTTCCAGCGTTATCTACGAGAAGGGCGGTGTCATTTTCCACCTTGTCGAGCGCGTAAGGCAGACTCTCGCGATGATAGTTTTCCCAGGTTAGTTTCGCCGCAGAAGGCGGATGTGACGACGGATCAATCGGGCTGGAGTCGGCGAGAAATTCCTCACTGTTAGGAAATCCGTCGCCATCACTGTCCTTGGAAAAAATGTTAGCATCATTCAGGTCGAGCCCGTATTTTTTCCACCAAGCTTCCTCAGCCGAGGCCTTCATCGCTTTCAGGTCTTTGACTAACTCCCCGCGCTCCGACAGCGTTGCTAGTTTCGACTCCGGCGTGGCAACGGCAACGGCAACGGCAACGGCAACCGCTTCGGCACCAGCTTCCAGGAGAACTTTTTCCAAGTCCTGGTTGCCAGACTTTCTCGCGTAAATCAACGGTGTCGATCCATCGGCACTCGTCGTATCCACTTCGGCTCCGGCTTTGAGCAATGCTTTTGCAGATGCGGTGTGACCTAACATCGATGCCAGGAGCAATCCGCGATTCAGATCGTCCCTGGAATTTTCCGCTAACAATGCAATGGCACCGATCTTGTTTCCATAGACGGCCTTCATCAGCGGCGTCCAGCCTTCCTTGTCTTTCTGATCATAGGCCGCGGCGTTTTTGATGAGACGTTTTATGATCGGAGTTGCATCGTTCTCTGCGGCTCCTAACAATGCCGTCGCACCAGTGTTAGTCGCGGCATTCGCATCCATTCCCGCATCGAGAAACAAATCGACCGCCTTTTCATCGCCCGCTTTCGCGGCTCTAACAAAATCGTCCGTGGTGAACTGATAGTTCATCTTGCGCAAATCCGACTTCGCGTGACCCGTATCGCGTCCGCACGATGTTAGCAACGTGAGAACGAGAACGACGGCGAGAGGGCGGATCATGCGATTCGGCGGATGCGAAGAATATGCGCGGGTTTCGAGTCTGGGTCGAGTTTGACAAATTGCCGTGCGCCCTTCCATGTGAAGCGGTCGCCGGAAAGCAAATCCTCCGCAATGAACGATTGATCGGGAGCAATCCCCCACTCGGTCAGCGGGAGTTCGATGAAACCCGACTGAGAATATGTCTGGTCCAGATTAATGATGGTTAGGAGGATGTTATCGCCGGCCTTCGTGCGCTTGCTGTAAGCTAACAGTTGCTCGTTTTCGATGCGATGAAAACGCAGGTTGTCGTAAATCTGTAGCGCGCGGTTTTTGTGGCGGATTTCATTAAGCGTCGTAATGAGCGGCTTGATGTTTCCGGGCGCATTCCAGTCGCGTTCTTTCCACTGATATTTCTCGGAGTAGTTATATTCCTCTTTGTTAGGATAGGGCTCATTCTCGCAAAGTTCGAAGCCGCTATAAATGCCGTAAACCGGCGACAGCGTAGCAGCTAAGATGGCGCGAATCTTAAACATTGAGCGCGGCGCATTTTGTAAGTGCCACGGGAGAATGTCGGGTGTGTTAGGAAAAAGGTTCGCGCGAAAACATTCCTTCATATCACTCTGAGTCAGCTCAGAAAAATATTCGGTGAGTTCCGTCTTGCTCACACGCCAGGTGAAGTAAGTGTAGCCTTGAGTGAAGCCTGCCTTCGCCAACGCTTTCATCATCTTCGGCTTGGTGAAGGCTTCGCTCAAAAAGATCGCATCGGGATATTGCGCCCGCACTTCCGAAATGACGAATTCCCAGAAAGCCACGGGCTTGGTGTGCGGGTTATCGACGCGAAATGTTCTAACCTTGTGCCCGCACCAAAACAAAATGATGTCGCGCATTTCCTGCCAGAGATTTTTCCAATCTTTGCAATAGAAGTTCAGCGGATAAACGTCCTCGTATTTCTTCGGCGGATTCTCGGCGTATTTGATCGTGCCATCCGGACGCTTGAAAAACCAATCGGGATGCTCCGCGACATATGGATGATCGGGCGAACTATTGATCGCAAAATCCAAGGCGACTTCCATTCCTCTCTGCTCGATCTCGCCGACCAGCCAGTCGAAGTCTTCCAGCGTTCCTAACTCCGGCGCCACATCCTTGTGACCGCCCCCGTTTGGACAACCTTGATGCCGGTTGCCGATGGCGTAAGGCACGCCCGGCTCGCCCGGTTCGCAAGTGGTAGAATTATTTTTTCCCTTGCGATTCGAGAGCCCAATCGGGTGGATCGGCGGGAAATAGATCACGTCGAAACCCATCGCCTTCGCATCGTCAATTCGCGGCAAACAATCCCTAAAAGTCGATCCGCGATCGGCGCGTCCCTCAGCATTCCGGGGAAAAAATTCATACCACGCGGCAAAACCCGCCTTCTTCCGATCCACCACGACTTTCGGATACGGCTTAAACTCCGTTGAAAGCGACCGGTCCTGATAGTGCGTCATCAGCGCGATCAATTCCGTGTTCTCCGACAGCCGGAAAACGTCCGCATTTTTCCCCGTGCGAATCTGGTCGGCGTAACGCTTGAGGATCTTCTTGTCCGCGGGCGGTCGCGCTTGTTTCGACGCCGACTCCACGATCGCCGCGCCCTCCAGAATCTCGCTCGTGAGTTCAATCAAACCCGCATGAAATTTCTTCTCATATTCGTGCTGCCACGTCTGGAAAAGATCGGTCCAGGCCTCAATCGTCACCTCATAAGTGGCCACCTCGAAGAACGAGCACGTGCCTTCCCATCGGTCGTTGATGATCGGCCGCATGACGGTCTGGAACCAGTTCGCGTCGCCTAGTTTCCGCCATTTCAACCGCGCCGTGAGAATGTCGTGTCCATCCCGAAAAATATCGGCCGTGAGATGCAAATCGTCGCCGACAACGCGCTTCACCGGATAAAGCCCGCCATCGAGCAGCGGAGTGACATTTTC
The DNA here is from genome assembly GCA_043758065.1 of Spartobacteria bacterium. GTDB lineage: Bacteria > Verrucomicrobiota > Verrucomicrobiia > Chthoniobacterales > DASVRZ01 > DASVRZ01. The sequence continues at coordinate 4,164 of JAYVOE010000084.1, read as the reverse complement.
AATAACGACAGTGGTGCGAGTAGTCGGGATCACAGAGTGATGGAACCAAAAACCAGAACGCAGAGCAAGATCCCTCTAGCCAGGGGGAAACAGCCGGCGCCCCGTTCCCTCCGCGTTTTCCGGGACGTTGCGAGGGACTGGCGCTTGCCATGCGTTGGCTAGCTCATTGTTTTAGGCTCCAAATTGATTGTTGGGGTTGAAAAATCCATTGTTAGCCCTGAAAAACGCATCGTGACGGCTGGAAAATTCATCGCGCCAAGATTCGAGTTTGATTGTTTTCGGGGCAATCTGATTGTTTTTCGGCTCTGTTTCGTTGTAACGACCGCGAAATCGCTTGTTCTCCCGGCAGGTTTTAGCGTCGGCGCCCTCGCGTTCAACGTAGGGCGGCAGAAATTGTTCTTCAAGTCACCTTTCTGATCGTTGCTCCTCCCAAATTCATCGCCAGAAGCTCTGAATTCCCTGCAACTCGCATCATTTTCTTTGCCAGCGCCTTTTGGATGAAAAAACGTCCGCATTCGCCTTGTGTGGTCTGTAACGAGCCATGCTTTTGATGTCACTTTACAGATAAATTGCGTGACGAACCGACCCGTTTTCGTTAAAAACTTCAGCCATGTCCGACACACCCACCAATCCACCCACCCCGCCCGCTCCAGCCACCCCCCAGCCGCACGGTTATTTCAACCAGGGCCAGCTCGACGACATCGCCCTCGGCGAAGACGTCCTCGCCGCCGCTCTCGATGCGACCCATTCCGTTCTCATCGAGAAAAACAAACTCACCCCCGAATGGCTCGCCAAATACGGCCTGCTCCTCACCGCCGCCCGCAAGAAAACCACCGAGACGGGTCAAGCGCGCGACGAAGCCTCCGCCGCCGTTCTCCTCGCCACCGGCACCGAACGCGCCCTGCTCCTCCAGTTGCAAGGCATCCAGTCCGCCCGCAAACAGCAGGCCCGCATGGGCCTCCTCGAAGACCCGGAAATTCAATATTCCCTCGACGGCTACCTCATTGGTGCGCGGCTCAACCCCAATCGCCCCAGCCTCCTGCAAAACGCCGACGCCCTCATCGCCAAGGCGAAACTGGACAATCTTCCCGGCTACGATGCCGCCGCGATCCAGCTCGTGCAGGACGCCCTCGACGCCTATCGCGACGATAAAACCCAGCAACACGAAGACGAGGAAGACAAAAGCACCGATCGCAATGCACGCGACAAAATGCTCACCAAGATCGACGCCGGCCGAATGGTCATCCAACACGCCGCAGACCCCCTGTGGCCCTACACCGACAAAGCGAACCGCCCCATCAGAAAAATCTTCCACCTCCCGCTCACGAGGCCGTTTAACGGGTAGCTCCCGCACATCGGAACGAGAGTGCGATGCAACTAGAATCAGAAACCCGCTTTGCGAGCGCTTAACCTATTAAATTCAGATCCAGATTAGACTGCCTATGAAAAGTCCCATTTCCCCCATTCTCATTGCGACTCTACTCGTCTTGTCAGGTGCTAGAACGCACGCAGCCAATAACTTTGTCCAAATCAAGCTTCCTAAAAAGGTTACTGTTGAGCTTCCTAAAAACTGGACTGCCTTGTCTCGCAACCAGCGGGTCACCCTTGAGTCCACAGTCCAAAGTCTCAATGAGCGAATTGGCCTTTTCGATGCCTCATCCGACCTAAATTTCGGTGCAAACTATTTCGAAGACACTGGTAAGGTTGCCGCCATTTTCAACATCCGATACTATCCCAACCTTGAACTTTCGCAGGTGGATGCAGCCGAAGCCACAGCGAACGATATCCATGATCTCGACGCAGTTATCCAGAAAGGAATGGAAAAGGCAAGCATCGGCTTGTCTTCCATAATCGAGTGGCGAGGCACGAAGCGCCAAACAATCAACGGCGCGACTGTCTTCATTAGCGAATATACCCGCACACCTATTCAGAACACCGGGGAATTCTGCGCCCGACTTGTCCGAGTGTTCCGAAAGGCTGACTCTTACACGATTACCATTTCTTACCGTCTTCCACAGGAGTTGCTTCTCCGACCCATTTGTGACCGGGTTATTGCGTCGATTAAGAACGAATAAGCTGCTGTTCGATTTACTTAAGCTCCTAAACACTATGCGTTACTATTATTCGACAAACCCAGAGGAAGTAGTCGGTCCGATTGAAGAAGATATCGTTCGATTACTAGCCAAGAACGGTGCCATTCTTGATGAAACCTTTGTAATTAAGGAAGGCGAAGCAGAATGGCAGACATATGTCACATACTTTCCGGCGGGTCTCATCCCGCCACCAACGCCAAGTTCTACTTTAGCAACATCCTCTCCTTCGGTAGCGTATTCGGGTTTTTGGAGGCGGACTGCAGCATTTGCGATCGACTACATTCTTCTAGCTTTTCTCTCTGGTTTTATTATCGTCGCCCTGCAATCAGTCCCAGTTTCACCATACGAGCGCCACTCATCTTCTAATATGGCGGATATGGCGAGATCACTTAGCTTTCTAGCCGCAGGTGTTTATTTCACAATGATGGAGTCTAGCCGCTACCAAGGAACTCTTGGTAAAATTGCTTTCGGGCTACGCGTTACAGATGAGAAGGGTGGCCGCATATCTGGAGGCCGAGCAACTGGTCGCTTTTTTGCAAAGATTATTTCAGCACTAATCTTAGGTATTGGCTATATCATGGTAGCTTTTACCCCAAAAAAACAGGGACTCCATGATATTATTTCCAATTGTCTAGTCATTAAAAAAACTTAGTCCCTTCCCTCTCAAAATGACACCCTTGGGAGCGAAGGTGTTTTTCCAGATCACGCAGTTTCAAGCAGCGGTCAATTCCAAGGCTTCGCGCAGGAAGGGGCCGCTCCCAGCTTGGGTTTTGTGGGCTTCGTCCCTCTCGTTCCCAAACTGTGTTTGGGCACGGGCTTGTCTTGGCAACTGCGTTGCCATTGATGCGAGGGGTGCGCAGGGACGTCCCGCCCAACACAACCGAGTCTGACGAGATAGCCGTAGGCAATTGGGCCTCCAAGTGCGTTCCCAAACACAGTTTGGGAACGAGGGTGGCTCCAGCCAGGCGAGATTCAGGACGAAGTGCCGCCCACACTGAAATTCTTGAGATTTTGTTTTAGACTATTAGTCTCTCCACATGTCATTGACCGTTGAGGAAATTACCACTGAGGCGATGCAGCTTTCGGTCTCGTCACGCGCGGAACTAGCCGAAAAGCTCGTCGAGAGTTTGGATTTCTCCGAAGAAGGCGACGTTCAGCAAGCTTGGTCTAAAGAGGCGATTCAACGGCGCGACGACGTTCGTTCCGGCAAGGTCCAGACGATTCCAGGTGAGCAGGTGCTGGCTGAGGTTCGCCAGATGTTGGCTCGATGAGACTCGAGTTTCATCCCAAAGCACGCCTCGAATTCCGCGAATCAGCCGCTTTCTATGAGGGCTGTCGTCCTCGTCTAGGCGTGGCGTTTATGAAGGAGATCGAATCCATCCTGGGCCGGCTTCTTGAATCTCCAGACACCTGGCCATTCTTCAAAGGATGTTCGCAGGTGCCTTGCCCGCAAATTTCCATACGGCATTCTCTACACGATTGAGGCCGATTACATCCTCGTCATCGCAATCATGCACTGCAGCCGGAAACCTGGCTATTGGCGGGATCGACTGCCCGATCAAAGCGCCTAATCCTTGCGACGAGGCGCGGCAAAAGAACGTTTTTCACCCCGGAAAATCCCATTCGAGTTGCAGGGCACTGTCGTCGGCGGATTGGAAACGGACGCCGATGCCCATGAGGCGGACGGGTTTTTCGCTGCGGGTGTGGCCTTCCCGGAGCAACGCCAGATAGGACTCGAACTCCGGTGAAAAACCGGCCCGATCCACGCTGGTGCGGGTGAAGTCGCTGAATTTCAGCTTCAGGAAAATGCCCGCGATCGGCGCTAGGTCTTTCTTGGCGGCGAGATCGTTTTGCAGTTCCTCGTAGAGCGCCGGGAGTCGCTCGATGCAGGCGTCCAGGGTTTCGAGGTTGATGGAATACGTCCGCTCGGTGCTGAGCGATTTGCGTTCGCGATGCGGCTCGACTGGGCGTTCGTCGTGTCCGCGACAGAGGTGGTAGAGTTCGAGGCCAAATTTGCCGAATAACTGCGCCATTTCGATGCGACTGAAATGTTGCAGCTGGCCGCAGGTGG
>JAYVOE010000083.1:0-11339 GCA_043758065.1 Spartobacteria bacterium | reverse complement strand
TTGTGCCCTGGACGACGCCGACGTTGATTCGATCCCGGCTGGTGGGCGAACGGCTGGCGCTGGCGGGCCTGCTGCGGCAGTTGGAAGTGGGAGGGCGGGATGAGGGTTTTTTTGAGATCTTCCGTCATCGACTGCGAAGGGTGCAGGGGGTGTCGAGTCTGAGTGCGTCGGAGGAGAAACTCCTTTTTCTGGCAGAGCACCTGGATTGTCCGTTGTGGACCGGGGAACCCCTGGTGGCCGAACTGGCGCGGGAGATCGGCCTCCAGGTGTGCTTCGGAAATGCGGAACCCGAGTCGTGGTTTCCCCAGCGATCTGCACCCGCGCCGGAGGCGGCGATGGTGCGGGCGGTGCTACCAGAGTTACGCGAGATTTTTCTTTCCCATCAATTTCCATCCTGCCGGCGGGTGCCGGGCCAGGATGAACCCGTCCAAAGGCAGACTCCTGTGCGGTCCGTGCGGTCGAGCGGAACGAACGGGAGGCGGCAGAGGGCGCAACCTTAACCTCAAAAGAAACCTAACAACACAATGGCTAAAGTTATTGCAAATAATCTGGAATCGCTGATGCAAGCCTGGCAGAGCATTGCCCCGGATGTCGTCCTCTCGGGGATGACGCTGGAGCAGTTTCGCACCGCCACGGCTCCTGCCGTGACCGCCCGCACCAAGCTGGGCGAGCTCAAGCAGGAAAGCCGCAGCACGATTGCAGCGCGACAAACGGCGGATATGCAGGCTAACGAAGATTACCTTCGGGTGGTCAATGCGATTCGTGGCTCGGAGTTACACGGGGAAAATTCCCCGTTCTACCGCGCCCTGGGTTACAAGACCCGCAACGAGCGGAAGACCGGCAAAACCACGAAGACGAGCAAAACGGCGTCTGCCGCCGTACAACAATAAAGCCAGCCTGGAAGGGCTGACTTTATGGGATCGATATAAATCCGGCAGGAATGAACCTGCCCCGGCAAACCGAAGCCGAAGATTCGGAGCTACCGGGAGGCGGTTGTCTGTTTGCAGCAGGCAACCGCTTTTCTGTTATGCCGGGAAGGCACCTGATGCAAGAGGGATTTGCAGGCGACCAAGGAACTCCCGCCGGCGCTGGGGAATCAATCAGCCGGCCTGGTTCGCAATCGTGATGCGACCGGCTCGGCGGCGCGCCTGCAGGTTGCCGGGGAGATTCACGCGCGCCGGGCTGGCTTCGATTTCCAGGAGCGAGCGGACGAGTTCGACTTCGGTGTAACCCGCATCAGAAACGGCGTGGCACCGCAGCCAGGTGAGAATGGTCCGGCGTTGGAGTGCGATGGGGAGCGTGAGTAGATCGGCGGTTTGTAGCGCATCAGCAATTGGCGGGACGAGCGCGTCCAGGGCTTCGTTTTCGTCGCGGAAAATCGTGGCGGCGCGATGCAAATTCTGGCGGACTGGCCGGTCGAGTTTGGATTCGAGCCAGGGCAAAATGTCGTGACGGAGACGATTTCGCGTGAATTTCCGCGAGCGATTCGACGCGTCTTCCACATGAGTTAGGGCGTTATCTGCGGCGTATTGGTCGATCTCCGAGCGCCAGATTTCGAGCATCGGGCGCAAGAGTCGGATGGAACCCGCATCAGTTTTTACGACGCGGTCCGGCTGCATTCCGGAGAGTCCGGCGGTGCCGCTACCCCGAAGCAGGTTCCACAAAAATGTCTCTGCCAGATCGTCGGCATGGTGGCCGAGAAAGACGCCGGAAGCGTTGGTCTCCCGGGCGGCGCGGGCGAAAAATGCGTAGCGCACGGCGCGCAGAGTCGACTCGGAGGCGGAGGTGGCCCGAGGTCTTTTCTCATTTATGATTCGCATTTTTGATTCGAGTGCGAGTCGATTCACGAATTCTCCGTCTGCAGCGGATTCCTTCCGTAGGCCATGGTCCAGATGGCAGACGACGATGTTTTCGAACGCGGCAGTTTGGAGCAAATGCAGGAGAACTACGGAGTCGCGCCCTCCTGAAATGCCCGCGAGATAGGTCAAACTCCGGTCCAAATTTCGCGTCGCAACCAGAAAGCGAGCGAGGAAGTTCTTCATGGAATGTGAACGATGCTCTTTGATTTGGGGCCGATTGGCAAGGAGCGGCGGCCGAACGGCTTGAAGGCTGCTTATAGAAAGCTGGGGACTCCTATGAAACTAAATCGCTCTCTCTTCACGCTCGTTGCTCTCGCACAGTTCGCGGTGGGAGCTCAAGCTCAACTGGCCCTGGATACGACGAGCCGCGAGCGGTCGCGCGTTTTTTTCAATGCGCTCTATCCCGCATCAGAAAATGTCCCGCTCGGCTGGACGGGAAGTCTGACGACGGGCAATTCCGGGACAACTTCCTCCGAGAGCAAGCAGGCTGTTTTCTTGCGGATCAATTTTTTCCGTGCGTTCGCCGGAGTGCCAGCGGGGGTGACGAATAATGCGACTTGGAGCGCGATGGACCAGGATGCGGCGTTGATGATGTCGGCCAATACGAACGTGGATCACACGCCGCCAAGTTCGTGGAAATTTTACTCCGTGTCTGGTGCTACAGCGGCTGGGAAATCGAATCTATCGCTCTCGAACTGCGCAGCCGCAGCCATTGCGAGCTACATGGAGGATCCGGGAAATGTAAATACGCCGGTGGGTCATCGGCGCTGGATTTTGTTTCCCCAAACCCAGCAAATGGGCACGGGCGACATCCCCGCGACGGGGTCTTTCTATGCGGCAAATGCGATCTGGACGCTGGACCTGAATCACTACGCCGATCCACGTCCGACGGTGCGCGACGGGTTTGTCGCCTGGCCACCGAAAGGCTATGTGCCGTATCAATTGATCTATCCGCGCTGGTCGTTCTCTTACCCGGATGCGGATTTTTCCGGGGCGTCTGTGAGCATGACTCGGAATGGCGCCTATCTGCCGGTGACCGTCCAGAGCCGGGTGCAGGGTTATGGCGAGAATACGTTGGTGTTTGTTCCGAATAACCAGAATCCCGATTCGTGGGCCGGCCCAGTGAATCCGGGGAACGATGTGGGATATCACGTGACGGTGAGCAACGTGGTCGTCAACAACGTTGCGCAGAGCTTCAACTACGACGTAATCGCGTTTGATCCAGCACGAGCTGGTGGCGACACGCCAAGCATGATGATCGATGGCGCGCCGGTGGCGAAAGCGGGAACAGCAAACACATACAACGTCGCGCCTCAAGTCCTGGCCACGGGTTATCAGTGGAAATTTAGCACGAAGGGCTCTTACACCAACGTCATCGGCGCAGAAGTAAATGGCGAAGTGCAGTCTCAAATCCCCGGCCGCTACAGCTTCCGCGATAAAAAAATAAAATCATCCGGGTCGTATTCGTATCACCTGGCGCATCCAAATTTCACCGAATCCAGTTTTACCCTGAAATATCCTGTGCTTTGCAATGGGTTGACCCAGCTGAAGTTCAGCAGTCAGTTGACCTACTCGACCCCGTATGAAACCGCCACCGTCGAAGTATCCACCGACGGGGGAAACCAATGGGTGTCTGTGTGGTCGCAATCGGGACGCAATACCGCTGGCGAGAAAAAATTTAGAAAACGCTCGATACCACTCGGGATGTTCAATGGACGCGAAGTGAACGTCCGTTTCCGCTATGCCTTGCGCCAAGGTTCGGCCTACACACAGACAGATGACGGCGTCGGCTGGTATGTGGACAACATCGCGTTTGCCAACGGTCAACGACTCCTCAGCACCGTGTATTCCGGGATTACTCCGACTCCCGCCTACGTCTTCAGTCCCGCCGCCGGGAACAGTTATGTGCTGCAGGTCCGGGCACTAATCCTCGGAAATTACTTCGGCGATTGGAGCGTGACGAAGGAAATCATCGGTGTGAATTAATTGCGGCGGAGCCGAAATAAGGCCGGAGCGCTTCGGGGATTTTCACGGAGCCATCCGGCTGCTGCCAGGATTCCACGAGAGCCACGAAGAGCCGCGGCATGGCTGTTCCGGAGCCATTGAGCGTGTGGCAGAAGCGGTTTTTTCCCTCGGCATCCTTAAACTTGAGTCCCATGCGTCTCGACTGAAAATCTCCGAAATTCGAGCAGCTCGACACCTCGAGATACGCATTTTGACCGGGCGCCCAGACTTCGATGTCGTAAGTTTTCGTCGAGCCGAAACCCAGATCGCCGGTGCATAACTCGATTACGCGATAATGCAGCCCGAGCTTTTGGAGGACGGCCTCCGCGTTCGCCGTCAGCGTTTCCAGCTCGGCGAACGACTCCTCCGGCGTGGTGATTTTCACCAGCTCCACCTTGTCGAATTGATGCACACGAATCAGCCCGCGCGTTCCCAATCCGGCCGCACCCGCCTCACTTCGGAAGCACGGCGTATAGGCCACGTAGTTTTTCGGCAACTCGGCGAGCGGAAGTAGTTCCTCTCGGTGCAAATTCGTCACCGGCACTTCCGCTGTCGGAACGAGATACAGATCGGAATCGGCCACGCGATACAGCTGATCGGCAAACTTCGGCAGCTGTCCTGTCCCGATTAACGCGTCGCTTTTCACCAGAAATGGCGGATTCACCTCAGTGTAACCGTGTTGAGTCGAATGCAAGTCGACGCAGAAATTGATCAGCGCCCGCTCCAGTCGCGCACCGGCACCGGTGTAGCAAACGAACCCGCTGCCGCTCATTTTCGTGGCGCGTGCCAGGTCGAAAAGACCGAGTTTTTCTCCAAGTCGCACGTGATCCAGCGGCGCTTCCAGCATTGGTTTTTCGCCCCAGACGCGCACCACCGGATTCGCCTCCGCATTGGCGCCGATCGGAGCGTTCTCATGAGGAATATTCGGCAAATTCAGCAGCATTTCATTTTGCGCCCGGTCCGCTTCATTCGTCACGGCGACCAGTGAATCGATTGTAACTCCGATCTGTTTTACTTCGGCCTCAAGCGCACTCGTGTCTGTCCCCTTCTCGCGCAACATCCCGATTTCCTTGCTGAGCCGTTTGCGCTGGCCGTTCGCCTCTTGCAGCGCCGTCTCGGATTTCCGTCGGCGCGTATCGCATTCCAGGATCGCATCGACTGTTTCCGCGAGGGCTGGATTGCGTGTGGCCAGTCGGCTTTTAATGGAATCGGGATTGTCGCGAAGCAGGCGGATGTCGAGCATGGGACGCGCACCATAGAGCACGCCTGCGCCTCATCAAAGTCGAAAAACCGCACTCAGCCAGCTCGCGAATTGTCGTTTTACGAGTTGCCACAGAGACGCCGCATGTTACCATTTTGCGGTGTTTACCTCGGCTTCTGCGACCCTCAAAAAATGCCTCCTGCTCGTGCTCTTCAGCGGCCTGACCGCCGGAATGTTGAGTGCTCAATCCTCCCCAACTCCCGTCATTCCTCGCGCTCTGCCCGTGGAAAAAGAAAAATCGCCCGGGTTTTTGCAGCGGCTTTTTAAGAAAAAGCCCACACCCACACCGACGCCCGCTCCGACGGCGACACCCAAACCAACGCCCTCACGCAAACGTCCCAAGGCGCCCGCTGAACCAGAAAACAGTCGAGTTCCAAAGGATTCTGCGACACCCACACCCGCATCGACTCCCGCGCCCGAGCCCCTCAAAAACATCGACCCCGCCACAACAGGTTCGTCACTTCCCTCATCCTTGCCTCCGCTCGTTGGCGGTTCCGTCGAAAACAACAATCCCGCAGAATCGACTCCAACTCCGATCACTTTAGCTCCGCCAACCCCCGCGGGACCTTCTCTCGACGTCCGCAATAATCCGCTCAACCAGCCGATTCCGCTCATCGACGACAGCATGGCGCTGCAAATCACGACCGAATCCACTCCGGTCAATAGCGAAACCCAACGCGCCCAATTTCAAAAGGTGAAAGCCAAAGCCCTGGAAGACGCCAAACTCCGCGCGCTCAAATCCAAAACAGAAACCGCTGCAACTCCGATGGCACGTTACCAGGCGCTCAAGGAATATTATCCGCGCCTCTTCGCCTCGATGCGCAAAATCGACGAAACCCTTTCCATGCAAATCGACGAAATGGAAGCCGCCTCGCGCCGCCGTCTGGATCGCATGAAAGACGAGGAGCTGCCGAAGCCCTCCTCAAAATAAGCATCCCGAGCCGCGGCGAGACGCGATTTTGCAGCGAAGCATGAAAAAACGCGTCTTGATTATGTCCACCAGCGCTGGAAGCGGGCACGTTCGCGCCGCCGATGCACTGGCCAAAAGCTTCGCCGCTCATCCCAATGTCTCCGAAGTGATCCACGAGGACGCGCTAAAATTTACGAACAAACTTTTCAGCGATTTCTACTCGAAATTCTACGCTACACTGGTCGAGTCGGCCCCGAATTTCCTCGGCTGGTGGTATAAACAAAGCGACGAACCGTGGAAGACCGACACCATGCGACTCGCGCTCGACCGACTAAACACCCGCGCGCTGGTCGATTTCATCGACGATTTCCAGCCCGACATCACGGTTTGCACCCACTTCATGCCGGCCGGAATCATTTCTCATCTCATCACCGAGAAGAAACTTTCCACGCATCTCTCCATCGTCGTCACCGATCTGGATTTTCACGCCATGTGGCTTTCACGCGTGTTTCATCGCTATTTCGTCGCACTCGATGAAACCCGTGCCTACCTCGATTTGTTAGGTCTGCCGAAGGATCGCGTAACGGTCTCCGGCATTCCAATCGACGACGCTTTTTCCGCAGAATACGATGTAACTGCGCTCAGAAATGAACTTGGGTTGCAGCCGAATCTACCCACTCTTTTAATCTCGGCAGGCGCGTTAGGAAAAGGTCCGGCCGAAGACATTGTTCAAGGCCTTCTAACATTGCAGAATCCCGCACAAACCATCGTCGTCTGTGGGAAAAATGAGGAACTCCAAACCAAGATTGAAGCACTTACGAAAGGCCATTCTAACTTTGCCATCCTCGGCTACACCGACCGCATGCACCATTGGATGGCCGCCGCCGATTTGTTCATCGGGAAACCCGGCGGACTCACCACGTCGGAAGCGCTCGCTTCACACCTGCCGATGGTCGTGGTTTCTCCAATTCCTGGTCAGGAGGAACGTAATAGCGACCATTTATTAGAAGAAGGAATCGCGATCAAGGCGAACGATCTGATTACGCTGCCCTTCAAAGTCGATCGCTTGTTAGGAGACCCGGAGCGCCTGCAGAAAATGCGCGAAAACGCCGCACGTTTGTCACGTCCCAACGCTGCCAAAACCATCGTCGATACCTTGATCGAGGAGGACCTCGAATCCGTCGTCGTCATGGACCCAGAAACGGTTACCAAACCGGGTTAGCGCCTGTGAAAACGGGCAAAAAGAAGGACTTCCTTTGGGGCGTAGCCACCTCGGCGTATCAAGCGGAGGGTCACTACAATCGCATAGGTGAACCGCGCACCAACTGGGCCGTCGCTGAGGAGCGGGGCGATGTCGCACGACTGGGGATTTCCGCCGATTTTCTGAAGCATTACTGGGAAGATTTTGGCCGTTGTCGAAGTCTGGGCTTGAACGCCTTTCGACTCGGAATCGAATGGAGCCGGATTCAACCTAACAATGCTGCAGAGTTCGATCTAACTGCGTTGGAAATTTACTCCGAGATGATCGCGCAATGTCAGCGTGCCGGACTAACACCGGTCGTCACACTGCATCATTTCGTGCATCCCGAATGGCTGGGAACCGATCCATGGTTGGACGAAAAAGTTCTGCCGCTCTTTGAAAACTACGTCGCGTATGCCTTGGAGTTTATCAATCGCAACCTCGTTGCTTCGCGTCTTAAGCCGATTCATTTTCTCATTACGATCAATGAGCCGAACATGCTCGTCCTCAACAGTTATCTCGGCCGCCAATTTCCCACTGGCACCAGCGGTGGATTTAACAAATGCCTGCGCGCTTATGACAGCCTGATCGCGGCGCACGTGCGAGCCTATCATCGCATCCATGCACTCTATCTAGCTAACGATTGGCCCACGCCCGCTGTGACGGTGAACAACTATTGCAGCGACCTTTATTGGAGCGATAAATTTCTTCTCGATCTTCTAGCGATGCGTGAGCGCGGCATCGCCGAAAAAGATCTAGCACTCTATCTTCATGGGAAGGCCGGTGAATTCGATGCTGCTTTCGAGCGTGCTAACATTCCACTCACCAAAAATCTCACCTGGCTCTTTGGAACACTGGTCAAACGGGTTAGTAAAACCATCGGTCGCAGCACCTTCGGCAAAGCGCATTTTCCACTCGCGCTGCGCGAAATTGCTTCAGGAAAAAGTGAGCGGACTTTCGACTATATCGGGCTCGATTACTACGATCCATTTGCTGCGCACGCCTTCCGTTTTCCTGTCTGGTGGGATCACGAATTCAAATCCAAATCCTTTCACGAATGGATCATGGCTAGCATCACCAGCAAATGGTGGGACTGGCGCGTCCTTGCTAGCGGGCTGAACTTTTTTTGCACTTACTACTCGAGTGATTTCGCCGGACGCGACGTGCTGATCGCAGAGAATGGAATGGCGATTCGCCGAAAATGGGACAACCGCGAAACCACTCGGCGCGATCGCATCACTCGCAGCCAGTTTTTAGAATTGCACATCTCCGAAGTGAAAAAAATCTGCGCGTCAGGTGTGCCGCTCATCGGCTATCTGCACTGGAGTCTTTTCGATAACTATGAATGGGGCAGCTACACTCCGCGCTTTGGTCTTTATCGGCTCAACTTTTTGTTAGGAACCGAGCGGCTGGAAAGAACTCCGAATGGCGATAACCCGAGTGCAACCTATGCGCGTTTGATTCGCGACTAACAAAGAAAAGGCGCACTCCGGGAAGTGCGCCTTTTTTTGATTCGAGTTAGAGCGGACTCTTAGTAAGCCGTGGTCGTGGTGGAACGCGTTTGGCGAACGGTCGTTGGCTGTTCGATAACAGTCGAGGTTACCATTGGCTCGGACACCACGCGGCGAGTGCTAGTGGTCTGGCTGGTGACGACTGGATCGTCGGCGCAGCCACTGAGGATTGCTAACACGGAGAGTGCCAGAATGGATTTTAGGATGGATGTTTTCATATGTCTTGTTGGGTTTTGTTTACTTGGTTGTCGTTGTTGTTGTGGAAGTGGTTTCTTCAACTACTGGAGCGGGTGCTACGGGGGCCACGACGGTGGTTGTCTGGGCAGGCTGCGAAACTACAGTGGTGGTTTGGGTCGGATTGGCGACGACTTTCGTTACCACATAAGAATCACCGGCACGGGTGTAGTAGATCCGAGATGGGGTGTTAGGCTTGATGGATTCCTGGGAAATGACGTTCCCGGCTGCGTCCACAAACGTGGTGGTTTTATTATAGGTGTAACGAACCGGCGCGGCGGACGAGCTGGAACTCACGACGATTTGTGACGAAGTGGGTTCAAACTGGACGGCGCCGTCCATGGTGGTGGTGCTGCTGGATGTGGATACGACGGCATCCTGCGCAAATGCAGCAGTGCTCGTGAGGAGAGCTGCGCAAACGGCGGCGAGGATGGATGATGGATGAGATGCGGTTTTCATGATGTGTTTTTTGGTGTGCCCTTATTGGCAACACCTATGAATCGCGAAGCTCACGGCGAGTGGATGTAAACGATTTTTCGCATGGAAAGGATTAGCTTTGGGGCTAATCCAGCAGCAGCCAGAGGGTCGCTGCGCCTTCGCCGGGCGGAAAGTCTGGCAGCGGCAGAGTGCGATGGAACTCCGCTCTTCTTTGGCCGATGCGTAATTCCCCTCGTGCAAGGGTTTCCAATGCTTCGAGATCGAGTCGGGTGCAGTTTGTTGAGACTAAAATGCGGGCCTGCGGTGCGGCGAGCTCGATCGCTAAATGCAGGAGGTCACCGAGGTTTTTTTCGACCTGGAATTTGCGCCCCTTGGCACCCCGGGAAAACGTTGGCGGATCGAGAATGATCGCGTCAAAAAGCTCCATTTTTCGCACGAGACGGGGCATGACTTCGAGGGCGTCGTCGGCGAGAAAACGATGGCCGTCGCAGCTGAAGTCGTTCAGCGCGAAATTGGCTTTGCCGCGGCTGAGGGATTTCGCGGAGAGATCGATGCTAACACTTTGCGCCCCGACACTGGCGGCGACGACGGAAAATGAGCAGGTGTAGGCGAACGTATTGAGGACACGTTTCGGTCTAACTCCGATGAGAAATTCGCGATTGGCGCGTTGGTCAAAAAAGAGCCCGACGGAATAGCCAGCGGCAAAGTCAATGCCGTAGCGAAGGTGGTTTTCCGTGACGACAGTTTCGAGCGGAATTGCAGCGTCGCCGGAGACCAACACGGGCGCATTTCGCTCGTTGTTTTGAATAGCTAGATAACGACCGAAGACGCGTGAAACCGGCAACTCGCAAAAGGCGATCCAGCCTTGCAGATCGGATGTTAGTTCCGTGAGATCGGCCGAGTCTTTGTAGGAAACGAGGTAGTCGGTATCGAAGCGCTCGATCCAGGCGTTGCGCGAGGAAAAGACGCGGTGCGCGTTGGTTCCCGCCGCAGTAAAAGTGTCCACCAGACCGCGCTCGATCCAGTCATTTGCGTAGAAGCCGGTCATGTTAGTAATGCGGCGGGCGTTCGTCGCCGCGAACGAAGATTCCATCGCCGCCGTTCTCGGCTCGGAGACGTTCGGTTTCCTCGACGAGTTTATCGATTTGCGAGCGCAATTTGAGAATTTCGCGATCCTGCTGGGTGACGTGTTCTTCCAGGAAGGAAAACTTCATTTCCAAGTCGGTGATGCGCTTTTCGTTCTGATTTTCACTCATAGTTTTCGGCGTCGGTTTAGGTGCGAGATCGACTGTTTTGGGGTCTCTGGTTTCTGTTTTTTCAGAAGGTTCCTTTTTTGGCTGATCCTCGAGGTTGGCTTGATCGGAAGCTTGGTCCAAAGTTTTCTCCTCAAGCTTGGTCTCCCATTTTTTCTCTTCACCCGGGTCGGAGTTCCGGCAGGTTCGTCGATGGGTTTCTCTTCAACTTTCTCTATCGCCTGTTCGACGAAAGGCTTTTGCTGCTTGGCTGGTCGTTTCTTAAGCTGCTTTTCCGATTTGGGTTCGTCTTCGCTCCGCAGATAAATGGCGGCGAGATGTTGCATCACTGTGCCGAAGAGTAGCGTGCAACCCGGCACAAAAAGTGGCGCGGAGACGGCTTGGCGTGTGGCCAGGTAGATGCTGACGGAAAGATAGGCGGTGAGCAGGACGACGATGGCGAGCCATTTGCCGCTGCCGGGTTGACGGAAAAAAATGAGCGGAGTTAGAACGCAACCTAACAAAATAAGCAGGCTGCGAGCGGGTGGCAGCGGCGTGAGGACGGGCCCGTTGCAAATCGTGGCGACGGTTGCAGCGAGCCATTCGGCGGGAGCGAGGGACGGCTGGTTGGGGCGCGAAATGGTGTGGGC
>JAYVOE010000082.1:0-56406 GCA_043758065.1 Spartobacteria bacterium | reverse complement strand
GCAAAACCACGCGAAAAGTCGCGCCGCGCCCAACGCCTTTGCTCTCGGCGTGAATCGAACCACCGTGGAGCTCGACGAGTTGGCGCGTGATCGCCAGCCCCAGGCCGAGACCGCCGTGCGCGCGGGTCACAGTCGCGTCCGCCTGGCGGAATCGCTCGAAGACATGCGCCAGAAAATTCGGGTTAATCCCCTCTCCCGAATCGGTCACGCTCAACTCCAGCGACGCGTCGACGCGCGCCAGTTTCACATCGATCTCGCCGCCCTTTGGAGTAAATTTGATCGCGTTGGAGAGCAGGTTCCAGACGATCTGTTGCATACGCGCTTCGTCGCCCTGAATCAGACCGGTTTTTTCCTCCAGGGTTTGACTTAGAACGATATCTTTCGTCATGGCCGTGGGCAGCGCCGACTCGACGGCCAGCTTCACGACCTGAGCAAAATCGAGCGGTTTTAGATTGAGCCGCACCTTGCCTTTGACCATCCCGCTCATGTCGAGCAGATCGTTCACAATTTGCCCCTGTGCGTGGACGTTTCGGTCGATAATGGCCAGACCTTCCTGAAACTCCGCTGAAGTTGTTTCCGGGTCTTTGAGGATTTGCAGCCAGCCAAAAACCGCATTCAGCGGCGTGCGCAATTCATGCGAGATCGTCGCCAGAAATTCGTCCTTCATCTGGCTGACAGATTCCGCCTCGATACGTGCTTCTTTTTCCCGCCGGAGCGCATCTTCGCGCTCGCGTTCGGCCATGTATTGTTCATCGATATCGGTGCTCGTGCCGACCCAGCGGAGAACGATGCCGCCTTCGTCTTTGATCGGCACTGCGCGGCATTGAAACCAGCGATACTCCCCGTCATTTTTCCGAAAACGCACCGGCCACGAAAACTTCTGCCCATGCAGACTCGCCTGCGCGAAGTGCGGCTTGAGTTCCTCCAAATCCTCGGGATGGACATACCGCGTGAACGGCGCGGATTTCATCTCCGCAAGCGCGCATCCGATGTAACTCAGCATGCGGTCATTCACAAAAACCACCTCGCCATCGCTCCGGCAAGACCATAAAAAATCCGCCACCGCGTCACCGATACTCTCGCGAAACTCATCCGCATCGCGATTCGTCTGATAACTGCGCCGCACACTGGACCCGAGATAGATAACGACCCCGGAATTAAAAAGCATGCTGATCGACGGCCACCACATTTCGCCCAGAGATTCCGTCTGCAGCGAGAGCACCGTCAGCACGCCGCTCACGGCCACACTCATCGCCAGGGCGGGTCCCGTCCGGGCGGCTGTGATGGCGACCGCAGCAAAAAACATCACAAACGGCGAGTAATGAAAAACGCTGCCCCACAAGACCCAGGTGAAAGCCGCTGCGACCAGCGCCCAGAGAAAAGCCCAGCGACAGGCTCTCCAGCCTTTCAATGGGGAAAGAAATTTGCTCATCGGAAAAATGCGGCACTGCGCTGACGCCGCCATTGGTCAGAATTCACCCTAACTCGGTTGAAAACCAGCAAACAACAAATGATTTGGCGGCTCGGAATCCACCAAATCATTTTGTCGCCGCGCAACAGATGCTCTCGAAAAAGTGAGTCGAGTTAGAGACCACTCAGCGGTTGCCCCGGTTCCGGTCGTCGTTCTTGTGATGCTTTTTCTTACGCACCACCACCGTCTGACGAGGCGTGGAGCGTGAGCGAGAGATCGTTCTGGAACGCTCGACGTTGCGAGGAACTGAGACGTTTCGGACATTCAGTTCGCGATTCACCACCGTCACATCCCGAGAGCCGTTGTCGTAGTAAGTGCGACGCGGAGAATTGTCGTAATAGCTGCTACGCGGGCCATTATCATAATAACGATCGTTGTGCCGACTATCATAACGGCCGTCATAGTAATCAGGCTGGTGATACACCCGGCCATAACGTGCGGGATGCCGCTGTTCAACGACGGTCTCGCAGCCGGTAAAGAGAAAAGCGGACGTGAGCAAACCCAGAATCAGAATAGTTTTCATAACCTGTTTACGAAAAAACCGCGTGCCCCGGACTTGTTTACGTGGAACGCCGTTCATTTTTCCGTCATCATCGCCGGATGCACGTCTGGACGATCACCTGCCTCACCGAAAAGCTGGATGTTTTCCTGGAAACGCTGGCCGATCTCGATCCGACGCGGCTCGTAGTCGTTCGAGTTCCCGGAAAGAAACGCCAGACGATCCAGTATTTCGCCGAGCGAAAAAGTGAGGCGAGTCAGATCGCACTCAAGCACGGCGGAAAAGTGAGCGGAGTTACAGACGAATGGAAAACCGCCCAGCCAGCTCACGCGCCGATCCGCATTCGGGATCGCTTTGTCATTGTGGAAACCGCGAGCAGCGATCCACGGGAAATCGTTATTCCAGCCGGGCTCGCCTTCGGAACGGGCGATCACCCGACGACAGCGAGTTGTCTGCGACTCCTCTGCGATGTCGCGAAAAGTTTGGGCGAAAAACCGTGGACCATGCTCGACGTCGGCACCGGTTCCGGCGTGCTCGCCATTGCCGCTCGCAAACTCGGCGCAACCCGCGTCGAAGCCTTCGATTACGATCCGTTGGCGGTTCGCACTGCGAAGGAAAACGCCCGGCTGAACAACGTCCGCGGCATTCACTGGAGCCAGCAGGATTTGCTAAAATTTTCAGCCGAGTTCCAGTCGAATGTGGTGACTGCCAATATCTTCAGCGAACTTTTTCAGTCGAGTTGGAGTCGAATCAGACCGGCCATTTTACCCGGAGGATTCTTCATTTTATCCGGCATTTTGCGCTTCCAGGCCGATGGCTGCCGCCGCTCGATCACCGGCTCGGGATTGCACATTTTAAAAGAGATCCGCCTCGGTAAATGGGTGACGTTTTTAGCCCAATCCGAAGCTGGAAAATAGTTCGCAAAAATCCACCGCGCCACTGCATCATGCTGCCATGAATTACCTCGTCCATTCCTTCATCGCCATCCTGGTTCGCGTCAGCGGAAACACGCTGGTGTGCGACGAGCAGACGGAGATCGAGGAGTTGTTCAGCGACGAATTCGACACGCTGGACTTCGAGTTGGCGAAGTGCGCGTTTGAGGCGAGTCACAAGGTGATCTTTCTCGAGCCCGGCGATGATGACGAGTCGGAGGAATATCTGCATCTTTCGATCGAGGATTACATCGAGAAATGCGTGAATCCGGCCGAGCAAACGGATCCGCTTTTTATCACGGAGCGCTTTTTGCTTTTCCAGGAAGCGCTCGAAGAAGCGCTGGACAATGACGAGGAAAATTTTGACCGCTAATTTTCGTCTCCGGGTTTCTTTTCCTTGCCTCGCGGCGTAGGATTTCTACGATACCCCGCCTATGGAAACTTCCGCGCCAGACCAGCCGCTTGCCGCTTACGATTCGAAAGTCGAGGGCAACGTTGTTTTTACAAAGCTCGATTCGGCGATCAACTGGATGCGCAAAAATTCGCTCTGGCCGATGCCGATGGGACTCGCCTGTTGCGCCATTGAGCTGATGGCCACGGGCGCGAGTCGTTTCGATATTGCGCGATTTGGAGCCGAGGTGATGCGTTTTTCTCCGCGTCAGGCCGACGTGATGATTGTTGCTGGCACGGTGACTTACAAAATGGCGCTCGCCGTTAAACGAATCTGGGATCAAATGCCCGAGCCAAAATGGTGCATCGCGATGGGCGCGTGCGCATCGAGCGGCGGCATGTATCGCAGCTACGCCGTCTTGCAAGGAATCGATCAATTGATCCCGGTCGACGTCTATGTTTCGGGTTGTCCTCCGCGTCCTGAGGCGCTGTTGGAAGGTCTCATGAAATTGCAGGATAAAATCATGACCGAATCTTCCTCGGGCGACCAAAAACGCGAATTCCTAACGTCCCTTTCATGAACCTTCTCGACGCCACTAACGCTCTCGAAAAAGAAATTGGAGATGCGCTGCTCCGGAAAATTGATTTCCGTGGTGAAACAACTCTCATCATCGCCACGGCCTCCATCAAACACGCCATTCAGTTCGCGAAAGAAAACCTGGGCTTCGATTTCCTGCTCGATATTAGCAGCGTGGATAACTTCGGCGACGAACCTCGTTTCGAGATTGTCTACGAACTCTATTCCCTAACAAACCACACGCATCTTCGGCTCAAATGCACTGTCTCCGAAGATCATCTTTCCGTGCCGACGATCAGTGATTTATGGCCGACTGCCGATTGGCACGAACGCGAGATTTTCGACATGATGGGAATTTCATTCGAGTTCCATCCCGATCTGCGCCGCATCCTCATGTGGGACGGCTATCCATTTTATCCATTGCGCAAAGATTTCCCCCTCGCCGGTCGCCCCAGCGAAATGCCGGACGTCGCATTTACCAAGTCCGCGCCCCTCGCCGGCGGGCCATTTGTTACCGCTCCTAGCACCGCTACAAGCAAAGACCGCGAGCCTCGCTCAAAGGAACTTAAATAAAAAGCTGGCGTTCTTTCCACAAAGCCTACACTTATAACTCTATGACTAACTCTTTTTGGGATCATCCCATTGAAAATATCGAAGAAGCCCTTCACATCCGTAAACAAATCACTGTCCTCCAAACACGCCTGGCCAAGCTAGTCGGCGGAGCCGTTGAAGCCATCGTTCCCGCGAAAAAGCGTGGGCGCAAAAAAGGGCAGAAGAATGCTCCTAAGGCTGTCGCGCAACCCGCTCCGAAAGCAGCCGCACCCAAATCCAAAGCTCCTAGGAAAAAAGGCGGCCTCACTCCTGAAGGTCGCGCCAAGCTAGCGGCTTCCATGAAAGCACGCTGGGCCGCTCGTCGGGCCCAAGGCCAAGCCTAAGTAGGCCAAGGCTCAGTGAAGCCAGAATGAAGCGAGAGGCGAAAAACCTCTCGCTTTTTTTCATTCCAGTTAGAGCGCATTCGCGCCAACTAGCGCCAACTAGCGCCAACTCAAACGGCTGCTCGGCTTCCGGTAGTTGCATGTCGCGCGGGATCTCAAATTTTTGAGTGACTTCGCGCACTTCTTCGGTCGGCAGCGGCATTTCCCGGCAGCCACTGTCGCGTGAGCTTCCATGCCGACCGAGTCGCACCACGGCCTGCCAGCCCGTCGGGAATATCTCCGAGAAACCTGCTCATCCGACAAGGTTGTTATGAGATATTGCGGTTTGAAAAAATGAAATCATCACGGCTTGCAAGCCGATAATCACAACGATGCGGGTTCCACGCACGGCCGACGATACTCTGCACTCGGTCGATGATGCCTTACACTCGGTCGATGATGCCCTACACTCGGTTGATGATGCCCTACACTCGGTCGATGATTTCTTACACTCGGTTGATGATGCCCTACACTCGGTCGATGATGCCTTAGACTCGGTCGATGATGCCTTACACTCGGTCGATGATCTCCTACACTCGATCGACGATGCTCTGCATTACGTAGATGATTCCGGTGAGGAAAAGTTTTTTAGGCGGAGAGCGTCCGTGTTCTGAAAATAGCCCAGCCTTTTAAGGCTGGGTCCGTCAACAAAGGAAAGGGCGAAGTCCCGTGAGGGACGGCAGAATCGCTAGAAGAATCGGACGAGCCTGTCGTCCCTCACGGGACTCCGTCCGCATTGCTGATGACGGTGACCCAGCACTGAAGTGCTGGGCTATTTTCAGGGGAGTTGGGAACTCCGATGAAGACTCGGCACCGGCTTCGGGGCGAAATTTTTCAGCCGAGTTCGGGTGAAATCTCGGAAACGCGGATGCAGGCGGCTTGTTGGGCGGGACGATAACTGATGAGCGGCGGTACTTCTTTTTTGCACGCTTCGATGACGTAGGCGCAACGCGGATGAAAGGGGCAGCCGACGGGCGGGTTGATCGGGCTGGGCGGGTCGCCGCTGAGAATGATGCGTTGGCGATGCTGTTCACGTGCAGGATCGGGGATCGGGATTGCGGAAACGAGGGCGCGTGTGTAGGGGTGCAGCGGGCGCTTGACAACGTCCACGGCGGGTCCGAGTTCGACGATTTTCCCGAGATACATCACGGCGATGCGGTCGCTGATGTGTTTGACGACGGAGAGGTCGTGCGAGATGAAAATGAGGGTGAGCCCCCGGTCGCGGCTGAGCTGGAGGAGCAGGTTGATGATTTGCGATTGGATGGAAACGTCGAGCGCGGAGACGGGTTCGTCGGCGATGATGAGCTTCGGTTCAGGCGCAAGGGCGCGGGCGATGGCGATGCGCTGACGTTGGCCGCCGGAGAATTCGTGCGGATATTTCCGCATCAGATTTGGCGAAAGGCCGACGGTTTTCATCAGGTCGGCCACGCGTGTTTCCAACCCTTCACCGGAGACGCGGTGCCGCGTGCGGATGGCTTCGGCCAGCGTGTCGAACACCGTCATGCGCGGGTTCAGACTGGCGTAGGGATCCTGGAAGATCATCTGGAAGTGGCGGCGTTGCTTCCGCAAATCGGCTTGCGAGACGCCGGTGAGGGTGCGTCCTTCGAGCGCGATCGTGCCGGAGGTGGCGTCGATCAGGCGCAAAATGGTGCGGGCGAGGGTGGACTTGCCGCAGCCGGATTCGCCGACGAGGCCGAGGATTTCGCCGGGTTGGAGGGAGAGCGTGACGCCGTCCACGGCTTTGACATGGCCGACGGTGCGCCGCTGGAGCGCGCCGCTGGAAATGGGGAACCAGGTGCGCAGATCGCGGATGTCGAGCAGGGCGTTTTCCATCGGAGTTAGGGTGCACTCAGGCTGATCTCCCCGCGCTGAACGCGGAGACACGCGGTGGAGTGGCCGGGTTTCAGCATTTCCAACGACACGGGTGTGGTGTGGCAATAATTCACCGCATGGTCGCAACGCGGAGCAAAAGGACATCCCGGTGGAAGTCGAATGAGATCCGGCGGCAGCCCGGCGATGGTGTAAAGCTCGCTGTTTTTGGGTTGGAGCGCGGGAATCGAGCGTTGCAGAGCGGCGTTGTAAGGATGAAGCGGGTCGCGAAAAAGATCGGCGGTGCTGGCGGATTCGACGATGCGTCCGGCATACATCACGTTCACGCGATCGCAAAACGACGCGACGACGCCGAGGTCGTGCGTGATGAAAAGCACGGCGGTGCCAAGTTCTTTCTGGCGCGAGCGGATGAGGTCAAGAATCTGCGCCTGCACGGTGACGTCGAGTGCTGTGGTAGGCTCGTCGGCAATGAGGATTTCGGGACGGCCGATCAACGCCATGGCGATCATGACGCGCTGACGCATCCCGCCGGAAAACTCATGCGGGTAGAAGTGGATTCTGCGCGAGGCGTCCTGAATGCCGACTTCATCGAGGGCGATGATGGCCTGTTTCAACGCGGCGGTGCGCCCGAGTTTGTCGTGGATGAGCAGCGGCTCGATGAGTTGTTCTGAGACGCGCAGATAGGGGTTCAGCGATGTCATCGGATCCTGGAAGATGATCGAGATGCGTTTGCCGCGAATGGAATTGAGTCGAGTTGCAGTGCAATGAAGAAGATCGGTGCCATCGAAGAGTGCGGTGCCGCGTTCAATGCGACCGGGCGGCATCGGAATAAGGCCGAGCAGCGAGTAGCAAGTGACCGATTTTCCAGAGCCAGATTCGCCAACGATGCCGAGAGTCTCCCCTGACTCGAGTGAAAAACTAATGTCTTCCACCGCGCGAACGACTCCGCCGCGAGTGTGAAACGCGGTGGTGAGATGTGCGACTTCGAGCAGCGGCATATCAATCTTTCGAAGCGCGCGGGTCGAGGGCGTCGCGGAGTCCGTCGCCGAGGAAGTTGAGCGAGAAGAGCGTCAGGGAAAAGATGCCGGCCGGAAACATCAAGAGCCAGGGAGTGGTTTCGATAGTCTTCGCGCCGTCATCGATGAGGACGCCCCAACTACTCATCGGCGGCTGCACGCCAAGGCCCAAAAAGCTGAGAACCGCCTCCAGCAACATGACTTGCGGAACGGTTAGCGTGGAATAAACGATGACCGAGCCGAGCACATTTGGGATGAGGTGTCGGAAGATAATGGAAACACGTCCGAGTCCGAGCGATATGGCGGCTTCGATAAATTCGCGGTGTTTGAGGGCGGCAATCTCGCCGCGAACAATCCGCGCCATGGTGAGCCATTCAACGGCGCCGATCGCGAGAAAAAGCAGCCAGATGCTGCGTGGCAAAAACACCATCAGGAGGATGACGAAAATCGTAAACGGGATCGTGTAAAGGATGTCGACGAATCGCATCATAGTCGCATCTGTTTTTCCCCCAAGGTAGCCGGAGATGGCCCCGTAAATGACGCCGATGAGAATGGAAACGGTCGTGGCGGCGAGTCCGACGCCGATGGAAATGCGCCCGCCAAACATGATGCGGACGAGCAGATCGCGGCCCAGCGCGTCGGTGCCGAGAACGTGATGACGCGTGGAGAGTTTGTAGGTGAAGCGGCCGAGTTGGAGAGGTTCGCCGCGCTTTAGTTGCTCGGCTTTTTGAGCGATTTCCTCCTTTGGCATGGTGAGAAAAGCGTTCTCGTCTGATAGCTTTGAAAGTGGAATGAAATCCGTTCGCGGCTCTTTGCTGCGATTGTTGGTGAGGGTGCGGGAGAAGATCGGCTCGCTCGGTTTGCTCGATTGCAAGGTGCGTGCCTGCTCGTCGAATTTGTAGGGAACGAAGAGCGGGCCGATCAGGCAAAAAAGCGTGATGAGGATGAAATTGATCAGCCCGATGATGGCGAGTTTGTTTCGCGAAAGCCGATGCCAGGCGTCGCGCCAGAGCGAGGTGCCGTGTTCGGCTTGCAAAGTGAGCTCGGCAGCGGTGTTCATCAGTGGCGGATGCGCGGGTCGAGCCAGGCGTGAATGATGTCTACGAGGAGGTTGAAAAGGACGATGAGCACGGCGTAAAAAATGACGGTTCCAAGGATGAGCGAATAGTCGCGATTGAAGGCGCCTTTGATAAATTCGTTACCCAGACCGGGCAGCTTGAAGATTTTTTCCACGACAAATGAACCGGAAATCAGACCGGCGAGCGCAGGTCCGAGGAAGGAAACGACGGGCATCATTCCGCCTTTCATGGCGTGCTTCCATATCACTCTAACTCCGCTCACTCCTTTCGCTTTGGCGGTGCGGATGTAGTCCTGGTTCAGGATGTCGAGCATGCCGCTGCGAGTCAGCCGCGCGACGTAAGCGCCGTAAAACAGACCGAGCGTCAGTGCGGGAAGGAAGATCGGCGGCAGCCAGACGTTGCCCGATTTTTCCATGCCGAAGACATTGGCCCAGTTCAGCCAAAGGCCGAAAACGATCGCCAGAATTGGCCCCATCACGAATGTGGGCAGGCAGATTCCGCTCATGGAAAACGACATCGCGAAGTAGTCGGCCCACGTGTTTTTGCGGACCGCCGCGATGATTCCGAGCGGAATCCCGATCAACAGCGCGAGCACGAGCGCAAGTGATCCGACTTTGAGCGATACCGGAAATGACCGGGCGATGACTTGGTTGACGGTTTCCGTGGGATAGGTGAACGACGGCCCCAGATTTCCGTGCACGAGCTGCTTCAGATACAAAAGATACTGTTGAGTGAGAGTCTTATCGAGGCCGTAGTAGGCGTTCATTTTTGCCAACACTTGCGGCGAGACTTTTCGCTCTGCGCTGAAGGGTCCGCCCGGCGCTTTCTTGGCCATCAGAAACGTCACCGTGATGACGATCAATAGAACCGGGAGAAGCTGCAGCAGACGTTGGAAAATGAACTTAAGCATGCGGGCGGCGCTTTAGAAAAACGGCGGCCGCCGCTACTGCAGGTCGATGTATTTGTAGTTGTGATTATCGAGCAGCACGGGGTTCCAATTTACGACGTGCGGGCTTTTTAGGTAAACGCGGGTATACCAGTAAACCGTCGCGAACGGCGGATCGTTCAGGAGGATCGTCTCGGCTTTTGATAGGAGTTCGAATCGTTTCTGCTGATCGACTTCATGGCTGGATTCCACGATCAATTTATCGTATTCGGCATTGGACCAGCCCGTGTTGTTATTGCCGTTGCCCGTGCTCCAAATGCTGAGAAACGTCAGCGGATCCATGTAATCCCCGATCCAGCCAGAGCGGCTGATGTCGTATTTCATGTTGGATTGCGAGTCGAGATAGACCTTCCATTCCTCGTTGCGAATGCCGACATCGATGCCAAGTTCTTCCTTCCACATTTGCTGAATACCCTCGGCAATCGTGCGATGAGATTCGGATGTATTGATGAGGATTTCAAACTTCGGGAAGCCTTTCCCCCCCGGAAAACCCGCCGCCGCGAGGAGTTGTCGCGCCTTGTCGGGATCGTAGGAAAGAATCTCCGGTGTTTTGTATTCGCCCATCCCTTTTGGAGTAAACCCGAGCGCTGGAATCTGTCCTCCGCGCGTGACGTTTTCCACAACGGAGTCACGGTCCAATGCGAGGTTCAGCGCCTGCCGAACGCGGACATCTTTGAGCACCGGTTTATTGACGTTGATGCGAAAGAAATAGGTCCCGAGATACGGGTCCACGAGGATGAGTTTCGGATTGTCGCGTCGGTAGCCGGGGATTTTATCGAGCGGCACTTCGTTGGTGATATGAAGCTGGCCTGCACGAAAAGCGCGTTCCTCTGTGTTCTGATCCTCAATCGGATAGAACTCGATTCCGTTCAGCTTCACGTTTTTTGCGTCCCAATAATTCGGATTGCGATCGACCGTGATGACTTCATTAACTTTCCACTGCTTGAGCTTGAATGGACCGGTGCCGACATAGTTTCCCGGGCGCGTCCAGACCGTGACGCGGTCATCGATTTTGCCAAACTTCAGGATCGTCGCGGGATGCACCGGATACCACGAATAATGGGTTAACGCAGAGAGGAAATACGGCGTCGGCCCGACGAGCGTGATCTTTAAATTCTGATCGTCCAACGCCTTCACTCCTACCTGACTGAAATCTGTAATCTTGCCGTTACGGAAAGCCTCCGCACCGGTCATGATAAAGAGCTGATCCGCATAATCGGCTGCGAGATTCGGCGAAAGAATCCGTTGAAACGAGAAGACAAAGTCGCTCGCCTTCACCGGATCGCCGTTCGACCATTTCGCTCCAACTCGAATGTGAAAAGTCCACTCACTCGCATCCGCGTTGTGCTCCCAAGTGTCGGCCAAACCCGGTTCTGGCAACGCTTGATCCGTCGGATGATACGCGATCAATCCTTCCATCAACGCCGTGATGATGTGGTTCTCCGGCACGCCTTTCACCGTGTGCGGATCGAGATTTTGCGGCTCTGTGCCGTTGCCAAACAGGAGAATCTTATCGCGCGTCGCCTGCTCGACCTTGGTCTCTGCGGACAGCGTGGAAATGAGCACGCACGGAATCAACAACAGCCAGAGACGCTTGAGCATAATGTTAGCGAGAGGTTTTTTTGAGCGGAGTTGCAGTCGAATCAGCCGGCATTTTTTCCGCCGCATTGATTCCAAGGTATTCCAGAAACGGCTGAATAGAACGTGGCCGTCCTAAAAATTTCTCAATGGAAACTTCCACATCGCGGGCATCGCCTTGCGCGTAAATTTCATTGCGCATCTTCATTCCCGCATCCTTGTCGAGGAAACCACCGGGCGATTTCTCGAACACCGTCGCCATATCCGCAGCGATCGCATCGGCCCACGCATAACCATAGTAGCCGCCATCGTAGCCATTGAGATGACCGAAGCTCGCGACCATCGCCGTCTCCGGCGCGACGGGCAAAAAGCTATCGCTCAAAATGTCGTTGGAGATTTTTACGACATCGAGTTTTTCGCCCGGCGCATGGGGGCCGTGTAACACCAAATCGGTGATCCCGAAGGAAAGTTGACGCCGATAAGTCGTGCCCGAAAGCGCAAATTTGGCCGCACGCATTTTCTTTAAAATGTCCGCCGGCATTTTCTTTTTTGGGTTCCTGTAATCGGCCGCAAAACTATCCAGCACGGCTTTATCCCAAACCCAGTTTTCTAACATTTGCGATGGCGCCTCTACAAAATCTCGAGGCACACTCGTTCCGCTGAATCGAACGTATTTGGTTTGAGTTAGAATCGTATGCATCGCATGACCAAACTCATGGAAAAGCGTTTCCACTTCATCGTGCGAGAGTAGCGAAGGCGCATCTTTGCGCGGCGGCGGGAAGTTACAGCACAGCGCCGCGGCCGGGCGTTGATAAGTTCCATTCGGCAGAAGTTTTCCTTCGATCAAACCGAACTGCGCGAAGTGGTTATACTTTCCTTCGCGTGGAAACATATCGAGATAAAATAGCCCGAGCGGCACGCTGCTCTTGGCGTCGCTCACATAGTAAAGTTGCACGCCATCGGTCCAGGAATCTTCCAAAGCCACGGGCTCGATTTTGATCCCGAAAATCCGCTGATAAGTCGCAAACATTCCTTCCAAAACTTTCTGATACGGAAAGAAATTCCGCAATGATTCCGTATCGACCTGATACTTCTGCTTTTTGAGTTGTTCTGCGCAAAAGCGCCAATCCCAAATGTTCACATCGACCGTTTCGCTGTGAGAGTCAGCCGCCTTAATCGCTTTAAACTCCGCAAGTTCTTCATCGTACTTAGGTTGCAATCCCACCTTGAGATCCTGCAAAAACTTCAGCGCCGTCGCTCCGTCTTTCGCCATGCGCTCCTCGATTTGATAGTCATCCCAGGATTTATATCCGAGTTGGAGTGCGATCTCCGAACGCAGCTCCACCATCTTTTGGATCAAGGCAATATTCTTGTTTCGAGCCCGGTTATCGCGAGAAATGTAAACCTTCTTGCGCGACGCCTCGATCACGCCATTTTCCAACACGCCGAGCGCCTGAAAAGTAACGTTCGTATCGATGGTGTATTCGTCGTCGCCCGTTTTAACGCCCGGCGTTTCCAAAACACTGGCTGGCACGCCTTCCAGTTCGGCTTTGGTGAATTTCACCGGCGAAGCAGCGTCGGCAATATTCTTGTCGAAATCGTTGCCAACAGACGCCAGTTCCTTGCGCAAGGCCTCCACGCGATTTCGCTGATCGGTCGGCAACGCCAGCCCAGCGCGCTTGTAACCTAACAACGTATCGTGAACCAGCCGCGCGTCTTCCTCGTCACCTTTCGGCTTCGTATCCGCAAAGGCTTGGAGCACACGATAAACGTCCTCGCGATAGTCTGTGCTCACGCTCCAATCTTCAAACTTCTTGATCGCATCCTGAGCCGCGTCGCGCATTTTCGCCTCGGGATGCGTCTCCTTGATCCAGACGATTCGATTGGCCACGGACGCATTTTCAAACGCAATCATGTCCATCTCTTGGAACGTGTTAGCAAACGTCGCATCGGCCGGCTTCAAGGCCGCTACCGCATCGAGACGTTTGTTTGAAAGTCCGATGATTTTGTTTACCGCGGCACTGATTTGCTGCGGAGTTTTTTCCCACTTCGGCAATGTTAGCACCGTGTGATATTGCACTGCTTCCAGCTGCAAATCTTCCAGCCGCTTCATCGGCTTGGAATCCTCCAGCTTTTTTCCTGGCCTCGGTGTCGGCGAGATAGCCGCAAAACTATTGGAAAGGAACGCCGCCGCCATCAGTAAACTGAATTTCATCATCATAGTAAATTGGGCGCGAACAATGGCGGTGGCGCGAAGTGACCCTTTTTCGCCTCAGAAATTTTTCGGTCGAGTTAGAGTGAACTCTGCCGCGCTGCTTTCTTACGATCGATCGCACGGATTTTGTCGCGCAACTCAGCGGCCCGCTCATACGCTTCGAGCGAGATGGCTTTTTCCATTTCGCGCTGCATGATTTCGATGCGCGTAATGGGTTTTTTCCTTCCGATTTCCTCGGCCCACTCGTCGAGAAACCCCACCTCTGGGCTTTTCGTCGCGAGCTCGGCGGGCTCGACATCTTCAAGCACCTCGGCGATCGCGGCACGACCGCGTGCGATCTCTTTAAGCGCTCCAGTGAAATCCTTTTTCTCCAGACGAATCGCGGCCTTCGCGCGCGTGTTCATCATCAGGACATACGGGCGAAATTGCTCAAACGACCAGCGGATTTCCTCGGTGTCCGTGCAATGCGACACGAAGCTAAATAGGTCGAGATTGCGCTGCGTGTCGCGAATGACATTGGCAAAATCGTTGATCTGAAAAAAGCTGATGTAGCGGTGATAGTATTGGATTCCTTCCTGCTGAAGTTCACCGCATTCCTCAGCAGTCAGACTGTAACTTTCCCCTTTCGCCTCGGCGCGTTTGGCCTTTTTTTGATGCCACGTGAGAAGCGATTCCGCGTTGTGCGGACGACGTCCATCGGGACGACCGGTGACTTCCATTTGGATCAAACCCAGATCAATCCTGAGCTGGAGTTTTTCCTTTTGATCATTGCCGACGATTTTCCGGACTTTGATGTGACCCGGTTCGTGCGGCCAATCTTCCAATAAGTTGTCGAGATCGTTATTCACCGATCAACTATCGAAAGCGTCACTCGCTTTGTCAACGACGGTGCCGTGTTATTTGGCCACCGCACAGGCCTCACAGTTCGTTGGAAGTCCCTTGAAAAAATCGTTCCCTTTGTCGTCCACCAAGATGAACGCCGGGAAGTCTTCCACCTCGATTTTCCAAACGGCTTCCATGCCGAGTTCCGGGTATTCCAAAACTTCGACGTGCTTGATGTTGTTCTGCGCGAGGATCGCTGCCGGGCCGCCGATGCTGCCTAGATAAAAGCCGCCGTGCTTTTTGCACGCGTCGGTCACGGTCTGGCTGCGGTTTCCCTTCGCGAGCATGATGAGCGAGCCGCCGTGACTTTGAAACGTATCGACGTAACTGTCCATTCGGCCCGCCGTCGTGGGTCCGAAAGAACCCGATGGAAGTCCCATGGGAGTTTTCGCCGGACCTGCATAATAGACCGGGTGATTTTTTAAAAAATCGGGAAGATCAAGGCCAGCGTCGAGGCGTTCCTGAAGCTTCGCATGGGCGCTGTCGCGAGCGACGACGATCGTCCCCGTGAGCGAAAGACGGGTCGCCACCGGATGCTTGGTGAGTTCTGCGAGAATCTGCGGCATCGGCTGGCGCAGATCGATCTTCACTACCGGACCTTCTGCGGGCAATTGCTCCTGCGGAGGAATGAATCGTCCCGGATGATGCTCCAGCTTTTCGATCCAGATGCCGTCGCGATTGATTTTTGCTTTAATGTTGCGGTCCGCTGAACAGGAAACGCCCATTCCCACCGGACACGATGCGCCGTGACGCGGCAACCGAATAATACGTAAGTCCAATGCAAAATATTTCCCGCCAAACTGAGCACCGATGCCGAGATTTTGCGCCGCCTTAAGCATCCGCTTTTCGAGTTCGACATCGCGAAACGCCTGACCGAGTTCGTTTCCGCTGGTCGGCAAATGGTCGAGGTATTTTGTTGAGGCGAGTTTCACTGTTTTCAGGCACGCCTCCGCGCTTGTGCCGCCAATGACAAACGCGATGTGATACGGCGGGCATGCAGCCGTGCCGAGCGAACGCATTTTCTCGATGAGAAATTTCTCCAGCGAAGCCGGGTTCAGCAGCGCTTTCGTCTCTTGAAAAAGCGCCGTCTTGTTCGCCGAGCCGCCACCTTTTGCGACGAATAAAAACTGATATTCACTACCGCCAGTCGCATAGAGATCGATCTGCGCTGGGAGATTAGTGCCGCTGTTTTTCTCGTTGAACATGTCCAGCGGCACGGTCTGCGAATAACGCAGGTTTTCGCTCGTGTAAGCCTCGTAAACGCCGCGACTCAGAGCCTCGCTGTCATCGCCACCGGTCCAGACGGCCTGGCCTTTTTTGCCACTGATCGTCGCCGTTCCCGTGTCCTGGCAGAATGGCAAAATCCCGCGCGCCGAGACTTCGGCGTTACGCAGGAGTGTAAGCGCCACGTAACGATCGTTCGCCGTCGCTTCCGGGTCGTCGAGAATCGCTGCGACCTGTTGCAGATGCGCGGTCCTGAGAAAAAAGGAACAATCCCGGATCGCCGCACGGGCCAGTTCCGTCAGAGCCGATGGAGAAACACGCAGTATTTCCTCGCTGCCATATCGATCTAACTCGACTCCGTTTTTGCTCAGGAGCGCATACTCCGTCGTGTCGTCACCGAGCGGAAACGGAGTTTGGTAGGAAAACTCGGGCATAACTTTCCGATCCGCCCGGCTTGGCAGCCGTTAAAACGGAATGTCGTCGTCTGCCGGATCCAGATCAGGATCGGACGGACGCGGACGTGCCGGAGGCGGAGTTGGACGCGGGCCACTGCTGCGGGCCGGACTGCCACCACCGCGCGGGGTCTCGGAATATTCCTCGCCACCGCCGCCTTCACTGCCACCTTGGCGACCGCCTAAAAGTTGCAAGCTGTCGCCCATAACTTTGAGCTTGCTGCGTTTTTGACCACTTTGTTTGTCGTCCCAAGTGTCGAGTTGCAGACGGCCTTCGACGTAGAGCGGCTTCCCTTTAGTGCAATATTGCTTAATGATCTCAGCGTTACGGCCAAAGAAAGTCACATCAACAAACGTCGTTTCCTCGCGTTTTTCCCCGGATTCCAGCGTGTAATAACGGTTGATCGCCAAGCCGATATCTGTCACAGCACTGCCTTTCGGCGTGTATTTGACCTCGGGATCCCGCGTGAGGTTCCCGATGAGCATGACCTTGTTGAGGTTCGCCATGACGAAGAAAAAGTGAGTCGAGTTACAGTCTATTCAGCCGCAGGCACACGACGAGGCGTGCGAACCGGAGCGACCACTGGCTTCAATGGCAGCTTCTGGTAATGCTGACGATAAACGTCGGTATCCAGCTTGAACTTCGCGCGCAATTTGCCAGGCAAAGTCGGCTCGCCAGCGAAGATAAAATTCACGAAATAGCCCGAGTCCAGATCGCCCGCGGCGTAGGAAAATTGCTTGCGCTCCATGCGTTGCACTTGCTCGATGGTGCCGCCTTCCTTTTTGATTTCGCCCTCGAGGCGCTCAATGGTTTCCTTGACGGTATCGTCCTTGCCTTTGGTGTTCAGGACGAGAAGTCCTTCGTAACGGTTTTTCATAAATTAGGGTGTCTGGTTGTAAAGATTCATCGCCGACTCCAAGCCGGGAGAGCACGCATACTCCACTGCTTCCGCAGCCCGGTCAAGCACCGGCTCGATTTTCTCACGGTCCGACTTGGAAAAGGCCGACAAAACGTGATCCGACAAGTCGGCCGCCCCAGATATCGCTCCAACTCCGATGCGAATTCTTGGAAAAACGTCGGTCTGGAAATGCGCGATGAGCGATTTTAAACCGTTATGGCCGCCTGCGGAACCCGATTGGCGGAGCCGAAGACGTCCGACTTCCAGCGCAATGTCGTCCACCACGGCGAGGCACTGTTCCGGCAGCAATTTATAGAATCGCGCCACGGCTCCGGCGGATTGTCCGCTCAGATTCATATAAGTTAGCGGCTTGAGGAAAATCAGGCCCGCGTCAGTCGCGATTTCGCATTGGAATTGGCGATTCGATTGCCAGCGAAGCCCTCGTTTGGCGACGAGCCGATCCAGCACGTCGAAGCCGACATTGTGCCGGGTGCCGTTATATTGGCGACCCGGATTGCCGAGGCCGATGAGGAGTCGAATGGGTTCTGACACAAATGAAAAATCGCTGCCAGCGGTGAAGCTGACAGCGATTGAATCAGATTAGGATGGAAGTCGAATCTATTTTTTCGCAGGAGCAGCGGCGGGTGCGGCACCAGCCTCAGGTTTTTTCTCCTTGATGACTTCTGGAGCGGCAACAACGGCGGCTGCGGCAGGCTCCTCGGCGACGAGCGCTTCAGCCACGGCAAAGACGGTCAGATCGCTGTCCAAAGAACTGGTCACGCCAGCCGGTAAAACGAGGTCGCGGACGTGAATCGAATCGCCGACATTGAGCCCGGAAACGTCCACCTGAATGACTTCCGGCAAGTCTTTTGGCAAACATTCGACTTCGATTTCGTGCAGATTTTGCGAGAGCAACCCGCCGAAATTTTTCACGCCGTTGGCCTCGCCGATTGGCTCGACCGGAACGCTCGCGGTGAGGGTTTCCGTAGCGGAAACCGCCTGGAAATCGACATGTAGCACCTGACGTCCGACGGGGTGATGCTGGATTTCGTGAATCAAAGCGAGGCGGCTGACTTTGTTCGGGCCATCGCTAATTTCGAGATCGACGAGAATGTTTTCGCTGGAAGCGTGCGCCATCAGGGCATTCAGGTCGCGCTTGGCGATCTGGAGGTTTTGCGGCTGATTTTTATCTCCGTAAATGACTGCTGGAACGAATCCGGCGGCTTTGACTTTTTTGACGGCGTTGCGGCCAGAAACCGTGCGATTTTGCGCGGCGAGTTTGAGTTGTTGGGACATGACTTTGGTTGGTTTGCGGTTTAGGGAAAATGATTCGAGTTAGATGGCATTGATGCGGAAAAGCGAGCTGACGGACTCGTCGTTGTGAATGCGTTTAATGCCTTCGCCGAGGAGTTCGGCGATGCAGACAACGGAGATTTTCACTTCGTCGGTCAGCTTTACCGGAACGCTGTTCGTCGTGAATAATTCCTCAATCTCGGAGTTTTTCAACCTCTCATATGCCATGTCGTTGAGGACGGCGTGGGAGACGGCGGCGTAGATGCGGCGCGCGCCATATTTTTTGAGGAGCTTCGCGGCGCTGGTCAGCGTGCCAGCGGTTTCGGTTAAATCATCAATCAGGAGAACATCGCGGCCTTCGACTTCGCCGATGACGTAAAGCGCGTCGATCTCGGTCGCGCTTTTGCGACGTTTGGCGACGATGGCGAGTCCAGTGTTCAACGCTTGAGAATAGGCGGACGCCATTTTGATTCCACCCACATCGGGCGAAACGACGATGCAATCCGCCGGGAGACGTTCCTGTAATGTCTTGATCATCGCCGGCGAGGCGTAAAGGTGGTCCACCGGGATGTCGAAAAAACCCTGCACTTGCTGGGCGTGGAGATCCATCGTCAGAACGCGGTTCACGCCAGCGGCGACGAGCAAGTTAGCGACGAGTTTCGCCGTGATCGGCACGCGCGGCTGGTCTTTTCGATCTTGTCGGGCATAGCCGAAAAAAGGCATGACCGCCGTGATCCGATCCGCACTGGCCCGACGGGCTGCATCGACCATAATGAGGAGTTCCATCAGGTTCTGGTTCGTCGGCGGACAAGTCGGCTGGACGATGAAAATATCGCGTCCACGGATGTTCTCGTTGAACTTCACAAACGTCTCGCCATCGGGAAAACTGCTCACCGTGGCATCACCGAGCGGGACGCCGACCGCTGCGGCGATTCGTTCGGCCAAAACACGATGCGCCGAGCCGGTAAAAATCTTGAGTTCGCGGGTGGCTGACATTTGGCGTGGCTAAGGCGGTGGTGACGGGGACGCGAAGACTAGATGATTTAGATTCAAATGCAACTCCCGTCTTTTTCCGCTGATGAAGATGATTTCCCTCAAACTCCGATGAGAATTTTGCCATCCGTTTCGCGTCCCGCCGCGAAAGGCTTGAACCATGAGACCGACATTTTCCTTCGCCGCCCCGAGTCCGACCGACGCCTTCGTGCCATTTTCCTTTGAGCGCCGCGATCCGCTGCCGAAAGACGTGCAAATCGACATCCTCTTTTGCGGCGTCTGCCACTCGGATTTGCACACCGCTCGCGGCGAATGGGGCGGCACCGTTTATCCCTGCGTGCCCGGCCACGAGATTGTCGGGCGCGTTTCGGCCGTCGGCAGTGAAGTAACGCGGTTTTCCGTCGGCGACATCGCGGCCGTCGGCTGCATGGTCGATTCGTGCGGCGACTGCGCCAACTGCCAGCGCGATCTCGAGCAATTCTGCAAAAAAGGTGCCACCTTCACTTACAACGGCCCGGATAAACATTCCGGCGGCGTCACCTACGGCGGCTACTCGGATTGCATCGTCGTCGATGAAGATTTCACCCTCAAAGTCCCGGCCAATCTCGATCTCGCCGCCACGGCTCCCTTGCTCTGCGCGGGCATCACGACCTATTCGCCGCTTCGCCATTGGAAAGTCGGGCCCGGCCAAAAAGTCGGCGTTGTCGGACTCGGCGGACTCGGACACATGGCGGTGAAATTCGCCCATGCCTTCGGCGCGCACGTCGTTCTTTTTACCACCTCGCCCGGCAAAACCCAGGACGCTTTACGTTTGGGTGCGAACGAAGTCGTCGTTTCCAAAAATGCCGACGAAATGGCCAAACACGCCAACAGTTTCGACTTCATCCTCGACGCGGTTTCGGCCCAACACGACATCAACGCCTACCTCGTGCTCCTCAAAGTGGACGGCACGCTTTGCCAGGTCGGCGCTCCTGCGGAGCCGTTGCCGGTGAATGTTTTCAACCTGATCATGGGGCGCCGCCAGTTTGCCGGATCGCTTATCGGAGGCATCGCCGAGACTCAGGAAATGCTCGATTTCTGTGGCAAGCACAACATCACCTGCGACATCGAAATGATCCGCATGGACGAGATCAACACCGCCTACGAACGCCTCCTGAAAAGCGACGTGAAATATCGCTTCGTCATCGACATGGCGACGTTGAAAAAGTGAGTCGAGTTCCAGTCGATTCACGGCTCTGAGTTCACTGTAACTCCGCTCCGTTTTTTCTAGCTCGACCGCAAACCTGCGGCGCGTTTTAACTGCCCGATGCTCAATTTCATCTGGCTCGGGCTCATCCTCATCGCTGTCGTTCTTGGGGGACTGACCGGCTCGCTCGACGCCGTCACGGTCGCGGCGTTCAAGGCCTGTGAAACGGCGGTCGTCAACCTCGCCATCCCGCTCATCGGCCTGATGGCGATCTGGCTAGGAATGATGCGCCTCGCAGAAAAGGCGGGCCTCATTCAGTTGCTCGCCCGCGCCTTGCGACCGCTCATGACCCGCCTTTTTCCAGACGTGCCGCCCGAACATCCGGCGATGGGTGCCATGCTCCTCAACATGGGCGCGAACATGCTCGGCCTCGGCAACGCCGCCACGCCGATGGGCCTCAAAGCCATGGCGCATCTCGAAAAACTCAACCGCACTCCCGGCACCGCGTCGAACGCCATGTGCACGTTTCTGGCGATCAATACGAGTTCCATCCAACTCATCCCGGCGACGACCGTGGCCTATCTCGCGGCGGCTGGATCGCGAGAACCTACGGCGATCATCGGACCGGCGTTTCTGGCCACCGTTTGCGCGGCGACAGCGGGAATCGTTGCGGTGAAGTTCTTTGAAAAACTCCCGATGTTTCGCAATCGCGAGGCAAAAACTGAGCGGAGTTCCAGCGAACTCAGCGCCAGCGTTGAGCCGGAGGAAAAAACAGAACCGACTTCCAAGCTAGTCTCCTGGGCGTTCATTCCGCTGGCGATTTTCCTCGGCCTGTTCGCGATGTTCGCCTGGCAACTGGTCGCCAACGCCCATCCCACCGACGCGAAATCCTCCATTCTCGCCTTCGTTCGCGCCATCTCGACGCTAGCCGTTCCATTCCTCTTCTCGTTCTTCCCGCTCTACGCCGCCCTGCGTCGCATTCCCGTTTACGAGGAATTTATCGAGGGCGCCAAGGAAGGTTTCGCCGTCGCCACGCGCATCATTCCGTATCTCGTCGCCATCCTCGCATCGATTGGAATGGTCCGTGCCGCCTTCGCTGCCAGCGCGAAATTGGATTGGTTCGCCACCGGCATGAGCGGGCTGTCGCGATTTTTGGCTTTCATCGGAGTTCCAGGCGACTTGCTGCCGCTTATTTTGCTGCGGCCACTCAGCGGTTCTGGAGCGAGCGGGGTTTTTAATGAAATCATCCGCAACCCCGCACTCGGCGGACCCGACAGCCTCATTTCTCGCATGGCCGGTTGCATCATGGGCAGCACCGAAACGACGTTTTATGTGATCGCGGTTTACTTCGGCTCCGTCGCCGTCCGCCGCACCCGACACGCGATTCCTGCGGGGCTGATTGCCGATCTCACGGGCGTCATCGCCAGCATCTGGATTTGCCGGTTGATGTTTTCTTAAAATGATCCGAGTTCCAGTCGTATCAGCCCTATGAAAAAATCCCCCACCCTCCTCTCCGGCGGCAACCCGCAAATCCCCAAAGGCGACGGCGACGCCCCCGTCCAGGCCTATTTAGACGCTCTCCCCGGTTGGAAACGCGACCTCGGCCAGCGACTCGACGCCCTCATCGTCCGCACCATTCCCGGCGTGCAAAAAGCCGTTCGCTGGAACTCCCCCTTTTACGGCCTCGAAGGCCAGGGCTGGTTCATCGGCTTCCACGTCATGACGAAATATATCAAAGTCGCCTTCTTCCGCGGCACCTCGCTCAGCCCCCTGCCTCCCGTTGCCTCCAAACAACCCGAAGCCCGCTACCTCCACCTCGGAGAAACCGACACCCTCGACGAAGCCCAACTCACCGCTTGGATCGAACAATCCGCCAAACTCCCCGGCTGGCACTTCTAGCCGACGATTCCCGTGTAGCTCCGTTTGCGCTGATCCGACCGGTCGTTTCTCGCAACCCAGCCCCAAAAGCTGGCCAACAGCCAAATGGGGAGCCAATGCGGGTTCATCTTGTCGAGGAAACGTTTTCAGCGGGCGGTTCGCCGCTAAAAAAGGCACGGCCGAGTGTTTCCAGAGCGGAGTTGCAGTCGTATCGCTGGCATGTTGGAGAAAATTTTAATCACCGGCGCGTCGAGCGGCATTGGACGGGCGCTGGCCAACCGGCTTGCGCAACGTCCGATCCAGCTCGCCCTCTCGGGGCGTTCAGCGGAAAAACTGAGCGGAGTTGCAATCGATTCAGCGGCCACAGTTCACCGATTTCCCGCCGATCTGATCGTCCCGCACGCCGCCGAGCGGATGGTGCAGGCGGCGCACGACGCGATGGGCGGTCTCGATGCCGTGGTGCATTGCGCCGGGATTGGTTTGATCAAACCCGCGCTGGAAACGACGGACGCAGAATTCGTTTCCGTGACGAACGTGAATGTGCGCGGGACGTTTCTCGTGGCGCAGTCCGCGTGTCGGTTGATGGCCGCGCAAAAGCACGGGCTCTTCGTGACGATCCCCGGCATTCTCGGCAAAGCGACGATGAAAAATGCGGCTGCCTATTGTGCGAGCAAATGGGCCGTGACGGGTCTGATCAAAACGTTCGCGCAGGAATTTCAACGGAGTGGGATTCGATTCACGCTGGCGTATTTGGGCGGAGTCGATTCCCCGTTTTGGGATGGCATCTCGATGGCCGTCCAACGCGACAAAATGATCCCGGTCGATTACGCCGCGCAACTCATCGAGACCGCGCTGGACGCCCCGCCGCATCTGGCGCTGAACGAGATCGTGCTCCAGCCAGAGAGTCACCAGCTTTGACGAAGCGTAAATAGTGATCGGTGAATCGTGAATAGTGGGGGCTTTCCTCACTCCTCTGAAAATAGCCCAGCACTTCAGTGCTGGGACTCGCGATCGCAAAATGGGCAAAGTCCCGTCAGGGACGAAAGAACCGTTCTGTCGTCCCTCACGGGACTGGCCACGTTTTTGGGATCGGGGAATCCCCAACGCTAAAGCATTGGGCTATTTTCAGGAAATCATCCGGGCCGCTCCGTCCCTCGTCCAGCCGAAAACTTTCAGCGGAGTTGCAGTGCAATCTTCGTTTTCCGCTGTAGACACTTCGCTGTTCGCACCAAGGACTTCGGCCATTGCGCACGCCGCTTCGGTTTTCGCGCCTGTGCCTTCGCCCGTGTCCCCGACGCGACGAGTCTTCGCCCCGACGGCTTCGTTTGTGTCCCCAGCCCCTTCGAATCCCTCCCCAGTCTCTTCGGAGTCGTCACCGAGCACTTCGATGCTCGAAACACCCCGTTCGGACCTCGAAACCTCCCCTTCGATCCCGGAAACGCCCATTTCGGCCTTGGAAACAGCGCGTTAAGTGACATCCTGGCACACTTCGGCCTCTTTTTCGGAAAAATAGCCTGTTTTTGACCCCAATCCGAGCTTTGGCATTGAACGGAACAATGCCCATCTGCACACTTCCGCACCATGCAAGATGAATTTCGCAACCGCTTGGGCATGGGTAAAACCGTGCTGGCCACCCTCGATCTAGCCATTTACACCGCTATCTGGCAGGGCCAGCCGCCGCTGGTTTTTACCACGAAAGTCGGCCTCCTCCGCACGATGTTGGGGGAACTCGGCGACCTCATGCGCGACCAGGAAGCCATCATCACCGGCTTCGCCACCCTCAAGGACGGCCGCGAATTGGAACTCGAAGACCTCGCCCATGAAGTCGGCCAGGCGCTCGCCTCCTATTACGAAGACCAGGGCCACGCCGACCTCGCGGCAGCGGTCGATTTCTCCATCAGCGACTGGCGTAAACTGGCCGAGGACTCCCTCGTTGGCCGCGCCCAAGTCGTCGAGCAAAGCCTCACCAACGCCCTCGCCACCAGTGCCGCCGCGCTCGTTGATTACGATCTCGATGCCGCCGATTTGACCGCCCTCAGTGCGGCGATTGCCGATTACAACAAAATCATCAAAAGCCCGCAGGCCGCCATCTCGAATCGCAAGGCGCTCACCGGCGTTCTGCGTCCGCGTTTCCGGGAATTGAGCACCCTCCTCAGCGGCATGGACAAACTCGTCCTGCGTTTCCGCAAAACGCCCGCGGGTCGTCAATTCGCCGACGCCTACCTCGCCGCCCGCATCGTCCGCGACCTCGGCAGCAACTCCGGCAACAACGACCCCGCTCCGCCGCCGGCGAATCCGTAAACACGGCGAGAGCCATCAGTTGATCCTTTAAACAAAAAAACGCCGCAGCCCCGAGGCGTCTTTTAAGGAAGAGACGAGCGGCCCGCTGATCCGTGATGGAAAGGTGGAAAGCCAACGTCCAGAATCGCCTGCAACTCGACTGAAAAACCAACCCCGCTGCTGGTCCGAAAAGCCTGGCAGCGGGTTTTTGGTTCTGGAGGATGCCTCGGAAACAGCTAGTCTAGCAGCGTGATGAAATTCTACGTCGTTCTGACTGCGATTTTTTGCTCCGCAGTAACTTGCGTAGCGGGCGAGGAGCGCATCTTGTCTACCTCGCCAAACAAACAGATCGTGATAGTGGAGAAGCGATCCGACGGCGGCGAGATAGACTACTACTTCATCGAACGGTCGAGCAGAAAGAAGCTGGGCTTTGTTTTACCTCAAGAACAACGCCACCAGATTAGCAACGTGGCTGTGGTCGCGAGCTGGAACAAAAGCAGTGCAAATGTCGCTCTGGTCGTGTTCTACGGCACAAAGCTTAGCGAGTTGCTTCTCTTCAGAAGGACGGGTGATGGCCTGTTCCACGATGTCCCGCTGAATGAGCCCGATCCCATCGCGCTTTACAATGAGAAGACAGGGAAGACGCTTCCGCAGCCTGGGGACGGCGGCAGCGAAAATGCTGTCGGCCCGTGGCTCGACGATCACACGGTTGCTCTCATCACTGGGGAGGCAAAGCAGACCGAACAGTTAGATCAGTATCTGCATCTCTTCGTCACTTTTCACGCGCGCATCACTAATACACGTGCACAGCTCTCTCACATTGAACTCGTTGGCCCGCTTTCAAACGCAAAAAGCGAGCGTTTTCTGAAAAGGTGGGGTGAGCAGTACGTTGAGGCACATGAGTGATTTCCGTTAGTTCCGGCGACTGTGTTTCCATGGGCGTGAATATTTCAGCCAGCCTCCGGCCCAAAACACAGAGTTCATTGGAACTCCGCTGAAAACTTCCGCATCGATCTCCGGCCCAGGGGTTGTGCTAGGGTGGGAGCGATGTCGCGTCTCCAATTTCAGCTCCAGGCCACGGCCACCGGTTCGCGGGCGCGGGCGGCGACGTTTCAGACGTTGCACAATCCGGTGCTGACTCCGCTCTTCATGCCGGTCGGCACGCAGGCGACGGTGA
Organism: Spartobacteria bacterium; assembly: GCA_043758065.1. Lineage (GTDB taxonomy): Bacteria > Verrucomicrobiota > Verrucomicrobiia > Chthoniobacterales > DASVRZ01 > DASVRZ01. The sequence goes on along the minus strand of JAYVOE010000082.1, from coordinate 30,635 downwards.
AGGCGCAGCTTCCGCAGACGCTCGAAGATGCCGGTTCGCAGATTTTGCTGGCGAACACCTATCACCTCCTGCTGCGGCCAGGGCCCGAGGTATTTCGCCGGACCGGTGGCATTCACGGGTTTATGAGCTGGAAGAAATCCGTGCTGACCGACAGCGGCGGTTTCCAGATTTTCTCGCTGCCCAACTCGCGAACGATGAGCGAAAACGGAGCGGAGTTTAAGTCGTATCTCGACGGCCGCACGATCCATCTCACCCCGGAACTGAGCATCGAAACGCAGATCGCCATCGGGAGCGACATCATGATGGCGCTCGACCAGTGCATCCCTTCGACCGCCGACGAAACCACGGCACGCGCCGCACTCGGCATCACGCAGCGCTGGGCGGAACGCAGCCTCGCGGCCCGGGGCGATTCTCCGCAAGCGATGTTTGGCATCATCCAGGGCGCGCTGTTTCCGCATCTGCGAAAAGAGAGCGCGGAGGGGCTTTGCGCGTTGCCGTTCGATGGGTTCGCCATTGGCGGACTGGCCGTCGGGGAAACGCGGAGTCAACGTGAGGAAACGTGCGAATTCACTGCCTCGCTCCTGCCCGCCGACAAGCCGCGTTACCTGATGGGAGTCGGCACGCCGCTGGATATTCTGGAGGCGGTGCATCGCGGTGTGGATATGTTCGATTGCATCATTCCGACCCAGGTCGCCCAGCGCGGCGGGGCGTTTACCTCGCGGGGCTTCCTGCAATTGCGTCGTGGCGTTTACAAGTTTTCTACGGAAGCGCTCGATCCGGAATGCGGCTGCCCGACGTGCATCCGCTACTCGCGCGCCTACCTACATCACCTCACGAAGACGGGCGAAATGCTCGGCTGGCAGCTCATCGGAAAACACAATTTCCACTTCTATCACCGGCTGATGCGCGAGATTCGGCAGAGCATTTTAGAAGATCGGTTTCTGGAGTTGTATCATGCAAAACGGGCGTTTCTCCATGCCACCGACCTCGACAATCCCGTGGTGCCGCAGTTGAAAAAACGGAAAGATTTGCCAACGCCGAATAAATTGTCCTGAATCCAGAACCTATGAATTCCCTTTTTGATCTCACCGGCGAAATCGCAGTCGTCATCGGCGCCACGGGCGTGCTCGGCGGTGCGTTGGCCGAAGGACTCGCCGCCGCCGGAGCGACCGTTGCCGTGCTCGGACGCAGCGCCGAACGCGGTGAATCGTGTGTAACTCGAATCAAAAACGCTGGCGGACTGGCGAAGTTTTTCTCCGCCGATGCGATGGACCCGGCGAGCCTGAAATCGGCGCACGACGCCATTCGACTCGAACTCGGATCGCCCACGATTCTGGTCAATGCCGCGGGCGGAAACGACCCAAAGGTGACGGTGACCGCCGACAAAGCTTTCGAATCCATCGCGTTGGAAGATTGGAAAGCCAGCTTCGATCTGAATCTTGCAGGCGGCGCGTTTTTGCCGTGTCAGGAGTTCGGACCGGCGATGGTCGCGGCGAAACGCGGCAGCATTATTAACATCGCGAGCGTCTCGGCGCATTTGCCTCTCAGTCGCGTGGTGGCGTATTCGGCGGCAAAAGCGGCAGTTGTAAATCTCAGCAAATTTCTCGCCCGGGAATGGGCTCCCAGCGGCGTGCGGGTGAACACATTGACGCCAGGCTTTTTTCCAGCGGAACAAAATCGGGCTCTGCTTTTTCAAGCCGACGGAACGCCGACGCCACGCGCGCAATCCATTCTCGGCCACACGCCGATGGGGCGTTTTGGCACGTCGAACGAACTCATCGGCGCGGTCGTTTTCCTCGCGAGTTCGCAGGCGAGCAGCTTCGTCACCGGCATCGACCTCGCAGTGGACGGCGGATTTCTCAGCCAGACGATATGATTGTAACTCGACTGAAAACTCGCGAGATCGTTGGCGCTGCGTGTCCGCAAAACGCATATCGCGGGAAGAAAATTCTGCTCGTCGTGCCGGATGCGACGCGCAGTTGTCCGCTCGGAATGGTCTTCAAAGCCGTCCACGAACAACTTGCCGGCGTCACCTCCGCGCTCGACGTGATCATTGCTCTCGGAACGCATCCGCCAATGTCGGAAGAGGCAATTTGCGAGCGGCTCGAAATCACTCTGGAAGAAAGACATTCGACTTACAGTCGTATGAAATTGCTCAATCACGAATGGGACAATCCCGCGCAGTTGCGCAGTCTGGGCACGATTCCGGGTGAGGAAATTTCCGCGCTAACCAACGGCCTTTTCGCGATGGAGGTCGAGGTCAAGATCAACAAAATTGCATTCGAGTACGATCAGATTCTGATCATTGGCCCGGTGTTTCCGCACGAAGTCGTCGGCTTTTCCGGCGGCAACAAATATCTTTTCCCCGGCATCGGTGGACCGGAGATTTTGAATTTCTTCCACTGGCTCGGCGCGGTCGTGACCAACCCGATGATCATCGGCAACAAATGGACGCCCGTTCGCAAAGTCGTCGATCGCGCCGGGGCAATGGTCAATGTGGACAAGTTTTGCCTCTGCATGGTCGTGGATAAAGGCGAGCTCGCTGGGCTGTTTGCCGGCACGCCGGAAAGCGCGTGGGATCAAGCGTCGGAACTTTCACGCGAGTTGCATATTATTTACAAAGAGAAGCCGTTTCACACGATTCTCTCCTGCGCGCCGAAAATGTATGACGAACTCTGGGTCGGCGGGAAATGCATGTATAAGCTCGAGCCGGTGCTGGCCGATGGCGGCGAGCTGATTATTTACGCGCCGCACATTCACGAGGTGTCGGTGGTGCACGGGAAATTGATCGAAGAAATCGGCTACCATTGCCGCGACTATTTTTTGGCCGATTGGGAGCGTTTCAAAAACTATCCATGGGGCACATTGGCGCACAGCACGCACGTTCGCGGCATCGGAAAAATGGTCGATGGCGTGGAGCATTGCCGGGCAAAAGTGACGCTCGCGACGGGCATTCCGCCGGAGGTCTGCGCGAAGATCAACATGGGATATTTAGATCCGAGTTCCATCGATATCGAGAGCTACGCGGACCGTGAAGACGAGGGCGTTTTGCTCGTTCGCAAAGCCGGCGAAATGCTCTATCACCTCCGCAATCAACCCGACTGGGCCGGAGGTAACCTCCCGAAATGAGCGCGACTATCGTGATGGGCGTTTCGGGCTGCGGAAAAAGCACGGTAGCGTCGTTGTTGGCGAGTCGTTTGCACGGAGAATTTCTCGACGCGGACGACTTTCATCCGATTGCGAATAAGCAAAAGATGGCGTCCGGAATTCCGCTGACCGATGACGATCGCTGGGGCTGGCTCGACGCTTTGAATGCGGAATTGAAGTCCCGTGAATCGACTGGAACTCCGGTCTTTTTAGCCTGCTCCGCCTTGCGCCAGGTCTATCGCGACCGATTAGCTGCCGGATTGCCGACGCTGCAATTCATCTATTTACGCGGCTCGAAAGAACTCATCTGGAGCCGCCTGAGCGCGCGTCATGATCATTTTATGCCGACGGCGTTGCTCGACAGTCAGTTTGCCACGCTCGAGGAACCGGTGAACGCCATCACTGTGGAAATTGACGGATCTCCCGAGACGATTGTTGAAAAGATTCTTTTGCGTCTCCAAAAAATACAGCCGAACGGCGTTTCCTGACGCATTTACAAAGGAACTTGTGCAAGATTTGGCTGTTACCACGATGAAGGACTTGCATACCGTGCCCATGTTAAATTTTTCTATGTTTCGACCCATATCCGCACTCGCGAGCACCCTTTGCGCCGCTCTTCTCTCTTACACGTCCGCCTCGATGGCCGACACCATTGTCCTGAAAACCGGCGAGCGGCTCGACGTGAAAATCACCAAAGCGACGGACACCACCGTGGAAGCCGAAGTCCGGATGAGTTCGTCCATTACCGATCTGCGGGTTTTTCAAAAAACAGACATTGCCAACATCGAAAAACCCGATCCGGCCGAGGAGGCCTACGCCGCTGTGAAAGCCGGCGGTCCCGGGCCGAATTCGCTGAGCGCGTCGCAGTATGACGTGAATATCCACACGCAGCTCAACCCATTTATCGGTAAATACCCAACCAGTCCACACGCGAGTCAAGTTAAGGAAATGATTGCCGCATTGGAGAGGGAAAAAAAGCGTGTCGAAGTCGGGGAAGTGAAGATCGACAACATCTGGTACACAGCGGCTGACTTGGAAAAACAGAAGGACCAGGTCAATGCCGTCCTGCTCTTGCAGCAGATGAAAACCATGGGCCAGGCCGGTGATTTTAGAGGCGCGCTGAACCTTTTCACGCAGTTGGAAAAGACCTATCCCACCAGCCGCGCGTATCCCGCTGCCGTCGATTATGCCACGCAATTGATTCCCAATGTGCAAAGCGAGATCAACACCAAGAAAACCATTCTCGCGAACGACCTCTCTGAGCGGAAGAAAGGACTCGAAGTCCTGCCTGATTTTCGCAAAGCGCCACTGATCGCCGCCGCCGCCGAAGAAGAAGCGCAGGCCAATGCGGCCCTCGATACCGCCATCAAATCCGGCACCAAGTGGACCCCCATCTATCCTCGCAACCAAAAGAGCATCGACGAACTCCAGAAAACCGTCACCTCGGAAACGACTCGCCTCGCCGCGATCAAAACCGCCCCGATGCTGACTTCCATCGCCGCCGTGGCCGACGCACGGAAACAAATCGAAACCGGCGACGTCGACGCAGCCACAGCGTCACTCCAAAAAGCGACCACGCTTTGGAGCGCCAACGCCATGCTCAAGGACGCCAACGCGGATCTCGCCAAGGCAAAAATCACCCCCACACCGACTCCTACGCCCGCGCCTCCGCTCAACGCCACTCCCGCACCGGCCAGAGGCGCCGCAAAAGTGATTCCGCCTACGGCCACTTCACCGGCCGCGACTCCTGCGTCCGCTCCCACTGCGCCGATCACCGCTCCCTCGCCCATTCCGAACGCGCCGAAATCCGCCAGCGGAGTTCCAGCGGGTTCTGCGGAGAAACCCTCCTTTTTCGCAACCATCCCCGGCGCGATCACCATTCTCGCCGCAGCCGCCGTCATCGCAGGCTGCGTCTCCATTGGCATGAAACTCAAAAGCAAAAAAAACGCTTCCGCAGACACCTGAATTTTTCCATAATGCGGCATGTCCCGAAGCGCCCTTGTTGAACGTCATACCGCTGAAACTCAAATCAAAATCGAGCTGAATCTCGACGGTTCGGGTCAGGCAAAAATCAGCACCGGGATCGCGTTTCTCGATCACATGCTGAACCTTTTTTCGAAGCACAGCTTGATCGATCTCAACGTCCAGGCAAAAGGAGACATCGAAGTCGATTTTCATCACACCGTGGAGGATTGCGGCATCACGCTCGGACAGGCTGTCAGCCAGGCGCTCGGTGATAAAAAAGGCATCCGCCGCTACGGATTTGCCTACCTGCCGATGGATGAAACACTCGCCCGAGTCGTCATCGATCTGAGCGGACGCCCGTTTTTGGAATATCGCGCCCCGCAAAACGCCGCTGCCATTGGAGGTTCATTCGAGTTCCAATTGATTGAGGAATTTTTCCGCGGATTCGCCGTCCATGCCGGGGCGAATCTGCACGCAGAAATCCTGTATGGTCGCGACTCGCACCACCTTGCAGAGGCGCTTTTTAAAGGACTCGCCCGCGCATTGGATACCGCCTGTCAGATCGATCCTCGAGTCACCGGTGTGCCAAGCACCAAAGGCATTCTTTAACCGAAAAACGAACACGGATTTTTCGGAAAAACCTGCTTGCGCCCCGGTCCTTTTGGTTCATAGTCGTTGCTCTGCTTCTAATAAAGCGGGCGTAGCTCAGTGGTAGAGCACTTCCTTGCCAAGGAAGACGTCGAGAGTTCGAATCTCTTCGCCCGCTCCATTTGCCTACCTGCGACAGGAGGCGTCAGAGATGGACTAAATGCCTTGATTTGAGGCATTTCCCGAAGGAAAGCGGCCCGTAGCGGACGATAAATCGACTGGAACTCGAATGAGAAAAAGCCGGTCGCGCCCGCCAAATCGTTTGCAAGATGTCGCGGCTCTGCCTATGAACTCGGAGCCGAATTTCCCCGCATGTCTTTGTCCAAGAAAACCATCTTCCTGCGTCGGCTCTCCAGCACGCTGGTGCTCTGGACGGTGATCCTCGGGACGATCCTGATGGGCTGGGAAATCGGGATTTATCTGATTATTTCTGGTTTGGGTCTCATCGCACTCTGGGAATTTTTCACGATGCTCGACGTTTCGAAGCGGCCGAATTTCAAGCTCTTCGGAATGCTTTGCGGCTTCACGATGCTGAGCGGTGGTTATTATTGGAGCCAACGCAACGGGCCGCCCAGCGCCTATGATTTTGAGCTGGCGATTCTGATGACTTTTATGCTCGGGGTGTTTGCCCGGCAGATGTTTCAGAAAACGCGCGACCCGGTGCCGCTTGAGACGATGGCTTACACGATTTTCGGGCTGCTCTACGTCGTCTGGCTCTTCAGTTTCGTGATCAAAGTCGTCTACATCGTGCCGCGCAATGCGGACCATACGATTGCGGGTCAGTTCTATTTGCTCTACCTCCTCGTGGTCACGAAATTCAGCGACATGGGCGCGTATGTCACGGGCAGTTTGATCGGAAAACACAAGCTCGTGCCGCACATTAGCCCGGCGAAAACGTGGGAAGGTTTCTTCGGCGCGTTGGCCTTTTCCACGATTGCCAGCGTCGGCTTGTGGAAGCTTTTGCCGGAGAAATTGTCGCTCTTAAACTACGATCATTGCATCGTCCTCGGGCTGTCGCTGGGCTTCGCTGCCATCGTCGGTGATTTAGGTGAAAGTCTAATTAAACGCAGTGCCGATGTGAAGGATTCCGGCTCGTTTCTGCCCGGCATCGGCGGGTCGCTCGACTTGATCGACAGCCTGCTATTTACAGCGCCGCTGCTGTATTTTTATCTGCGATTGATCGTGCTTCCGCTATGAGGAAACGAGTCGTCGTCCTCGGTGCCACGGGTTCGATTGGGCAGAGCAGTTTGCGCATTGCGCGACAGATTCCAGAGCGAATGCAGATCGTGGGGTTGTCAGCGAACACGAACGCCGCGCTGCTTTCCGAAGCTGCGAATGAGATGCAACCCAAATATGTTTGCCTCGTCGATGAATCGAATCGAACTCAACTGAAAATCCCGCCGACGACGCGAGCGGTTTTTGGTGAGTCGGGTTTGATCGAACTCGCGACTTTGCCTGAGGCGGACATGGTGCTCATCGCCATCGTCGGGACTGGCGGATTGGCTCCCGCTCTCGCCGCCATCGAAGCGGGCAAAGACATCGCCGTCGCGAGCAAAGAAATCCTCGTCATGGCTGGGGAAATCGTCATGCGCCGCGCGCGGGAAAAAGGCGTCCGCGTGTTGCCGGTGGACTCCGAGCACAACGCCATTTTTCAATGCCTGGAAGGTCGCGACATTTCCATGGTGCGTCGTCTCATTTTAACCGCATCCGGCGGCCCATTTCGGCAAACGCCAGAGTGCGATCTAAGTCGAGTCACTATTTCTCAGGCGCTCAAACATCCGACTTGGGACATGGGCAAAAAGATCACGATCGACTCGGCGACGCTCTTTAATAAAGGCCTGGAAATGATCGAGGCGCGCTGGTTGTTCGACACTCCGATGTCGAAGGTCGATGTCGTGGTCCATCCCCAGAGCATCATCCACTCGATGGTCGAATTCGTGGACGGCTCGGTGCTCGCGCAGTTGAGTCACAGCGATATGGGTTTTCCGATTCAATACGCCGTCACCTACCCGGATCGCATCTCGAACAACCTGCGTCCGCTCGACTTCGCGGCGCTCGGTCAACTCACCTTTGAGGCGCCGCGCACCGCCGATTTTCCGGCGCTCGATCTCGCTCGGGAAGCCGGGGAAACGGGCGGAACGCTGCCCGCGGTCTTCAATGCCGCGAACGAAATCGCGGTCGAACGTTTCCTCAATGGCGCTGTCTCATTTCCCGACATCTGGCGGATTGTCGCCCGTGTCATGCAGGCGCATCGAGCCATTGCAAACCCCGACCTTCCCACTATTTTAAACGCCGATGCTGAGGCTCGCCGCCTCGCCATTTCCATCTAAGTCCGCTCATTTTTTCATGTCCACGCTCCGCTTTCTCTTCATTTTACTCGAAGTCGTCTTGATTTTTAACCTCATGATCATCGTTCATGAGATCGGCCATTTTCTGGCCGCTCGCTGGCGCGGACTCGTGGTGGAAAAATTCGGCATCTGGTTCGGCAAACCGCTTTGGAAAAAGACGATCAATGGCGTCGAATACAGCCTCGGCAGCATTCCCGCCGGCGGATTTGTTGCGCTTCCACAAATGGCTCCGATGGAAGTGATGGAAGGTAAAGTCGAGACGCCGCGCGAGGCGTTGCCGCCGATTTCTGCGCTGGATAAAATCATTGTCGCGTTTGCCGGTCCGCTCTTCAGCGTGATGCTGGCCTGCGTTTTCGCGTTCATCGTTTACGCGATTGGTCGTCCGCAAAACGAAGGAGAAGTCGGCACCACAATCGGCTACGTCGCGCCGAATTCGCCTGCGCAAAAAGCCGATCTTCGTCCCGGTGACAAGGTGCTCACGGTCGATGGCGAAGCGGTGAAACGTTTCGGCGGCATGAGCGAAAGCATCAGTTGGAGCGTGATTAAAAGTCACGGGAACACGATTGATTTCGTGGTTGATAGGGATGGAACTCAGCTCAAAAAAACGTCGACGTTTGAGAAAGACGACCACGAACTCTGGCAGCGCGCCGGGTTTCGCCAGGTCGGCGTCGGCCCGGCTGAAACGCCGCGCATTCAAAAAATCGCGCCCGGTTCCGCCGCTGAGAAGGCTGGTTTGCAGGTGAAAGATTACGTCGTCGGCGTGAACGGCGAGAAAGTTTTCAGCCCGGAGCACATCGACCAATGGCTGAACGAACACCCGACCGCGTCTGTGACATTTGACGTCGAGCGCGATGGGAAATTGATCCAGTTGCCGATTTCGATGGCTGGTCCGCTGGTTGAAACGGTGATGCCGAACAGCCCCGGAATGTCTGCGGGCATTCAGCCGGGAGATCGCGTGACATCTGTAAATGGCGGCCCGGTTTTCAGTTCGTTTGCGGTCGTCAAAATGGTGCAAGCGGCGAAGGATCAAGTGCTTTCATTGGAGTTACAGCGCAATGGGAAAGTGATCGGAGTTCGAGTGAAACCTGCGGTGCCCGACCGCCCGAAATCGATGAAAAACCCGATCATCGGACTCGGCTGGGCGCAAGATTCGCTCGCCGGAATTACTTGGGATGGCATGGGCCGCGTGCAAATGGTTCACACGAATCCAGGGGCGCAGTTGAAGGCGGCCGCGATGACTTTGGTGAACACCGTGAACGCGCTTTTCACCAAAGGCTCGGACGTTGGAATTCAGCATTTGTCGGGTCCCGTTGGCATTATGAATGTGTATTACCGGCTGTTCCAAAATGAATACGGCTGGCAGATGGCGCTCTGGTTTTCAGTCGTGTTGAATGTGAATCTCGCGATTATGAACATGCTGCCGATCCCGGTTTTGGATGGCGGACATATCACTTTGGCAATTGTTGAGGCCGTTCGTCGCCGCCCGGTGAATACGAAAATCCTCGTCGGCCTGCAAACCGCCTGCGCCTACGTCATCATGGGCTTTCTGGCTTACGTCAGCTTCTTCGATGTCGGCGATCTCTTTGGCCGAAGGAAAGTGGCTTTCGAGCGTCCTGCGCCCGCCGTGGAACCTGCGCAAAAATAGATTCGAGTTCCAATCGATTCATTTCCAGAAGTTCCATTTGCAATCCCACTCAGATCATTCATAATCGAAGGCTCTCGAATTTATGGCAAACACCGCTACACCCACCGACCTCAAGCCTTTCCAATTGCACGAAGGCGATACCGGCAGCGCCGATGTGCAGATCGCGCTCATCACATCCCGCATCACTTACCTGACTGAGCATCTCAAGACGCACACGAAGGATCACCATTCCCGTTACGGCCTCCTCAAGCTCGTCGCCCAGCGTCGCAGCTTGCTCGATTACCTTAAGCGCACGTCCGCTGAGCGTTATAAGAGCATCATCGAGAAGCTGAATCTCCGTAAGTAACGGACCAATTTATTGCCGAATTTCCGGGCTGAGTTCCATCGAATTCAGCCCGGCTTCGCAATATCCCCAAAAACAACAACCCGGCAGTCCCGCCGTCTGGATTTCCCGATCTGAGTCCTAGGTTTTAGTCCCGAAACGCGATCTTTTTCGCCCGAGTTCGAGATTAAAACCTGTGAGTCAGTCGGCCAGACGGAGAGATGCCATTTCCATAGAAAAGACAACCATGTCACAAGCCCACTCAGTCACGGCTCTCATCGGAGCCAACCCCATCACCATCGAAACTGGCAAGATCGCCAAACTCGCAGACGGTGCCGTCATCGTTCGTAGCGGCGAAACCATCGTTATGGTCTCTGCCGTTTCCGCCACGTCCATTAAAGAAGGGCAGGATTTCTTCCCGCTCACCGTTGATTACCGCGAAAAAGCGGCTGCTGTCGGCAAATTTCCTGGTGGTTATTTCAAACGCGAAGGTCGCCCTTCCGAGAAGGAAATCCTCACCGCCCGCATGACGGATCGCCCGTTGCGTCCGTTGTTCCCGAAAAACTATTTCTACGACACCCAGATCATCACCATCCTCCTCAGCGCAGACGGCGAAGTGGATCCCGATATGCTCAGCATCAACGGCGCTTCGGCTGCCCTGATGGTCTCCGATATTCCGTTCGCTGGCCCGATTGGTGCCGTGCGCGTCGGCCGTGTTGGCGGCGAATTCATCGTCAACCCAACCAATAGCGAGATGCTCGATAGCGACCTCGACCTCGTTTACGTCGGCACGTTGAAAGAAGTCATCATGATCGAAGGCGCGGCCAGCGAAATGCCCGAAGAGGACTTCATCAAAGCTCTCGAATTCGCTCACATCGAAGCGGTAAAAATCTGCCAGGCCCAGGTGGAACTGGCTCGAGTTGCAGGCAAACCTAAGCGCGCCGTCAAGCTTCTCGAAGTTAAGGAAGACCTCCTCGAAATTGCTTATTCCGTCGCAGGCGACCGCATCGAAGCCGCCCTTTACACCCCAAGCAAAGTTGCCCGTGGCGTCGCCGTCGGCGCTTTGAAAACCGAAGTCACAGCAGCAATTCTCGAAAAATATCCCGAAGCGGGCAAATTCGAGATCGGCCAGGCCTTCGACTATCTCCAGAAGAAAGCCTTCCGCTTGTCGATTTTGGATCGCAAGACTCGCTGCGACGGACGCGACCTCGTTTCCATCCGCACGCTCAGCGCCGAAGTCGGCCTCCTGCCACGCTCCCACGGTTCCGCTCTCTTCCAACGCGGCGAAACCCAGGCGCTCGCCCTCGCGACCCTCGCTCCGACTGACGAAGCCCAAAACCTCGACGGCTACACCGGCGGCGAGACCACCAAGCGCTTCATCCTGCATTACAACTTCCCGCCGTTCTCGGTCGGCGAAACCGGTCGCACCGGCTCCACCAGCCGCCGCGAAATCGGCCACGGCGCACTCGCCGAACGCTCCATCCGCCCCGTCATTCCAGCGACCGACGTCTTCCCTTACGCCCTGCGCGTCAGCAGCGAAGTTATGGAATCCAACGGCTCCACCTCGATGGCGTCCGTCTGTTCCGGCGTCATGGCCTTGCTCGACGCAGGCGTCCCGCTCATTCGCCCCGTCGCCGGCATATCGATCGGACTCGTCTCAGAATTTGAAGGCGAAACCATGAGCCGCTTCACCACATTGATGGACATCATGGGCTCCGAAGATCACTTCGGCGACATGGATTTCAAACTCTGCGGCACCAGCGAAGGCGTCACTGGATTCCAACTCGACTTAAAACTTCCCGGCCTCCCTCATGCGATCCTCTTCCAGGCCATCCACGAGGCCAAAGCCGGCCGTGGCCAGATCCTCGACGTCATGGCCTCCGCCATCGCCGCGCCTCGGGCGGAACTCAGCAAATACGCCCCGCGCATCGAGACAGTTAAGATCGCCCCGGACAAAATCGGCCTCCTCATCGGGCCTGGCGGCAAAACCATCAAAGGCATCGTTGCCGAGACCGGCGCCGAGATCAACATCGACGACGACGGCACCGTCCACATCTACTCGAACAACGGCGACAGCCTCGCCCGCGCCAAGCAGATCATTAACGGCATGACCAAGGAAATCGAGATCGGCGAGACCTACCAGGGCCGCGTCGTCTCCATCAAAGAATTCGGCGCCTTCGTCGAAGTTCTCCCTGGCAAAGACGGCCTCTGCCACGTTTCCGAGCTCGCGGATTTCCGCGTCAACCTCGTCACCGACGTAGTTAACATGGGCGATGTCATCTGGGTGAAATGCATCGGCATCGACGACAAAGGCCGCATCAAACTCAGCCGCAAAGCCGCGATGAAAGACCGCAACGAAGCCGCCGGAGCGGTCGTGCAGGAAACTGCCGGAGTCTAATTCCGCAAAACAAAGAGTCAGAGTCCGCTCTAACTCGAATCAAAAAAACGGCGCGTTCTGCAAAGAACGCGCCGTTTTTGCGGGCGTCTTGCAGGACGGGTTGATTCTTAAATGGTTCGCGTGGCGGAATGGCAGGATTATTTGAACTAATCTCTTTAGCGCTGTCTTGACCCGGTATAATCCATCGTGATAAAACACGATATGTCTCCGCTCATTTCTCCTGCCCAAAAGCGCATTGCCGAAGCCGTGGCGGCCATGGAATTGAAAAAGGAGCCGCCATTTGTCGGTCATCTCGTTGCCGCGCTCGGCTATGCGGCAGAAAGCAGTCTCACTCCGACCTTAAAAATCATGGAGCGGAAGGGCCTTCTCGAAATCGCCGGCGGCGGAAAACAGCGCGCATTCCGCCTGCTTCGACTCACCGCGAAGGCTCGATATTTGTTGGGTCTGGCCGGGTTGCCGCTGCTCGGATCCATTCCGGCTGGTCCGCTCGCTGAGGCATTTTCGGATGAAATGCAGATCGTCGAAGTGGATTCCATCCTGCCCCATCGACCGGGAGATTTCCTGCTGAAAGCCGATGGCGATTCCATGATTGGCGACGGGATTTTGAGCGGCGATCTGGTGTTGTTGCGACCAAATATCGACGTGCAGCAGGGAGAAATTGCCGCCGTCTATGCGGGCGATTCCTACGACAGCACGCTCAAGCACGTTTTTTTTGAGCGGAGTCAGATTCGACTCAAAGCCAGCAATCCCACGTATCAGGATATTCTCATTCCCCTACCCGATTGGCGGGGCACGGCGGGCGTTTTCCGAGGGCTGGTGCGCCATGTCAGTCATTGAATTTTCATCCGAGTTGGATCGCAATGAGCGACTGGCCCAACTCCGGCACGTGCTGGCGGAAAAATTCAGCTCGCCCGAACTCCACACCGGGGCAGTTCTCTCCACGGGTCTGGCGGCGATTGACGAAAAAGAAGGCGGCGTCAGAAAAGGCGCGGTCACGGAAATTGTCGGCCCCACCAGCAGCAGCGCCCTGTTTCTTGAATCGATTCTCACTCGACTGAAAAACGACGGCATCTACGCCGCCCTCGTCGATGCCGGACGTTCTTTCGATCCACAAGGAAGCGAATCCGATGCGCTGCAACGTCTTTTGTGGGTGCGTTGCGACACGCCGAAGCAAGCGGTCAAAGCCACCGATCTGCTTTTGCGCGACGGTAATCTTCCTCTCGTGATGCTCGATTTCCAGACCGTGCCCTTGCGGGAAATCCAGCGCATTCCGGCGAGCACCTGGCATCGTTTCCAACGCATTCTGGAGCCGTCCGACACCGCGCTGGTGGTTTTTTCCAGTCAGCCGGTGGTGCAAGGTGCCCAGGTCCGCATAGCCATGGCGCAACGCTGGAAACTGGAGGCGATGTGTCGGCGGCGGCAGGAATTGTTGGATCAAATCACCGCGCAGGTCTTCAGCCGCTCGGAGTTTTCCTCCCTGCCAGCGCAGAAACGATCGGCTGGTTAAACCTATGTTTGCCGTCCTGCAATTGCCGGATTTTCGTCTGCAAACGGCCCTGCGCTGGCGCGAAGAGTTGCGCGAAAAACCCGTCGCAATCGTCGATGAAAGCACCGCGAAAGGCGTGGTGTTAGAAGCGAATGCGCTAGCAAAAGTGAGCGGAGTTAGAGCGGGATTACCCAGCGTGCAAGCCATGGCGCGCTGTGCTGCGCTCGTCATTTTGCCCGGTGCGGCCGCAGAGGAAAAAGCCACGCAATCCGTTCTGCTGGAGATCGCCCATTCGCTTTCGCCCGAGGTGGAAGACAGTGCCCTTGGATGCGTCACGCTCAACTTACGCGGCATTCCACGCACCGACTGGATCGCCTGGTGCGAAGCGGCTCTCCGCAGCTTCATATCACTGGAACTCGACTGTAAAATCGGTGTCGCGCCGAATCCCGATCTCGCTTTTCTCGCCTCCCAAAAAGCGGAGACGTTTCTCGTTGTCACGAAACCCGCAGCCTTTCTGCGCGGCCTGCCGCTTTCCTCCATCGACGCCCCACTTTCCCTGCAAAACGTCCTGCAAGACTGGGGCATCCATACACTCGGCCAGCTCACCAGATTACCGCTTGCTGAGCTGGTGAATCGACTCGGACCCGAATCAGAAATTCTCTGGCAACGCGCCGCCGGCAAAACCGAACGGCTGCTCCGCCTCGTGCGGCCAGTGGCGGAGTTTCACGAAGCCATGGATTTTGATTTTGAGATCGAAACCATGGAGCCGCTGCTCTTCATCTTACGCCGTTTTCTCAGCCAGCTTTGCCAGCGGTTGGAAGCTGCCCACTCGGTCGCGGCGAAGCTTCTACTCACGTTGTTGTTAGAAGGCGGAGCCGAGCATCGACGCGAGTTTGTCATCCCCGTCCCCACGCACGACGAGGAGACTTTGTTTCGCATCGTCACGACGCATCTGGAGGGTTTGGAACTGGAGCAACGCATTTGCGGTATGCGTCTTTGGATCGATCCCGTGAAGCCGGAGCATCAGCAGTTTCGGTTGTTCGATGCACCGATTCGAGACACGAATCGATTTGCGGAAACGCTGGCTCGATTGGGTGCGTTAGTCGGCAGTGGAAACATCGGCGTGCCGAGGGTGAATGATAGTTTTCGAGAGGACAACATCCGCTTGGAGCCGCCGCAATTTCATCAGACCCATGAAGTTGTAGAAGGAATTCCGGCCTTAGTGCTCGGACTCCCACTGAAACGTTTTCGCCCGCCCTGTCCCGCTCAAGTTCGGCTGCATCAACATCAACCCGCCGACGTCATTTCCGCTCAGGCGCGCGGGCGAATCACCGAGGTTCTCGGCCCTTATCGCGCCTCCGGCAGTTGGTGGGATCAGGAAAAATGGAGCGCCGAAGAATGGGATGTGGAGATCGCCGGTGAAGGACTTTTCCGCCTGCGACGCGAGGAAAATCAATGGGTGATCGCTGGTTGTTATGACGCCTGAATACGTCGAACTCCATGCCCGCAGCGCCTTCAGTTTTTTGCGCGGCGCAGCCCTGCCCGAGCATCTCGCGGAGCAGGCGGCCAGTTTAGATTTGAGTTCCATCGCACTCTGCGACCGCGACGGAGTCTATGGCGCGCCGCGTTTACATGGAGCCGCCAAAAAGCACGGAATCAAAGCCATCGTCGGAGCGGAACTCACCCTGGACGACGCCAGTGTTTTGCCCGTTCTGGTGGCCAATCGCACGGGCTATCACAACCTTTGCCGCTTGATCACCCGAGCCAAGCTCCGAGGCTCGAAACACCACGCGCCGATTGCCTGGGATGAGCTGGCGGAATTTTCATCCGGCCTCGTCGCACTGACCGGCGATGAGGAAGGTCCGATCCGGCGTTTGCTGGAACGCGACGATCACTCAGGGGCATCGGCTTGTTTGCAAAAACTAACAGAAGCCTTTGGCGCAGAAAACGTCTTCGTGGAGGTGCAGCGGCATTTGCGCCGTGGCGAAGAACTCATTAACAACCATCTTTTTTCCCTCGCCGACGCCGCTAAAGTCCCCCTGCTCGCCACCAATGGCGTTCTCTATGCCGCACCGAATCAGCGCAACATTCTCGATCTTTTCACCTGCACCCGGCATCACACGCATCTCGATGCTGCGGGGCGTTTGTTAGCACTCAATTCTGAGCGGTATTTGAAGCCAGCGGATCGCATGGCGAAGCTTTTTGCGCAGCGAAAAGACGCGTTACAAAACACCGTGAAACTCGCCGAGCGACTGGAGTTTTCCCTGGAAAATCTCGGCTACGAATTTCCGAAATATCCCGTGCCGGAACGGGAAAACATGGACACGTTTTTACGCAAAGTCACCATGGCGGGAGCGCGAGCGCGGTATTCTCATTTGAGTTACAGAGTACTCAAGCAGATCAACCACGAACTGGACCTGATCACCAAGCTCGGATTCAGCGGATATTTTCTGATCGTCTGGGACTTGGTCAACTATTGCACCGAGCAAAACATTCTCGTGCAAGGCCGCGGTTCGGCCGCCAACAGCGTGGTCTGCTATTCGCTCGGCATCACGGCTTGCGATCCCATTAGCTGCAATCTCCTCTTCGAGCGGTTCCTGAGCGAAGGCCGAACCTCCTGGCCCGACATTGATCTCGATCTGCCCAGCGGCGATCGGCGCGAACGCGTCATTCAAGAAGTCTATCGGCGCTACGGACCCGACGGCGCGGCGATGACCGCCAATGTCATCACTTTCAAAGGCCGCTCCGCCATGCGCGAGATTGGCAAGGCGCTGAACTTTTCACCGGACGTGCTTACCCGTTTTTCCCGGCTCTTTGGCAGCGGCGATTTTCCCCACACCCTCGATCTAGAAAACCAACTCACGCAAGCCGGCATCCCCATCGAGCATCCGCGAACCAAAGCCGCCTGCCATCTTTATCAACAACTCTACGGCATGCCGCGCCATCTCGGCCAACACAGCGGCGGAATGATTATTTGCCAGGGAAAACTAACTTCCATCGTGCCGCTGGAAAACGCTTCCATGCCGGGTCGCGTCGTCGCTCAATGGGACAAAGACGACTGCGACGACTTAGGAATTATTAAAGTCGACCTCCTGGGTCTCGGCATGATGGCTGGCATGCAAGACGCGCTGGAGTTATGCGCCGCGCGAGGACATCCCGTCGATCTAGCTAGCATCCCAAAAAATGATGATGCGACTTACAACCTACTCTGCGACGCCGATACCATTGGCACGTTCCAAGTAGAAAGTCGGGCCCAAATGGCCACGCTGCCGCGAATGAAACCGCGCTGTTTCTACGACATCGTCGTCGAAGTCGCCATCATTCGTCCCGGCCCGATTCAAGGCGAAATGTTGCATCCTTATCTCGCCCGTCGCGAAGGTAAGGAGCCCGTGACTTACTACGACGAACGGCTGAGGCCAGTGTTAGAACGCACACTTGGAGTTCCGCTTTTTCAGGAACAACTCCTCAAGATGGCCATGGTCATGGCAGACTTTAGCGGTGGTGAAGCGGAGGAACTGCGACGCGCCCTAAGCTTCCATCGTTCGCAGGAAAAGATGAACAACGTCTGCGTAAAATTGCGAGCTGGGATGGAACGCAATGGCGTCGCTCCCTATGTCATCGAAAAAATCACCAAGGCTGTGCAGTCCTTCGCGGTCTATGGATTTCCGGAAAGCCACGCGATCTCTTTTGCACTGATCGCGTATGCGAGTTGCTGGATGAAAGTGCATCGGCCTGAGGAGTTTTACGCCGGATTACTCAATAACCAGCCGATGGGTTTTTATTCGCCCGACACCTTGATTAAAGACGCCAAACGCCGGGGCGTCCGCATCCTGCCCGTATCGGTTTCTGAATCCTCCTGGTTCTGCACCTTACCGCCGAGAATCGACTCTAACTCGAATGAAAATCCGCTTCGCCTCGGCTTTTGCTTTGTCAAAGGACTCACGCGGCAGGAAGGCCAGCGCATCCTCGACGCCGCTCCTTTTTCCTCACTGGCAGATTTCCAACTGCGCACCCGGCTCTCCCAATCTTCCATGCGAACATTGGCCAAACTTGGCGCGCTCAACGCCTTGTCCGAGCATCGCCGCGAAGCGCAATGGCAGGTCGAAGTCGTCCGTTCGCCTGACGATCTTTTTTCCACGATCCCAGAAACCGAAAGCCTGCCTCTGCTCCCCATGAATCTTCGCGAACGCACGAACGCCGATTACGCTGGAAGTGGCGTCACCGTCGGCCCGCATCCCATGGCGCATGTTAGAAATACTCTCCCCAACGCATGGACCGCAGCCGAACTTTCCCAGGCAAAAACCGGCACGCGATTGCAAATCGCCGGCCTCGTGATCTGCCGTCAACGACCTGGCACGGCCAAGGGTTTCGTCTTCATCAGCCTCGAAGATGAAACCGGCGTCGCTAATGCCATCGTTACGCCGCAGCTTTTCGAGCGTCATCGCCTTCTCATTTCCGAAGAACCCTTCCTAACTATCGAAGGCATCGTGCAAAACATCGACCGCGTGATTCACGTCAAAGCCGCCGTCATCAATCCCCTGCAACTCGGCTCACTTTCCGTCCCGGCTTCCCACGATTTCCACTAGCTCGCAAACTCAAAAAGTGAGTCGAGTTCCAGCGAACTCTGGCGTGTTAGCTCACCATCGCGAGCTCGTCTTCGTTGTTGCGAAACTGGATATTATAGAGGCGGCGGTAGATGGTGGATTCGGCGAGCAACTCTTCGTGCGTGCCGACTTCGACGATGCGGCCGTCTTTCATGACGAGAATTTTATCCGCCTTCAAAATGGTGGAAAGCCGATGCGCAATCGCGATGACCGTGCGGCCGGAAGCCAGAAGCTCGAGCGCGGATTGAATGGCCAGTTCCGACTCCGAATCAAGCGCAGAAGTGGCCTCGTCGAGGAGAAGAACCGGGGCATTTTTTAGCAACGCTCGAGCAATGGCGAGGCGTTGCTGCTGGCCGCCAGAAATCATGCAGCCTTTGTCGCCGATGACGGTCTGGTAACCCTTCGGTTGCTCCGTGATAAACTCGTCCGCGTGAGCCAGTTTCGCTGCCTGAACGACTTCTTCATCCGTGGCGTTGAAACGGCCATAGCGGATGTTGTTCGCGATGGTATCGTGAAAGAGAAACGTCTCTTGCGTGACGACGCCGATTTGTTCGCGCAAGGAGGTCTGCGTGATGTCGCGAATGTCGCGTCCATCGAGTTCGATCGTACCTTTCTTCGGCTCGTAAAAACGCAGGATGAGCGACATCAGCGTGCTCTTGCCAGCGCCGCTTTCGCCAACGAGCGCGTAGTATTTTCCAGACTCGAAATTGAAGGAAACGTCGCTGACCGCGAACCGGTCTTTGCGATAGGAGAAGGTGACGTCGTTGAAACGGAGATTGCCCGCCGCATCGGTGATTGCAACGGCATTTGGCCGATCTTGAACGAGCGGTTCGCTCTGCAAAATCTCGAATATCTTGGAAGTCGCACCGAAAGTCCGCTGCATCGTCACATGGATGCGGCTGAGTTTTTTCATCGGATCGTAGAGCAGGAAAAGCCCGGTGAGCATCGCCATGAACGTGGCAATAGAGATGCCCGAATACCAGACGTAGTAAATCGTGAGCCCCGCGCCAATGGCGGACACGCCTTCGACCAGCGGACCAACCGCTTCGATAGATTGGCGGATCTTAAAGGACTGATGAAACTGGTCGAGGTTGCTGCGGGCAAATTCCTGGACCTGATGTTTTTCCCGCGCCAGCGACTTGATCACGCGGATGCCAGCGAACGATTCCTGAAGGATGACCATCATGCCCGCCGCACTGTCTTCCTCGTTGCCGCCGCCTTTGCGAATGCGTTTGCCATAGACGATCACTGGCAGCAGGCAGAGTGGGAAGAGGCAGAGACTGATGAGGGTAAATTTCCAGTCGAGTACCATTAATACCGAGACGCTCATCACGATGGCGACCGGCTGTGTAACGAGGTCGCTGCTAATCGTGGAGAGCGCCATTTGCGCCATGCGCGGATCGTTAAAGACGCGGGAAATAAGGTCGCCGCTCTTGTTCTTATGAAAGAAATCCAGCGATTGCTTCATGATGTGCTGATAGACATCGTCGCGCAGATCGGAGAGCACGCGCAGGCTGACCCAGGCCATGAAATAGGACGAGTAGTAGGCCAGCAGACCGCGCAGAATAATAATGAATGGAATGGCCGCGCAAAGTTGTAACACGGCGTCGATCTTCGGTCCGGTGGTGTCGCGGACTTTCATATTGTCGTAGCTGTGGAAAGCTTTCGATTTGAGGTCCTCGATCAAGGAGGAAAGCTTCGGCACGCCATGCTTATCCTTGATAATGACGACCGGAGGAGCCGCCGCGACGGCTGGCTTTTTTGGCCCGGCACCACCGGGAACTACCGTCATCACCTCGCGCAAAACCAGCGGCAGTAATCCACTAACAATGCCAAACGCCGCGCCGAGAAGCAGACCGAGAATGAAACGTCCGCGATACGGTCGCAGATAAGGCATCAGCTGGCGGATCGGCTTCGCGCTCGAGCGCATCGTCTGCCAAAAAGTCGGTTTCGGTTTCTTGGGTTTGGCCTTTTTAATGATGTCGGACATGAGGTATTTAGGGCGGCGGAAGGATGAGATTTATCGCATGAATCACTTCTTCCGTCGATAAGGCATTGAGGTCGCCCGGAGCGGAGTGCGAATCGAATCTGACGACCGGATTCTGTTTCCCGCCCTGCAATACGATGGAACTCGCATGACGCGCCCGCCAGTGGAACGGGTTCGTCGGCCCAAAAAGCGTGATCTGCGGCGTCTGCATCGCGGCGGCGAGATGACTCGGGCCTGAATCAATTCCGATAAATAATTTCGCCCCGGCGATAAGCGCGGCGGATTCCATCAGCGTCAGTTTCCCGGACATATCGATGAAACTCGACTGAGTTTTTGCCCGAATCTCCGAGATCGCTTCTTTCTCCATTTCAGAACGGCCGCCGATAAAAACACACGGGAGTTGCAGCGCATTCTGGCAATGGTCGATGACGGCGGCCCAGCGTTCCGGCTGCCAATATTTCTCGGCCCGCGCAGCCCCGGATGGATAACGATGTAAGTCGGATCTATTTTTTCCGCCGCCAGAATTTCGCCGATACGCCTGTAACTCGACTGAGGAATTTCGAGATGCAGCACGCCATCGCCGCGTTCGACTCCGATTGCGGCAACGAGATCGAGATAATGATCGACCGTGTGTTGGTCGCGCACCGGCGAATCCACAAATTCGGTGTAAACCTTGGAGCGGACTTGGTTCTTATCTGCCCAGCGAAACGCGACACGGCGCGCAGCCTTGGTCAACGACGTCAGTAACGAAGATCGATCCGTTCCAGTAAAATCCAGCGTCGCGTCGTAGCGCCCAAAGATCAGGCGGCGAAACGTATCGAAGTTGAATGAGTTTTTTCTGTAAACGAGGATGCGATCGACACACCGAATCGCCGGAACGAGGCCAGCGGTATCGCCATCGATCACGAGGAAAATCTGCGCGTTCGGATACGTTTTCCGCAGCGCTTCCAAGGCGGGAATGGTCAGGATCAAGTCGCCGATGCGCTTGAGTTGGATGGCGACGATGGACTTCATCCGTGGACGCGTTGATAGGCGACGCGATGCGCTTCGAGGAGTCGCTGGCGAAAATGATCCCACGTGAAATTTTCCAGAACGCGCTGGCGTCCGGCAGCTCCCATGCGAGCGACGAGATCGAGATTGGCCGCAAGTTTTTCCATGGCGGCGGCGAGCGCATCGATGTCATTTGGCGGAACGATCAGCCCATTCACGCCGTCGATGACGACGTCGCCCGACTCACGCGTCGCGATCTGTGCCAGCCCGCAAGCGGCGGCTTCGTAGGTGACTTTTGCACTTCCCTCGCACTCCGATGGAAAAACGTGCACCTGGGCTGCGCGATAATTTTCCTCGACGCTTTTCGCGAAGCCCTCGATGCGCACAGAGTCCGTTTTAAATTCGTCGAGCACGCTTTCAATTTCCGGATGGATCGCGCCGACCAAAACCAGTTCCGCATTCCTCAATCCCAGCTTTTTCCAAGCCTCCAGCAAAACCGCCACGCCCTTTCTTCGGATCAATGCGCCGACGAACAAAAACTGCAGCTTCTCTGGCTTTGTTTCCACCGGCGAAAAACGCACTGGATCGACCCCGCGCGAAAACCGAAACAGCTTTTCCTCTGGCACGCCCTGCACCAGAAACGTCTCCGCCGCTTTCTCCGACAACACTAAAATCAGGTCGGCTAATTCGTATTCCTCGACCACGTGTTGACGCGTGATGAGCAAATCATTCAGCCAGCTTTGCGGCCATTTTGCGCGATCGCGTTCGCGCTCAGATTTCGTCACGGGCGGCTTGATTTTTCCTTTATTCCGATGCCAGGTCGGAATCTCCAACAATGACGGAATCCCCCTCTCCTTTGCCACGCGCAACGTCCGCAACGCATCGCCCGACCAGCCGTGAAATGTATCGAACTCCCCTCTGTTTAACACCCCGCTCGCCACCCAGTCGGCGTAATGTTTTTTCGCGCCGTAGTAGTAATCGCGCCGCAAACCCGAGAGCAATTTCACCGGCGCAAACGGCATCGTTTTAATCTTCGACGCCGGCACGACCGACTGCCGATTCTCATACGCCAGCGCTTTTCCAAGCACGCCCGCCTGGTGCAGACCGATCACACTTTCCAGCGCCACAGAGTCCAATCCAACTCCGCCCAAACGCGCACTCGTGGCGTAAAAAACGTTTTGCGGCTGAAAAGAGGACATCTATTTTGGGCTGGTTTCGACCGTGGCATTTTCTAAGGTCGAACGTGACCCTAAGCAAGCCCCACCATTTTTTGCCATGCGCATAGGGCTCGTTCGACGCGGCTACGGATCGGCAGGCGGCGCGGAAAGTTACCTGCGCGGTTTCGCCCAGGCAGCGGTTGCGGCGGGTCAAGAAACGGTCCTTTTCTGTTCGCTGGAATGGGAAAACTGGCCGTTCGGCGAAATGATCCGAGTCGCAGGGAAATCGCCCGCGGCTTTTTCATCGGAGTTGCAGGCGATTCAGCCGAAGAAGCATTGCGACGTTCTTTTCAGTCTCGAACGCGTCGCCGAATGTGACTTCTACCGTGCTGGCGATGGCGTCCATGCCGCGTGGCTGAAGCGGCGTCCGTCCGGTTTTCTGAAGCGACTTGGATTTTCATGGAACCCGAAGCATCGGGCGTTGCTGGAATTGGAAAAACAAGCGATCACCGGCGCTCGGTGCGTCATTGCGAACTCGGAAATGGTCCGACGCGAGATCGCGGATTTTCATGGGAGTTCCATTCGTATCGAGGTCGTTTACAACGGGATCGATCCGCAAAAATGGGCCACGCCAACGGTGCCGCGCGAGATGTTTAGAAACAGATTGGAATTAGATGCAAATCAGCCGGTTGCAGTCTTTGTTGGATCGGGCTGGGAACGCAAAGGGCTGAAGTTCGCCATTGAAGCGGCGCGTCAGGCGGGTTGCATTCTATTGGTGAGCGGAAACGGAAACGCAGATAAATATCGTGCGCCGCATGTGCGTTTTTTAGGGGCGACTTCCAATGTAGTGGACGTGCTGCACGCAGCGGACGCGTTTATTCTGCCGACGTTTTACGACCCTTTTTCCAATGCGACGTTGGAAGCGCTGGCCGCCGGATTGCCGATCATCACGACGACGGCCAACGGCGTTTCAGAAATCCTCGACCCAGAATCGGATGGAACTCCCGTGGAAAAACCGGACGATGTTTTTGCGTTGGCGGAGGCGTTGCGGAAATGGCTGCCCGATCGTCGTTGCGGCCTCCGACGAGAGCACGCGAGTCGATTCACACTCGAACGTAATTTTTCTGAAACATTACGCATCATCGAATCATGATATGTTAATCTGTTGTTTGAGTTTCGGCTCGTTTCGTCCATAGTTTTCTTATGCACCCGCTCGCCAAACTTCTTCAGGAACGCATCGTCATCATCGATGGCGCGATGGGCACAACGATTCAGCAATACGGGCTGACCGAGGAGCAATTTCGCGGCGAACGCTTCGCCGATTGGGTCGGGAGGGATCAGCACGGGAAGGAAATCCGGTTTCTGAAAGGAAACAATGAGCTGCTGAATCTGACGCAGCCGCAGATCATTGAAGAGATTCATCGGCGTTATTTTGAGGCGGGAGCGGACATTGCGGAGACGAATACGTTTAACGGGCAGTTCATTTCGCTCTCGGATTATGGGATGGAATCGCTGGCCTACGAGATGGCGTTTGCCGGGGCGCAATGTGCTCGCCGCGCCGCTGATGCGGTGATGACGGCGCAGCCGGGACGCCAGTGTTTTGTCGCCGGAGCTCTCGGGCCGACGACGAAGACATCGTCGATTTCTACGGACGTGAACGACGCCTCATCGCGCGGCACGACTTGGGATGAACTCGTCGCGGCTTACGGCGAACAGACCCGCGCGCTGCTCGATGGCGGCGCGGATATTCTGCTGGTGGAGACGATTTTCGACACGTTGAACGCCAAGGCGGCGTTTTTCGCAATCCAGCAGATTTTGGATGAACGCGGTCTAAGTCCGGTGCCTTTTTTTGCCACAGAGAACACAGAGTTCACAGAGGAAAAACCTTCTGACTTCCTCTCTGTGGCCTCTGTGTTCTCTGTGGCAAAAGAAATCCCACTAATGGCGTCGGTCACTTTTATCCAAAAAGGCGGCACGCGTGGGGTCACGGGGCAGACGGTGGAGGCGTTTTGGAACTCCATTTCGCATGTGCCGTTGCTCAGCGTCGGGATGAATTGCGCCCTCGGACCCGAGGAAATGCGGCCGTTGATCGAGGAATTGTCGGCGCTCGCGCCGCTTTACGTGAGCGTTTATCCGAATGCCGGACTGCCCAATCCCCTGCTCCCAACCGGTTTTCCGGAAACGCCGGATTCGCTCGCGCCGCAACTCGCCGAGTGGGGTCGCACCGGGCTCTATAATATTGTCGGCGGCTGCTGCGGGACGACTCCGCCACACATCGAAAAGATCGCGGCAGCGGTTCAAGGCATCGCGCCGAGGAAAATTCCATCGGAGTTCCAACGCACTCTGCGGCTGTCGGGCATCGACGCGTTGACCATCGACGCCACGACCAATTTCGTGAACATCGGCGAGCGCGCCAACGTCACGGGGTCGCCGAAGTTTGCCAAACTGATCCTGGCCGAGAAATACGAGGACGCCGTCGCGGTGGCGCGTCACCAAGTCGAAAACGGTGCGCAAATCATCGACGTGAACATGGACGAAGGCATGCTCGATGGCGCGGCAGCGATGACGAAGTTTCTCAATTACATCATGACCGAACCCGAGATCGCGCGGGTTCCGGTAATGGTCGATTCGTCGAAATGGAGCGTGATCGAGGCGGGACTGAAATGCATTCAGGGCAAGGGAATCGTCAACTCGATCTCGCTGAAAGAGGGCGAGGAAAAGTTTCTCGCGTCGGCGAAATTGATCCGGCGTTATGGAGCGGCGACGGTCGTGATGGCCTTCGACGAACAAGGTCAGGCCGACTCGTTTGCGCGCAAGATCGAAATTTGTGAGCGGAGTTACAGGCTACTCGTGGACCGCGTCGGGTTTCCGCCGGAAGACATCATTTTTGACCCGAACATTCTAACCGTCGCGACCGGTTTGGAGGAGCACAACAATTACGCGGTCGATTTCATCGAGACCTGCCGCTGGATCAAAGCGAACCTGCCGCACGCGCGCATCAGCGGGGGGATTTCCAATATTTCGTTCTCGTTTCGCGGCAATAATCCGGTGCGCGAAGCGATGCATTCGGCGTTTCTCTATCACGCGATTCGCGCCGGACTCGATATGGGAATCGTCAACGCCGGGATGCTGGAAGTTTATAGCGACATCGCGCCCGATTTACTGGAACTCGTCGAGGACGTGATCCTGAATCGCCGCCCCGACTCGACGGAACGGCTGGTTAATTTCGCCGAAACGGTGAAGGCCAAAGGGAAGGTCGAGGCCGTCGTGAATGAATGGCGGAAAAACTCAGTCGAGTCACGTTTAAGTCACGCGCTGGTGAAGGGAATCGTGGAATTTATCGACGCCGATGTGGAGGAGGCGCGGCAGCAATACGAGCGGCCGCTCCATATTATTGAGGGTCCGCTGATGGCCGGGATGAGCATTGTCGGCGACTTATTTGGCGAGGGAAAAATGTTCCTGCCGCAGGTGGTGAAATCGGCCCGCGTGATGAAAAAAGCGGTCGCGTATTTACTGCCTTACATGGAAGCCGAGAAGCGCCCCGGCGATCGCGCCCAGGGAAAAGTGCTCATGGCGACGGTCAAAGGCGACGTGCACGACATTGGCAAAAACATCGTTGGAGTCGTGCTCGCTTGTAACAATTACGAGGTGATCGACATGGGCGTGATGGTGCCGTGCGATCAGATTTTGGCGAAAGCGAAGGAGATCGGAGCGGACATCGTGGGTTTGAGCGGACTGATTACGCCGTCGCTTGACGAGATGATCCATGTCGCGCAAGAGATGCAGCGCCAGGGGTTTACGCAGCCGCTTTTGATCGGAGGCGCGACGACGAGCAAGGCGCACACCGCAGTGAAAATCGCCGCGCATTTTCCCGGAAATGTGGTTCACGTGCTCGACGCGTCGCGGGCTGTCGGCGTGGTTTCCAGTTTGCTGAATGACAAGCAAGTCGAGGCTTACAAGCAGGGTGTGTTAGCTGAATACGAGACGCTTCGCACGGACCACGCCAGCAAGAGCAGGGATCGCAAATCGCTGACTTGGTCGCAGGCCAAACAGAATCGACTGCAACTCGACTGGGAAAATTTTGTGCCGCCGAAGCCATCTTTTCTTGGCCTGCGCGTGTTGAGCACCGACCCGCAGTTTTTGCCAGCCGGAGGAAAATGCGACTGCGGGGTTCCGCATCATCACAACGGGCTGATTTCTTTGGAAGACCTCGTGCCGTTCATCGACTGGTCGCCGTTTTTCCACACCTGGGAATTGCGCGGACGTTATCCAGCGATCTTCGACGACCCGTTTGTGGGCGAGGAATGCAAGACGCTTTTCGCTGACGCGCAGGAGCTTTTGCAGCGGATCGTGAAGGAGAAATTATTCACCGCACGAGGCGTTTACGGCTTTTGGCCCGCGAACAACGTTGGCGAAGACGTGGTTTTACATACGGATGAAACTCGCATGGAAAAGCTGGGAACGCTCCATTGCCTGCGTCAGCAAATGCAAAAACCGGCAGGGCAGTTTAACCATTCGCTAGCCGATTTCGTCGCGCCAACTGCAGCCGATTACATGGGTGGTTTCGGCGTTTCCATTCATGGTGGCGATGAACTGGCAACAACTTACAAGGCAGATCACGACGACTACAACGCGATCATGGTCAAAGCGCTGGCGGACCGTTTAGCGGAGGCATTTGCCGAATATCTCCACGCCCAAGCCCGCCGCGATTGGGGCTTCGTTGAAAACCTCACCAGCGACGAGCTGATTCGTGAAAAATATCGCGGGATTCGTCCAGCACCTGGATATCCGGCGTGTCCCGATCACACGGAAAAAGGGACGTTATTTACCCTTCTCAACGCGCCGGCAACTGCGGGCATCACGCTCACCGAAAGCATGGCGATGCATCCCGGTGCGGCTGTCAGCGGACTCTATTTTTCGCATCCCGAATCGAAATATTTTGCCGTTGGCAAGATCGAAGCCGATCAAGTCGCCGATTACGCCGAGCGCAAAGAGCAAAAAAAAGATTGGGTGGAGCGCTGGCTCTCACCCAATCTTGCTTACGATCCTTGATCGCGGATTCGTTAGGATAATCCGAGTGCTTCGACCAAGTTGCGGTCGATCCTGCCGGTTTCGGCGAGGTCATTGTCGCGCTGATAACGCACAATCGCACGTCGGCTGGCTGGCCCGATGTCGCCATCAATCGAGCCTGAATAGTATCCCAGTCGAGCCAGTTTTCGCTGCACGGAGACTTCCAGCGCAGATGAGCTCCCATTTTCCGAAAGTTGCCGACCGCGATACACCGGACGATCATCGCCCCGGTAGTAGGTTCCGTTGTAACCCGAATCATAATATCCCGATCCGAGTCCGATCCCTATCGAGGTCCGAGGCCGGGAATAGTAGTAGGGCGAGTAGCCGGAATAACCACCGCGATAGTAGCCGCGGTTATCGTAGTAACGATGCGTGTCGTTATGTCGTTCCTGCGCCCGTTTGTAATCCGCGATTCGCTCGTTGCGGATGGCGCGATTCCGGCTGCTATCATTGGAGACATTCACATTTAAGTCTGGCCGAGGCAGACGATGTTTTGAGACTTTCTCCCCGTAGGCTGCGGATGAGAAAAAGAACGCTCCAACCAGCATCAGTTTCGGAAGCAGTGATGTTTTCATATGAAACGTTAGACCCACACGGAGAAATTTCATTCAGAAAAAACTGAGTGGAGTTAGAACGGACTCACGCGATCAACGTTGCAGCCAGGCGACATCGCTCAAAAAGCCGGTGCGACTCACGGCCCGCACGGCGACAGAGCGAACGACATCGTTTCCGCCCGGCCAGGCAACGCCGGTATTCGGCGCTCCGATCACTTCGCTCGACCAGCCGGAGGTCGTCTGCCATTGCACTAGATAGGACGAGATGCCGTTCGCCGAACTGCCCCAATCCACGTAGCGAACACCTCCTTTTTCCTTCGTGACCAAGGCTGGCTTCGTCGGCGGATCGCGGTCCAGCCACGGCGACGCCGGAATCAGCGCGAGACTTCCGTAAGTGGATTTCGCCAGTGCGGTCGCAATGCCGCCGCGATTCTGCGCGAGTGCTTTGTTACTCCAATGAATATGCCCCGCAGCACCGGTGCCGCGCCGAATGGTATTAATCTGTCGGATCTGCTCGGCGGCATTTCGGCCTGACCCGATTCGCTCCGTCGCAATGCCCGGCCAGAGGTGACGTTTCATCGTGTTTTGCGCGCTCCACCAATCGTAAAGCGCCGGGAAACTTTGCCCCGGCGAATCGCTCGTCCAGTAAAGTTGCGGTGACAAATAATCCACCCAGCCCTTTTGCAACCAGAGCCTCGCGTCGCAGCCGAGCGTCTCGTAGGCATCGACGCCAGCCGTCGTCGTCGAGGGCACGCCAGGCCGCCAGATACCAAACGGACTCACCCCAAAAAGCACGTGTCGTTTCTCGCTTTTCAACGCCGAGTAGAGGCTGGAAATGAAGAGATTGATGTTCTGCCGATGCCACTCGGAACGCGATCCGCTGCCATATTTCCGAAAGGTCGCGCCATCGGGAAACTCCGCTTTTCCCGCCGGATACGGATAAAAGTAATCGTCGAGGTGTAGTCCATCGATGTCGTAGCGGCGCACCATATCCAGGATCACCTTTTGCACGTATTCCCGCGCATCGGGCACGCCGGGATCAATAAAAAGCTGCGTCCCATATTTCCGAATCCACTCTGGGTGACGCCGCGAAACGTGACGCTCCGACATTCCGCCAGTGGTCGTCGCGAGCGCGCGAAATGGATTCACCCAAGCGTGAAGCTGTAGCCCGCGTTTGTGCGCTTCGGCGATGGCAAACGCGAGTGGATCGTAACCCGGATCACTTCCCATACTGCCGGTTAGCCACGCGGACCATGGCTCCAGCGACGAACGGTAAAGCGCGTCGCTATTTGGCCGCACCTGGAAAACCACCGCATTCAGCTTAAGCCGCCGCGCATTTTCCAGAATCGCAACCAACTGCGCCTGCTGCGTTTCCGCGGACGCGTGTGGACTCGATGGCCAGTCGAGGTTGAAAACCGTCGCTACCCACGTTCCCCGAAACTCCCGCATCGGCTCGGGCGGAACCGGATTTTGCGCAACCGAAACCGAAGTCATCCCAAACATCAGCAGCAGCCACAAACCAAGCTTCTTCATCACGCGATCGTAACAAAAACTCATCCGAGTTCCATAAGACTCTACGTTCCTTGCCGCTGGCGTTGAACTTTCCTGCGTTATAACAGTAAGGTTCACAAACTCATGACGCCCGCCCAGACCAACACCGACCTCAGCAGCCCGCGCGCGCCACGTTTCGTTCCCGGCAGCATCAAAAACGAAGCGCCCGTCGTCGCGTCGTATTGCGTCACGTTTTTGAAACCGGAAATGCAGCACATCTACCGGCAAATCACCGCGCTGCGTCGCTACCGACCCGTCATACTCACGCAACGGCGCGAAAACCCCACGCTCTTCCCATTCCCCGACATCCGCCTCCTCGGCAAACCTCTCACGCATCAGCTCCGCCGCTTCTGGGCGCGCAGCATTCTCGGCGTCCCTGTGATGGCCTATCACCACGAAACCACGCGCATCCTCAATGAAGTCAAAAAAATGGACGCCCGGCTGCTCCATATCTATTTCGGTCACATGGGAATTTACCTGCTTCCCCTGCTTCGCCGTCGCAAAATTCCGACGATAGTCAGCTTCCACGGAGCCGATGCGACCGTCGATGCCGGGTCACTTAAAAAACGCTACGTTGAGACATTCGAGCTCGCCGACCTCATCATCGCCCGCAGCGAATCGTTGCTCGCAGCCCTCGCTGATCTTGGTTGTCCGCCCGAAAAACTCCGCCTCCATCGCACCGGCGTCTCGCTAACCATGGGCGTGCCAATTGTTAGAACCACACCTGTCGACGGCGACTTCCGTTTTGTTCAAGCGAGTCGTC
>JAYVOE010000081.1:0-28164 GCA_043758065.1 Spartobacteria bacterium | reverse complement strand
TGCTCATTTTATCCAGCAATTTTCACTCGACTTTGAATCGAGTCTTCCTCGTCTGGAGTCTTTCTGTGTTTACGTGGAACGCCGCCTCTGTCCCGTTGTTATCTTCGATTTCGGATACGTCGGCGTATTACTGGATGTTAGTATTGCAGGCGGGCGTTTTCCTCATGCCGGCGACGTTATTTCACGTCTCCATTGTAACGGTAGGAAAGTCGAAGTATGAGAAGTTATTGCCATGGGCATACGGGCTTGCAATCTGCTTTTGTGCAATGCTAGGTGCCGGTTGGGTTATCTCTGGAGTGCGTAAATTGCAGGCGGGCTACTGGGCGGTGGCAAATTGGGGCTACTACCTTTTTATTGTCTATTTTCTGGCCCTAACTCTCGCGACGATGATGATCTTGTATCGCAGCCAGAAGGTCGCTAGTCCACTTAATCGTCGCCGCATTATTGCTCTTCTATGCGCGATATTAGGTCTTTGGGTTTTTGGGACTAACGACATGCTCCCGATCTTTGGATTTACAAGGTATCCGTTCATACATCGTGAGTTTATCCCCATTGGAAATGCCGTCTCGATTGGTTACGCTCTAATTATCGGCTATAGCGTTATCCAGCATCAGTTGCTGGATGTGAAAGTGGGGTTGAGCAGGTTCGCGGCGAGCCTAATTAGAGTCGGGTTGCATACGATTGTAGGACTCTTTGTTTTATCGATGGCGCTGTTATTTTTGCCAAAGGCTTTCAACACAAACATTGTGTGGATGACATTTTTGGTAGTAAGCGTTTCTGGCGGAGCCTCGTCGTTTTTGTTTCCGAAAATCCTGGGTAGAGGGAATGAAAGTCTGGAACGTAGATTGTTGGGGGACAGCTTCCTATACCAGGAAAAATTGTTAGACTTCATTTCCTCTATTCCATTGGCTACTAACATCAAGCTTCTATTCGAAGATCTTGAAGTCCTTCTGGTTAAGATTGTCGGCTTATCGGAATACAGGATCATCCTATTAGACGAAATCTCCTGTGGGCTCACTTTTTTCCAGGGGCATCCTGCTATTTCAGCTGGGCCAGTTCAAATGGCTGCGACTGACTCCGCTTTGTTTGGGGCGGTGACGAAATGTTCTCTGGACTACTTTGTCATTGAGAGCCTGAAGTCAGAGATTCTCTTGAAATGTCGGGGAGAGATGAAGGGTTTGTTTTTCGCCCCTAACGCAGAATTTTGTTTCATCCTGAAATCGGACAACATTCCATACGGTTTCTTTTTAATTAGTGGTAAGAAAAACCATGAACCATTTACTACAACGGATTTCGATCTACTCGATCTACTCGTCCGGAATCTTGGATTAATTATCAACCAGATTCGCTTAAAGGAACGCCTCCAAATTGAACAGGAGTTGGACTTACTGGGTCGAATTTCCAAGGGACTTGCGCACGACTTAAACAACCTGCTTACGCCGGTTTGGACGTTGCTTCAGGTGACGGCCTCCACCGAAAACAAGGATCCGGAGATTGCTTCGCTGATTGATAGTGCGACGCAAAACGTCAGCGCGATGCGCAATTACATCCGGGATTCGCTGTTTTTTTCGAAGAACATGAAGCCGCAAATGGCTGAGGCCAATGCCCAGGATTTAGTCACTGCAGCACTGGCGATCATGAGCGGGCGCGCGCGGGAGAAAGGCGTTTCATGCGAGTTTGAGTCGAATGAGGAAGTCATCGCTATTCTAGACGTCGTCCTCTTTCAACGGTTGATCTCGAACCTCGTTTCCAACGCGATCGACGCCTCGTCCGCGGGTTCGGTCATCCGCCTCGACATTCAATCCACGCCCCGGATGAATAATGAGCCAAACTGGCTACAACTCCGGGTGATCGACCACGGAGAAGGCATCAGCCCGGAGAACCTGGAGAAGATGAAGGCGGCCTTCTTCACGACGAAGGATAGCGGCGATGGAAAGCGGGGTTTTGGATTGGGGCTGGCCATCTGCCGCAAAATAGTGCATTTGCACGGCGGAACATTGAACATTTCAAGCCAGATCGGAAAAGGGACTACCGTGCAAGTCGATTTGCCTAACGGTTCGCTGCCAGTTTTGTTCGCCGCTGAGCGTCTGGAGGACGAGCTCGTCGCATGAAAACGCTCGTCGCACTTTCCGCAGAAAAAGGTTTTGCGGAGGCATTGCAAGCCGTTCTGCCCGCGACTGAGTGGCGAGTCATTCACCATGTGAGTCCTTGGGAAAAAGGGTTGCTTTCCGTGCCCGGCGCGGTCGATGCGATGGCCGTGGAATGTGTGCTCATCGATGTGCGGCCCATCCAATTGTTGGAGACGCTGAAACGATTGCAACCCGAATCTCCCGTGATTGTTCTTACGGATGGCGCGGAGCAACAATGGATCGAGGAAGCGTATCTCGCCGGCGCGAGTTACATTCTGCCGAAGCCGATTCGGCAGCGACTTTTCGCGACTTTGCTGGAACGGGCATTGATTCGAACGTCGGAAACTTTTCCGGAACCCACCAGTGCCGAATCAAAACTGAGCGGAGTTGCAATGGAATCTGCGCCCGCCGTTTCGCGGACCCTTTCCACGCTGCGCGACCTCAGCCGAGTGCTCACACATGGGCTGCTTTCGGAGACGTTACCGAAGCGTTTCCTGGAATTGCTCCGCGAAATTCTCGGCGTCAATCGCGCGGCTATTTTCCTGCGCAAACCTTTTTCCGCGGTCAATCCGGTGGTCCCGGAAGCGCCGACTTCGCGTTTGCAAGCGGCGGGGGCCGTTGGTTTGACTCCGGGATTGTTGGAATATTTTGAGCTTTCCCTCGATGGCGGCATTGGAAATTACCTGCTGCGTCATGGGCGAATCCTGCGCAGCGACGCACCGGAGTTGCGGTCGAATCGCGAGATTCAAAAGGAATTTGAGTTGCTCGGCGCCAAGGTCGCCATCCCGATTCTCGACCGCGAAACGCTGATTGGCGTGGCGGTTTTTGACGGCCGTCTCACAGGCGAACCGTTTTCCAGCAGCGAGCTTGCGCTGGTTTTCCACGCGTTTGAGGAGCTCGGTTTGGCGATTAAAAATAGCTGGCTGCACGATGAGCTGACGCATTCGCACGATCTGATGACGGAAATTCTCAGCCGCATCACGAGCGGTTGCGTCGTTGTCGCACAGGATCTGGAAGTGCTCCATTGCAACCCGGCCGCGCGTCATTTCCTGCTGGGCGGCGACCCATTGCTCCCTAAGTCCGTTCAGTTTTCCGATCTGCCGCAGACGTTGGCGAGCCGCATTTATGAATCGCTCAAGACGGGTTCCGCCATCGCGGCGTTCCGTCATCGACCGAAGGAAAATCAGGATCTGGCGTATCACGTTTCCGTGATTCCATTCAACCATCAGTCGGGTTCCAGTCCTATGGCGGCGATGATGTTGCTCGACGATTACACGCAAATCGAACGATCGCAGCAGTTGGAAATCGAGGCGTCGAATCTGCGTATGGTGCGCTCGATGGCGGAGCATCTTTCCCATGAAATCGGCAATGCTCTCGTGCCGATGTCCACGCATCAGCAGTTGCTCGGCGAAAAATATGAGGACCCGGAATTCCGCGGTTCGCTCTCGGTGGCGCTGACTCAAGGGATCAAACGTATTTCGCGATTGTCGAATCAGTTGCTCTTTCTCACGCGCGACGACACGCCGCGGCACGAGCCGATTCCGGCGCAGAAATTGATCGAGGATGCCTTCAGCGACGCGCAGACGCTCTACGGGTTGGACGGGCGACATTTGGAAATAGATAACACTGCAGGTCCGCTCATTTTTGATGGGAATCGCGCGAGTTTGTTGCACGCTTTGAGCGAGACGCTGCTAAACGCGCTCCAATCCAGCCCGGCCGATTCTGCGGTTTCGATCCACGTCGGCACGCAAAAAGACGCCGATACGACGTGGGCCAAAATGCAGATCGTGGATCGCGGCCCGGGATTTACGCCGGATCTGGCAACGAAAGCGGTGAATCCATTTTTCTCCACGCGAACCGTTGGGCCGGGTCTCGGGCTGACGGTGGCCAAGAAAATCATCGAGAATCACCACGGCCGTTTGGATCTGGTGACGGGTGAAAAGCGTGGGGAAGTGACCATTTTCCTCCCGCTCAAAAATGGCAGCGATCGGTCCACTCGACCTGGCGGAATGTTTGCGCCCGGTAAAAACTGAGAAAAAGTGATCCGAGTTAGGCAGAAATGAGAATTCTGCGTTGAAAGCGTGCCCGGTGTTCGCAAAATTGAGGAGCGGGCATCAAATCTGCTATTTCTGTTTTCGAGTATTTCGATGCTCTTTTTATTATGAAACATGCCTTAACCTACCTCACGCTCATGGGCTTGATGGCTCCCAGCCTTCACGCCCTGGGCACACGTCTCCCCGACCAGAACGCCGCCGCGACTGCGCGTGGTGAAGCCTTCGTTGCCACGGCCGATAATCCATCGGCGATCTATTACAACCCCGCCGGTCTCACTCAGCTTCCGGGCGATCAATTTTCCATCGGTGCCTACGCCATCGATCTGAAAAGCAAATTTACCGGCCCCACCGGTGCTCGAGCCGAGACGGACAACGATCCGCAAGGCGTGCCACATCTCTTTTACTCGCATCACTTTGCCGACAAAGACATCGTCGCCGGGTTCGGCGTCTATGCGCCCTACGGCCTGAGCAATGAGTATAAGGACGATGCGCCGTTTCGCACCTTGGGCAAAAAAGGCTCGATCACTTATCTCACCTTCGCGCCGACTCTCGCAGTCAAACTCACGCGCAACCTTTCCGTCGCTGGCGGTATCAACTACAGCCATGCGTCCGCCGAATTGAGCCGCGGAATTTTTGCCCCCGGCGATGAAAGTCGCTTCAAGGGCGATGACGGCGCGGTATCGTTCAAACTCGGCTTACTTTGGCAGCCGACCGTGCAGCATTCCTTCGGCATTTCGTATCAATCCGAGAGCCGTTTCAAATTCAAGGGCGGCATGGAAAACAAGCCTTACACCGCTCGCGAAGACGCCACGGCGAAGTTCAATTTCCCGCAGTTTGTCATCGTCGGATATTCGTTCCGTCCCACTCCGGATTGGAACTTTGAGGTGAATTACGACTGGACCGATTGGAACGAACTCAATGACGTTCCGCTGACCACCGCCTCCGGCTCGACGGTGATTTTGCCCTTCAACTGGAAAAGCTCCGCGTTTTATGAGTTCGGTGTCACTCGACTCTTGCCACGCGGTTTCTCCGTCAGCGCAGGCTACATTTACAGCGAAAATTCCGTGCCCGAGAAGGATTTTTCGCCATTGATCCCCGACTCGAATCGCCATATTTTCAGCGCTGGCGTCGGTTATAAAAGTGATGCATGGAGTGTGAATCTGGCCTACCAATATGCGCATGGCCCGGAGCGCACGATCAGCCAAAGCGTCTCATCGTCGCTCATAGGAGAGTCAGCCAACGGAAAATACGAATTTAACAGCCATGCCATTAGTCTCGACGTCGGTATCGCCTTTTGAAACACGGCTTCTGCCCGTGATCGACGGACCGAAACGCGGCACCCTGCTCATCGTTGATGATGAGGAAGGGCCGCGTCAGTCCCTCAAAATCGTCTTCAAAGGCGAATACGACATTCTCATCGCGAAATCCGGCGAGGAAGGCATCGAAACGCTGCGAAAAAATCCGCAGACCGACGTCGTTATCA
This sequence comes from Spartobacteria bacterium, assembly GCA_043758065.1. Taxonomy (GTDB): domain Bacteria; phylum Verrucomicrobiota; class Verrucomicrobiia; order Chthoniobacterales; family DASVRZ01; genus DASVRZ01. Next base: position 22,498 of record JAYVOE010000081.1, on the reverse strand, counting down.
GCGACATTCGCATGACCGGCATCTCCGGCATCGATCTGCTCGCCGCTCTCAAAAAAATCGATCAGGACGTGCAGGTCATCATGTTGACCGCATACGAGACGATCGACACGGCCCGCGCGGCGTTGCGACTCGGCGCGTGCGATTACCTCAACAAGCCATTCGATATTCCCGTCATCCGCGCCGCTGTCGCCGGGGCCTTGGAGAAGCGCCAGATAGCAATCCAACTCCGTTCAAATAACGAGAAACTCGGCGGTCTCCAGGAGCAAATCCAGAACGAGCGCCTCGAAAGCTCCATGCAGCGGACTCAGGGCGAAATCTACGCCAGCGTCATCCACGACATTAACAACCCGCTCACGATCATTTCCTGCTTCTCGGAGATGATCAATTCCTGCATCGGCGAACTCCACCAAATCGAGGGCGAAAACCTCGACACCCTGCGCACGCATCTCGCGCAGATCACCGCCCAGGTCGGCAAATGCCACGACATTTCTCATCGCTACCTCGGGTTTCTGCGGCAGCAAAAAGACGACCAGCACACCGTCGATGTCCGGCAGATCTTCATCGACCTGCGCGACCTCCTCAAATCGCACAAAGAAGCCCAGGGCCACCCGCTTTTCATCAAGGATCTCGAAGTCGACACCTCCGCGCAGATCAACGGCACCGACCTCATCCAGATCCTGCTCAACCTCGTCACCAACGCCTTCCAAAGCGCGCCCGGCACGGCCGTTAACGTCGCCGCCACCCGACTTAACCACGCGCTCGACTACAGCATCTTCCGCGAAACACCCACGCGCCGTTTCATTAACCTCGAGCAATTCGCCAACACCGCGCCGCTCGTCGAAATCAGCGTTTCCGACAACGGCTCAGGCATTCCGGCCGACGTTTTGCCACGCATCTTCGAGTCATTTTTCACCACCAAACCCGCTGGCAAAGGCACCGGGCTCGGCCTCGGCATCGTCGAACGCCTCATCCGCAAAGCTGGCGGCGTCCTCCACGTCGATTCGGAAATGGGCCGCGGCACCATCTTCACCATCTACCTCCCCTGCGCCGCGCTGCCAACAGGGGTCTAGAATCGACTGCAACTCCCCTGAAAATTCGACGCCGCCCGTCTTCCGGCGTAAATTGGCTTTCCACGAACAACATCCCACATTAAAAAAGCCGTCCTTATGAGCGCCACTGACCAACTTTCCGTTTTAAAAACTTTCACCACCGTCGTCGCCGACACCGGTGACTTCGAATCCATCCGCGAATTTCATCCGCAAGACGCCACCACCAACCCCAGTCTGATCCTCCAGGCCGTCAGCAAACCCGCTTACGACCACCTTCTCGCCAAAGTCATTGCCGACCTTGGTGCAGGTGCCTCCGTCGAGACCATCATCGACCACGTCCTCGTCGCCTTCGGCCTCGAAATCCTCAAAATCGTCCCCGGCCGCGTCAGCACCGAGACCGACGCCCGCCTCTCCTTCGACACCGCAGGCACCGTCGCAAAAGGCCGCGAACTCATCGCCCTCTACGAAGCCGCTGGCATCTCCAAAGACCGCATCCTCATTAAAATCGCCTCCACCTGGGAAGGCATCCGCGCCGCCGAAATCCTCGAACGCGAAGGCGTCCATTGCAACCTCACCCTCCTCTTCTCGCTGCCGCAAGCCGTCGCCTGCGCCAACGCCAAAGTGCAACTCATCTCCCCCTTCGTCGGCCGCATCTACGATTGGTATAAAGCCAGCGAAAAACGCGACTACACCGGCGCCGAAGACCCCGGCGTGCAGAGCGTCACCATCATCTACAACTACTACAAAAAATACGGGCACGAGACCGAAGTCATGGGCGCCAGCTTCCGCAACAAAAGCCAGATCGTCGAGCTCGCTGGCTGCGACCTCCTCACCATCAGCCCGAGCCTGCTCGCCGAATTGAAAGCCAGCACCGACCCCATCGAAGAGAAACTCAACGAAGCCAACGCCAGGTCCCTCGACATCCCCGAGATCGTCCTCGACGAAAAAACCTTCCGCTTACAGTTGAACGACGACGCCATGGCCACCGAAAAAACCGCCCAAGGCATCCGCGCCTTCTGCGCCGACATCGTGAAGTTGGAAAAACTCATCCAAGCCCGCCTCTGAGTCGGCTCTAACTCCGATCTAAAAAAACGGCGGCCCAGTCTCAAGACCAGGCCGCCGTTTTTGTTTCTAACCCGCCTCTTTCCGCGATGAATCTTCCCCAAATTATCTCGCTGTCGCGTCAAGGCGTGACCATCCGTTTTAAGGACACCTACTACAGTATCGGAAACTTCCATGTCGAAATAAACTACCGGTGCGTCCTCTTTACCGCGGTAATTATTCTTCTATCCCTAGTGTGGTGGAGGCGTTCACGCAAAAAATAGAGCGCCGGTTTCGTGCCTCCTCGTTCCCAAATTGCATTTGGGAACGCACTTGTCCCCGCAACTGCGTTGCCCTCTACGGCCCCACCACTGGCGGCGTTACCTCCTCGTTCCCAAATTGAATTTGGGAACGCACTTGTCCCCGCAACTGTGTTGCCTTTTACGGAGTCACCACTGGCGGCGTGACCACCGGAGTTGCAGCGGTATCGAAGAGATAGACCACTCCCCAGCGCTGGCATTTGGTCCGGCGAGAGCCGTCGCTCGGGTCTTTGCGGTAGAAAAATTCCACCGTATCGCACAGGTCCACCGCCAACGCTTGCGCTTCGGGGTAGAGCTGGCTGACGTCCTCGCGCTCGTCATCCGTCTTCGTTTGCGCGGCTTGCGACGCACTCGCGGCACCTTGGTAAACGGCCAAAACTGAGCCGACTTCCAATGCACTCGGCAGCGCCATCGCCTTGAAGCCCGCCCCTTCCGCAGCCGCACGAGCCGCCTCGCCAGCGACGATCTTTTGCGCTGCCTCGGCCACGGCGATGTAGGTCGTCAAATCGGGCAGCGTCGTCGCCGTAATGTCGCGTCCATGGAACGTCCGGGCGCCGACGGCGAAGTCGCCCCGCGCTACTCCGAGATCGAGCACTTGATGAAAATGCGAAACGAAAACCGTCAGCCGCGCGACTTTGACGGCGAGATCGCTGCTGAGCGGCGCCTGGGCGGCAAGCGCGAGATCGATCTGACTCGCCTCTTGTTTCAACCGGCTGAAAAGCGAAGTCGGCACGGTGAGATCGAGCTGGGCAAATTGCTCGGGCGTAATGGCGCGTTCGCTGGCGACCGGCGTCAGCAACCAGGTATCGTGAGCGGTCTGGAAGGTGCGGAGAACGGCAGGAGTGCTATTGGGAAGGCGACGGTTGGGCATGGTGTTTTTAGGGGTTGGATGTTGAGTTTAGTGGAAATGGGCTGTTTTCGGTAAAATGCAGCTATTTGGACAAAATGACGCGGAAAAGTGACGGTTTCGGACACATTTCATCCCACAAATGCGAGAGTCCGCCACAGGATGAGCATTTTCCGGTTTGCAAATGGCTGTCTGGCGGACCGGAACGACTCTTGCAAAATGAAAAGAGGCCATCCGCTCCGGCAGAAAGGTGCTGGCAGGATGAAAAGAGGTCGTCTGCCCGAGCAGAGGGGTGCTGGCAGGATGGAATGAGGTCAACTGGCCGGCCGGAATGGGTCTTTTCATCCTGCCAGAGTCGATCTGGCGGAGCGGAACGCCGCCGGTAAACCGGAAACCAGTGGAGTTGCAGTCGATTCTGGCGGTGACGGAACGGACAGCGGCACTTTCCCGCACATTTCCGCGTGCCGAATTTACAATTTGCGTCGCCCAAGCCGCCATGGAGCGCACGCTATCAGGCACTAACCAGATCAGCTATGGATATTTTGCAGGTTTAAGAAGTAAGTCGGCCATCTGCTGGAGGAGAACGACGTCTTGCGCCGGATCGGCTTGGGCCAGAGCGGCGTTGGTGGGGGAAAGTTGGTCGCCAATAATCCAGATCGTCTTCACTTCGACGATACGCGCGCCGACTCAGGCCGGAGTGGCTAAAAAGCGAATGACTTGATGGAGCGCTCGAGCGCGATGACTGAGCTGGTTCTTGGTTTCCGCTGGAAGCTCGGCAAACGTTTTATCGTAGCCTTCGGGCACAAAGAGCGAATCGTAGCCGAAACCGTGGTCGCCCTTTTCCTCGTGGAGAATCGTGCCCTCGACCGCGCCCGAAAAACTCCCGAGAACCGTGTCGCCGCGAGCCAATACCATCACGCAGCGGAAACGCGCTGATCGCACTGCAACTCCGCTCATTTTTTCCAGAAGCAACGCCCGGTTTGTAGCGTCTGTCGCATTTTCCCCGGAGTAGCGCGCTGAAAAAACGCCCGGCTCGCCATTCAGGGCATCGACCTCCAGCCCGGAGTCGTCGGACAGCACGAGCCCGTCATAGATTGCCGAAATGCCGAGCGCCTTCAGCGAAGCATTGCCCAGGAAAGTGAGCGCAGTCTCAGCGATATCAGGCCAATCAGCGCGGGCGTTCAAGTCCGTCACCGCAAACCTGTCGCCGAGCATTTGCCGGATCTCGTCTGTCTTATGGGCATTGCGGGTGGCGATTAAAAGTGGTTGCGCAGGCATGGCGGCAATTCTTTACTGAACGTCCGCCATTTACCAGCCATGTCCGACTCCTCGACCAACAAACGCAAACCCTACCCTTACGATCAATTTGAGCCGCGCTGGCAGGAGTTCTGGGAGACAAACGAGACTTTCAAAACGCCCAACCCAGGCGAGTTAGGTTTCGATCCTAACAAGCCGAAATACTACGTGCTCGATATGTTTCCCTATCCGAGCGGAGAAGGTCTGCACGTCGGCCATCCGGAGGGTTATACCGCGACGGACATCATCGCTCGATACAAGCGGATGCGTGGTTTCAACGTCCTGCATCCAATGGGTTGGGATGCCTTTGGCTTGCCTGCGGAACAGTATGCGATCAAGACCGGACAACATCCGCGCATCACGACAGATAGGAATGTAACTCGATTCAAAAAACAGCTCCAGCGCATCGGCTTTAGCTACGACTGGAGTCGCGAGGTGAACACGACCGATCCTAACTACTTCAAGTGGACTCAGTGGATTTTTCTGAAGCTCTATAACTCTTGGTTCAACCCGACGGCTAACAAAGCGGAGCCAATCGAGACTTACAGCGGGAACGATGTTAACAATGTGAGACTCGCTTATGTCGCGGAGGTTCCCGTCAACTGGTGTCCCGAGTTAGGCACTGTGCTGGCCAACGAAGAAGTCATCGGCGGAAAAAGTGAAGTCGGTGGTTTTCCGGTTATTAGAAAACCGATGCGCCAATGGATGCTGCGGATTACTAGCTACGCCGAACGCTTGATCGATGAGCTAACACCTCTCGATTGGCCGGAAGGAATCAAGCTTCTGCAAAAAAACTGGATCGGTAAAAGCGAAGGGGCGTTAGTCGGGTTCCAGATTCCCGATTGTGGGTTGCGCATCTCCGTTTTCACGACTCGGCCCGATACGCTTTTTGGTGCGACTTACATGGTTATCGCGCCTGAACACGCAATCGTCGATGCCATCACGACGCCCGCACAAAAGGAAGCAGTGGCCAACTATCGCAAAGAAATCGCCGGTAAGTCCGATATGGATCGCACGGAGTTAGCCAAAGATAAGACTGGTGTCTTCACCGGAAGCTTTGCGGTCAACCCAGTTAATGAAGAACGCATTCCCATCTGGATCGCTGATTACGTGCTAACAGGCTACGGCACCGGTGCGATCATGGCCGTTCCTGCGCACGACGAGCGCGATTGGGAGTTTGCGAAGAAGTTCGATCTGCCCATTCGTTTCGTAGTCGGCCCAGTTGAGAACGACGATAAGTGTTTTGCGGAGAGCGGAGTTGCAATGAACTCCAAGTTTCTCAACGGCCTGCCCACTTCCGAAGCCAAACCCGCAATGATCGAATGGCTGGAAGGTCAGGGACTTGGCAAGCGCACGATCAACTACAAGCTGCGCGACTGGCTTTTTTCGCGTCAACGTTACTGGGGCGAACCTTTTCCGATCGTCTGGGAAAATGGACAACACCGCGCGCTAACAGCCGCTGAGTTGCCTCTAACTCCGCCCTCTTTGGAGGACTTCAAACCCACTGGCAGCGGCGAACCGCCGTTAGCCCGCGCGACAGATTGGATTCGTTATAGCGAGACGACGACTCGTGAGACTAACACCATGCCGCAATGGGCCGGATCGTGTTGGTATTATCTGCGGTATTGTGATCCGACTAACAGTGAAGTCTTTGTAAGTAGCGAGGCGGAAAAGTATTGGATGAACAACGGCGTCGATCTCTATGTCGGCGGAACGGAGCATGCCGTTTTGCATCTGCTTTACGCGCGTTTCTGGCACAAGGTGCTCTTCGATCTCGGCCATGTGAGCACGCGCGAGCCGTTCCAGAAGTTAGTCAACCAAGGAATGATTTTGGGCACAGACGGACAGAAGATGTCCAAGAGCCGTGGGAATGTCGTGAACCCGGACGACATCATTTCGGAATACGGCGCTGACTCGTTGCGGCTCTACGAAATGTTCATGGGACCACTCGAACAAGTGAAGCCCTGGAGCATGAGTGGCGTGGAAGGCGTCCATCGGTTTCTAGCCCGCGTCTGGCGGCTCGTGATGGAAGAAAACCAGGAAGGCCAATGGGAGTTGTCGTCGTTGTTAGGAGATGTAGAGCTAACTAACAAGCAGCGCAAAGTGGTTCATGCCAGTATCAAAAAAGTTACTGAGGATATTGATTCCATGGCCTTCAACACGGCGATTTCGGCAATGATGGTTTTCACAAACGAATTCACTGGAACTGAAGTGCGCCCACTTTCGGCGATTCGCACATTGTTAGTATTGTTGAATCCCTTTGCTCCGCATCTTAGCGAAGAGCTGTGGCAGCGGCTAGGGTTTGAGAAAACTGTTAGTGCCCAGAGTTGGCCGGAGTGGAATGAGACTTATCTGATTGAAGACGAGATCGAGATTCCCGTGCAGGTCAATGGCAAGCTACGCGATCGTCTAACCATTCAGAAAGATTTGGATGCAACTCAAATCGAAAAACTAGCATTGGAGTTGCCGAAGGTTGTCGAGCACACGAGTGGCAAGACCGTTCGGAAAGTGATCGTCGTTCCCGGAAAGCTGGTGAACATTGTTGCCAGCTAACATTCCACTGGAACTCGACTGAAAAACTTACGGGGTCGGTGATGGAGAAGCACTCGGGGTGGCTTCTTTTTGAAAGGCATCGAGCACGGCTTTTTGTAACTCGGGCAAGCGCTCCTGACGGCGTTGATCCATCTCGGCGCGAAGTTGTTCTTCGAGTTTGCGGCGTTCGCGTTTGTAAATTTTCGTGATCCGCTGCCGCTGCGCGTCATCCAGCTTCAATCCGCTGGAACGAAGGGTATCGTCGACAGCCTGCTGCAGTCGTTTCTCGCGCTCATCCTGCATGAATCGAAAATGCGCCTGCTCATCGCCGGGAAGTTTTTGCCAGTTGCGAAATTTCTCCATGGCTTCGCGCCGTTGTTCGGGCGGCATTTTGTCGAAGTGCTCCCGCATTTCACGAAACTTGGGGTTGTCCTTGAACTTCGGGGCGTTCCAATCGTTGTGCGGTCTCCAATGATGCTCTCGTGGACCTGAATCCGATGGAACTGGATTGGGATTTGGCGTGTCTTGCGCTGCGGCTGAAACCGTCGCAAAACCTGCGGCGATTAGTAGGAAGCAGTTCCAAGCCATATGTCGTTATCGTTGACGGACATGTCGAGGTCGGGCAATTCGGTGAGGTCATTGACCGGGACGAACGCGATCAAAGTAGAAACGTCCGGCTGATTTTCCTGAGCCAGGGAATCTGCGTGGTTGCCTTGGAAAATGAGGGAGGAGGCAATGAGGGCGACGCTGGCAGTGACACCGGCGAGCATTCTCCAGGAACGGAGAAACCAGTCGCGCACGTTGGTTTCTGAGTCGAGTTCCAGTCGTATCCGGCGCAGCACGTCGTTGGCAAATCGGCCCGGTGCTTGCGGGCGCGGAAGGCCTGCCAGCAAATGGTTTAACGATTGCTCCTGAGAATCTTCTGGATCGGGGTTGCGTCGCATACTGAGTCAAACAGTCCCTGCGGAAAAAAGTTGCGCGCTCATGGCTTCTTCGCACGCTTGCGCAGGGCGCGCTCGAGGTTAAACAAAGGGCGCGTGAGTTTGCTAACGAAGGATTCGCGTTGCTTTTGAGCTTCTTCCTTCAAGGCATCGCGCTTGGAACGCATCTCGTAATAGGCTTGCTGCTTCGCCTTCAGCTTCTCGTTCATTTGCCCGATCATCTCGTAAGGATTATTTTCGGAAGACCATCCGGTTCGTTTGATGAAGTCGTGCAGCGAGGTGAGGTAGGCGCGTGCTTCCCGGAGAAGTTCTTCGGTGGGAGCTTCGCCTTTCGATAGTTCGTCTAAAATTTCGTTCCCACGGCTTTTTCCCTCGATCGCGGCTTTGGTGGCTTTGAGATAAGCGAGGCCATGGGTTTCATCGGGTTCGAGATAGGTGCCTTCCGCCCATTCGTTCCAGGCATTGATGAAAACGATTTGCTCTTCGGGAGCGTTTTTTTCCAGCGTGTGCTGGATGGTTTTTCCGAGCCACGCTTCGTAGATGGCCGGAGTGCAGTGCGTAAACAGCTTCGAGCGGTTGCCGCGCCGGGCCGTGTTGTCCCAACCCATCATGACAGTCCGGAAAACGGTATATGACGGATCGGGGCTAAAGATGTGCATTAAAACCCAGTCTCGATAATCGTAGGCCTGACCTTTGAATCCACCCTCGCAAATGCCCTCGAGCGCGACTTCTGGCGGGATCGGAAAAAGGCCGCGATGCGGAGGAAACTCCACGCCGCCGTCGAAGCCGAGGTCACGGACGTTCTCTTTCAAGCCAGTCAACGCAGCGCAGACATAGACCTCGCCAATGTCGTTTTTGCGCCAGACTTCGCGCCACATATTGACGTATTCCTTCACGTCCGGGAGATGCGTCGAGCGGTAAATGACGACGAGAGGTTTGCCTGCAACTCGGATGTAACGCGGGTCTTTGAAAAATTGGACAAGTTCCTCGGCAAACGTGATGGCGTCCTCTTTCGAGTAAGTCTGCTCGATGAGAATATGCTTCTCGCCTCCGTCCCAAGTGCGCGTCCAGCTTTCGTTGGCCCAGCAAAGACAGAATGGAAAATCCAGTTCGGGCGATTGCAGAAGATTGACCACGGGCATCTCCAGAATCTGGCGACCATTGCCAAACCGATAATGATAAAAACAAAACCCAGCCAGGCCATGTGCGCGAGCGAGCGCAATCTGCTGGCGCATGACTTCAGATTCGGAGAGATCGTAATAACCAAGCTCGCGAGGAACCCGCGGCTGATCGTGGCCTTTGTAGAGGGGTTTGGCGCGTTTAACGTTGGTCCATTCGGTAAAACCGGGGCCCCACCATTCGTCGTTTTCGGGCACGCGATGGAATTGCGGGAGGTAAAACGCGATTGCGCGAATCGCATTTTTCGCCTGAATCGAATCTGACTCGACTGAAAAAGTTTCCTCGGCGGGGGCTTCCGGTTTCACGCGCAATTCCGTCCGGACAAACTCGTAAAGTTCCTCATCGAGAAGCACTTTTTCGCGAATGGCGTCGCGCACATCGCTGCAGATTTCGTGGAATGCCGGGCGATTTCTGGTAACATTGGCGCGCGAGTCGGCGATCTCGGGCAAACCAAGTTCTTGGAAGATTTTCCGCGAATCGTCCCGGTAGGTTTCAGTCAGGCCGACATACGACAGGCTACGGAGATGTTGCTTCGCCTCGTCCAGTAAATCCTGACCGCTCAAATGGCCGAAATGCTCACGAGTATTGGGGAACCAAGTGCGGGCGAGCTGCCAGGTCTGGGTGTTTTCGATGTGGGCGCGAACTAGCGGATTTTCGGAACGAATAAATTCCAAGAGCGAGGATTCTGACGCGATTTTGTAGATTTCATACTGATCCGGATCGCGCCCCTGGCAAAAGTGATACAGCGAAATGATCCGGTCCACCGGGTTCCGCAAAAAAGTGAGACGGTAGTTGTTTCCGACGAGTTCATCCTGATAATCAAACCCAAAATGGCCGGTGATGAGCTTGTAATTGGGGAGATTGCATTTCTGAACGTCTATAAATTGACCATGATCCAAAATTTGAGCGTATCTGAAGTGCTTCCTCAAGGCTTCCACCAGCGATGTGCCGGCAGTTTTCTGGATGTGAATGAAGATGATGCGGTCGAAAGAGGAGATCATGAGATGAAAGTCGGAGGGCCACTTTCATGCTGGCAGTTTCCATCGGCAGAGTAAAGTGAACCGTGCTAGAAAACCCTGCTGCTGCGGTCTAATTTGCAGAGCCGCCATCAGGGGCGATGGAATAACGAAACTCGCGGTGCATAATTTTCCCTCCCGCGGAGGCGATCCACAGCCCAGCCGTGAGAGCCGCGATCCCGATCAACAACGTGGCCCAGAGAAAAAACGGAGCGGACTTAGGGAGAAATCTGGGCGCGATCAATCCACCCAGGGCGAAGCCGGCGGCGACGTAGTAGATCCATCCGGCGCGATCGGCTCGGGCCGAATGTTCCTCCAGCCAGTGGCGGCCGGTTTTATCCAGCAAGCTCTCGACTTGGTCCTCGGCTTTTTCGCCAAACTCCGTCACCGGAAACACGCTCAGCGACATCACGAAAATGACGCTATACGCCGCAATCGCAGTGGCCCGGCTTTTTTGGAAAATGGCGATGACCAGCACCATCAGCCCGGCTAACAGACCGATGATCGGCAGGTGATTGAGCACCACGTGAACGTATTCCGCTTGCCGCAGTGCCATGAGAGTTTCGTCCATCTAGCCGATCAGCATTTTGGCGTAACCGGCCAGTTTTTCCGGAAGTTCAAAAGAACGCCCGGTCAGTCGTGCGTTGAGCAGTTTCGTGAGCCACGGTCGGGATGCAGCGAACGCACCGGCGGGAGCGGAAATCATCGTCCGGCCCTGGTTCTCCACGATTTCATAGCCGGTCAGCGTCACTTCCACGGGCGTCACTTCGCCTTCTAATTCGACTTCGAACGCTATCTTCCGGGCAGCCGTGTCCAGATTCAACCGGGAAACTTTTCCAAAATCCGCGATTTGCGAGTTGAGAACGGTCCGCGCCCCGGTGGCAATCGCCGTGTCTTTCAGGGAGTCTAACCAAGCCATTTCGCATTATGCGCCGAGTCCGGACAAAAGGCAAAGCGCGCGTGTTTTCCGGGATTATTCACCCAAAAATGTCCCCAAAGCCGTCTCTGGCTTGCGAGTTGCTTTGTAGTAACTGCTGCGACCGTGTTTTTCTGAGAAAAACTGAGTCGGGTTCGATCCCTATCTTAAAAAATGAGCACCCTGTTATTCGTCGATGACGACATCGCCTTTCTGGATTCGATCCAACGTGTCTTCAAGACGTGGAGCGCGGGGTCGGCTTTGGTCATTAAAACGGCCCACAGCGTCGGGGATGCGATCATGATTTTGCAAGAGTCGCCGGTCACCGTCGTCGTTATCGACATCCGAATGCCCGTCGTGGACGGCTTGCAATTTCTCCGTTTGCTCAACCGCAAACATCCCAATGTGCAAAAAGCGATCCTCACCGGCTACGCCGAGGAAGATTATCGCACGGCCTGTCTAGCCCACGGCGCGGCTCTCTTCCTTGAGAAACCACGGAACTCGGATGAACTCAAAAGCGTCTATGCCGCGCTCGTCCAACTCCTGGAGTTTCCGCAGACGCGGGGGTTTAGCGGCGTCATCCAGCAGGCCAGCCTCGCCGACATGCTGCAAATGCTCTGCACTGGGGGAAACTCCCTCATTCTTCAGGTAAAATCCCGCACCGGCCTGTCAGAAATTTTCATTCGCGATGGCGCGGTCGTCCACGCAATTGCAAACGAGTCCGAGGGATATGACGCGTTTTATCACATCATGACGTTGCGCGGCGGGGAGTTTAACACGCAGCCTTTCGCCGAGCCGCCGAAACACACGATCACCAATTCCTGGGAATATCTCCTCATGGAATCCGCGCGGTTGCTCGACGAAAGAGGCGTTCTCGACCAGGAAGATCCGCCGCCGTCCATTCCGATTCCCATTCCGAAAACGCCGCGCATTTCTGCGCAGATTCGCGTGGTTCGCAGTCCGGAAGACGACGCCGGTCTGCCGCATGTCCCCAGCTACGATTCGGGCCATCGAGACCCAGCCCATGGTATTCACGCTGGTGGCATCGAGACCGCGAAAAAAACCGTCCCGGTCGAGTTCAGTTCCATTCGACTGGCATCGAAACCAGCCCCGCGATCCACGAATCTGAGGCTCGACGAGCTCGTTATTTGTTCGCCTCAAGGCGGCCTCATCAAAAACGCAGGCAGCGCCAATCCGAGTCGCCGCGTCGATTTGCTGGAGCTTTTTAGTATTAAAATGCGCCAGCTTTCCGGCCGACCCGAATGGGGCGCGCTGGAATATCTCGCGATCCAGGGAAAAGATTACACCGCGACGGTCGAGTTTCCGCAGGGCAACGGCACGTTCGCCCTCGTCAAACGCGGGAATGTCGCACCGAGCGAGCTCCGCGCTGCGGTCGTGAATGCAATGCAACTCGACTCAAAAACCAACGGAGCCTCTGCATGAAAGAGATATTCATCGAACTCCAACGTAAAATCGAAATGCTGCCCGGCGTTCTCCGCGCGGGAATCTGCCTGCACAATCGCATGGTCATTTTCGCCGACGTGAAAAGCCCCGCCGACCAAGCCGTGGACGACACGATCTGGCGCGCGCTGGCCGACACGATCCAGGTCGCCTATTTGCACAAACTCGGCTCGCCGCGCATGTGCTGGGATTTCGAGCGGGTCAAAGTCCTTTGCATGATCAGTGAAAAAGGCACCACGCTCGGCGTCGTCGTCGACAAAAACAGCAACGACGAACTGGGCGACCGCATCGAGCGCGTCTTCCGCACCAGCCTCGCCCGAACCCTTTTTTAGAACGGAGTTCCAGCATGATCACGACCAACACGCGAGCCGGCCTGAATTCGCTCGAGCTTTTGGGCGCGTTTTTCATCAGCCAGATTCACGATCTAAACAATCAGATGGCCATTCTTTCCAACTCCGAATGGCTCCAGCCGGATGGCTCGGACGTTGGCGAAATGCAGGAGTTTTTGCGCGAGCTTTTCACGTCGATTCATCGGGTTTCCGCCACGTGCGATCAGCTCAACGCCGCCCGAAAAAACTACCCGATCAAAGTCGGCCGCATCCATTTGGAGGACGCCGTTCAAGGAATCATCGGAGTTGCATCGCAATGTCCCGGCTGGTCGGTGGTTGATCACACGGATGGCGACGCGCACGTTTCGCTCAAACTCGAATGGCTTCCGATGATTCTGGCGCAATTGACCGGTCATTTGCAGTCGGGTGGCGTCATGGAAATTTCCATCGGCGAACTGCCGCCGCGACATTACGAACACTCGATTCGCACGACGTTCAGCCACGATTCGACGCAGGTTTTGCTCTTGCACTTGCGCGGGAGCGGTTCTGCGATGGCCGGGGCCGAGATTCGCCGACAGGATTTTGAGATTGCCCTGGAATTGATCCGACTGATGGGCTCGGGCGTTTCGCTTGGGCGCACGGATTCGGAAAAAGATTGCCTGCTGGCCTTCCGGTTGCAGCCCTAAAAACAAAAACGGCGAACTTTTCAGTCCGCCGCTTTTTTTGAGTGGAGTTGCAGTCGATTCAGTAATCGACGCCCATTTCCTGAAGCGCTTCGATCGGCTTCTCCTTTTTCCCGAGAGCGCGGCGCAGTTTGGAGAGTGCGATATTTTGGAGCTGGCGAATGCGCTCGCGCGTGACGCCAAATTTTTTGCCGACTTCCTCCAACGTTTTCGGCTTGCCGCCGTCGAGGCCGAATCGAGAGAAAATAATCTTTTTCTCACGTTCATCGAGCACGTCGAGCAGATCGCCGACTTCGTCGCGGAGGTCTTTGTCGCGCAGCAATTCGAACGGAGTCTGGGCGTCCTCGTCGCCAACAATTTCACCAAATTCGGTCGAATCATCGTCGCTAATCGGCGCATCGAGCGACGCCGGACGAATGGAAACGGTCTTCAACTGCGAAACTTTTCCACTGGCGATACCGATTTCTTCGGCAAGTTCATCATCGGTCGGTTCGCGACCAAGCTCCTCGCTCATTTGCAGCGAAACGCGGCGCATCTTGGAAATTTTGTCCACCAAGTGCACTGGAAGTCGGATGGTTTTGCTCTGATTCGCCAGTGCGCGCTTGATCGATTGCTTGATCCACCATGCAGCGTAGGTGCTTAGTTTCCCGCCCTTCGCCGGATCAAAACGCTCCACGGCTTTCATCAACCCGATGTTTCCCTCGGAAATCAAATCGAGCAAAGGCAGCCCGAGATTCGCGTAATCGTGGGCAATTTTCACGACGAGACGCAGGTTCGAGCGAATCATCAAAGAGCGCGCTTCTTTGTCGCCTTTCTTGATTTTAGCGGCGAGTTCGATCTCCTGATCGGGCGTCAGCAAAGCAATCTGCCCGATTTCTCGCAGGTAAATCTTGATTCCGGAATCTGTATCTTCAGCAGCCATAATATTGTGTCGGTTCTAGCGGTTGTTGTGGGTCAAATGAAAGTCACCTTATTGATTAATACGTTCAGACGAACACTTTCGATGGCTAGATTTGCGATTTCCTGAATTAGTTAAGGACGTTGATTATCAAAAAGTTTGACTGCGGCCAAGCACTTTTGTTCGGAAAAAGTTTGCGGCCCGCAAAAAACCGTGCGTTTTTAGGGGTTCCGTTGCGTGAGATGCAACGTTTTTTCAGCGGAGTTACGGTGAACTCTGCGAGGTGGAGTTTCCTAAAATAAGTCGAGCTGACCCCGGCGATCGCGGCTTTCAGCAGGAGTCGGAGCTTCCAAAGGCTCGATGGGTTCCGCGTGGGCGGCAGCCAGTGGAAGTGGCTCGGGTTTCAACGGAATCGGCTCGTCATCCAGATCGGCGAGCGAATCGCCCTCCGAGTCCGTTTTTTCCACGGGAGTTAGAATCGATTCCGGAGATTTCCATTCCTCGGGTTCGGGCAGGACTTCCGATAGAGTGGCTTCTTCCGGCAATGTGGATTGCACCAGGCGCGCAATGGCTTGTTGCATGGTTTCGCCGGTTTCACCGATCATCCGACTGAGCTGGTGGAGGGTTTTTTCGGGCAAAATAATCTGCACGAAAAACTGCTTTTCCTCACGCAACCGCTCCCGGCGGCGACGCTGGGCATCGCGCAACTGGACGAGGCGCTTTTTTTTCTTGGCGGCGATGGTGCTTTTGCTCATCGGGGATGCGGAAAAGCGTAGAGATGTCAGCACGAAATGTCACTGCAAATCGTGCAAAACTTAAAGTTGCTGGCGCAGCAGGTCGAAAACGTCGCGGGCGTCGAGGTAACCGGTGAGTTTTTCCGTGCCGACGCCGTAGCTGAAGATGAGTGGGTCGTCCACGGTGTTGAGGGATTCTGGGGCGAAAATCGTCGCCGGTTCAACGGCAGCGATGGCCGGCAGCGAAACTGAGCTGGGTTCGGGTGTATTCTGGGGCAATGGCGGCTCTTGCGGGAGCAGTGGCGGAAGGACGTCGCCGTTCGGGCGCGGCGTGGGTTTCGGCGTCGCGGCAGAAGGGAGAGCGTGGGGCCCCGTGCTCCAGGTGAGGCTCGGAATGCCCCGGGCATTCACGCCGAGAACGGCCGCGCCTTGATCCTGACGAAACGGATAACCGTTCATGCGGAGCCCGCCGGGCGCTTGTTTTCCGGCAACGACAATTAGCGCGTTATCTCCCGCGTAACGTCGGGCGACGGCGACGGCGTTGTCGAGTACAGCCGTCTCGGAAAGGAACGTTTCGCCATCGTTATTGCGCGCGGCTTTTTCGATCAAACCGGCATCGATCACGAGCAGATAACCCTGCGTGTTGAACTGCAAAACCGAGATCGCGGCTTTCACCATTTCCTCGAGAGACGGCTCCTCGGTGCCCGAGGCGATCGCGCGGCTATTTGCGAGGTCGTCGCGACTGAAAACCCCCAAGGTGCGCGCGGTCAGCAGCGACGGAATGTCGGCGAGTTCGGCCTTGGTGCGAGCCACAGTCCAGCTTTTCTGTCGCAAGGCCAAAATGAGGTCCTGGCCGTCGGTGCGAATGCCGCCTTTATCAACCGGAAGGAAATATTTTTCACCGCCGCCGAGGAGCAGATTCACGTTTTCCAAGTCGGGCAATATCGCTGCAACTCCGCTGCGATTTTGACCGTCCGTCTGGTGGGCGAAAAACGCCGCGACGGCCGGATCGACGACGGAGGCGTTAGTAATAACCCCGGTCCGGCGGCCGTTTTTTGAGGCGAGTTCCAGTAAAGTCTGGATCGGTTTCCCTTCTGAATCGACTGAGAGTGCGTTCTGGTTCACGCGTCGACCCGTAGCGAGAGATGAAGCGGCAGCCGAGGCATCGGGCACGGCGAATTCATTGGAAGTCAGCTTCAAAACTCCCAGATGCGGCATCGATTCGAGCGCCAGATTTTTGTCCGCGCCGCCCTCGTAGATGCGTGTCGCAGCCAGCGCTGAAGTATTCAATCCATCGCCGGTAATCAGGATGATCGCGAAGGGTTTTTGAACCACCCAGGATCGGAAATAAAGAACGCCCGCCAGGATGAAAAGGGCGATGCAGGTGAGGGCGATGAGCAAATTGCGGGTTTTCATTCGGCGGAAAAACGATGCTTTACCACAGGGCTGCTCCTGTAAATAGGTGATTTTTCGTTTGCCCAATGCCGACTGTTGAACAAACTCCGGCATGTCTAAACCAGTCGTGCTGATCATTCGTGATGGATGGGGAATCAATCCCCGGGGAATCGAACACGCCGCCGATGATGGCAACGCGACTCTGCTCGGGAAAACGCCGTTTCACGACCATCTTTATGCGACGTATCCTGGCTCGACTTTGAGCGCGAGCGGACTCGACGTAGGTTTGCCTCCAGGTCAGATGGGAAACTCGGAAGTCGGCCATCTGAATCTCGGAGCGGGCCGCATCGTTTATCAGGATTTTACCCGCATCAACCTCGCCATCGAGCAGGGCGAACTGGCGAAAAATCCCGTGCTCCTGAATGCACTGCAACTCGCCTCAAAAACCCGGCTCCACCTCATCGGCCTCGTCTCGGACGGCGGCGTGCACAGTCATCAGGATCACCTCATTGCCCTCACAAAAATCGCCGCGGCGAACGGCGTCACCGACACGATGATCCACGCCATCACCGACGGACGCGACACCTCGCCCACGGGCGGCGCGGACTATCTCGCGACCGTCGAGGCGGGCATCGCCGGCACCGGAGCGAAGATCGCGACCGTCATCGGACGCTACTTCGCGATGGACCGCGACAAACGCTGGGACCGCAACAAACTCGCCTGGGACGCCATCGTTCTCGGCCGCGGTTCTTTCTCGGAACGCACTCCATCCGACGCCGTCCGCCTGCTCTACGCGAGCGAGAAACGCGGCGACGAATTTCTCCCGCCGACGATCTTTTCGCACCCGAACGAACCCCGCATTCGCGATGGCGACGTCGTCCTTTGGTTCAACTTTCGGGCCGACCGCGCGCGCCAGCTTTCCGACGCCTTTTTGCGAGCGGACTTCGATAGTTTTGAGCGCGAAGTCACGCCGAAAGTCCACTTCGTCAGCCTCACGCAATACGACAAAAAATATAACGTCCCCATCCTTTTCCCGGCGCAAACCCTCGACAACATCCTCGGCAAAGTCGTTTCTGAATCCGGTCTAACTCAACTGAGAATTGCCGAGACCGAGAAATATCCGCACGTCACGTATTTCTTCAACGGCGGCGTCGAAATCGCTTATCCCGGCGAGGACCGCATGATCGTTCCGTCGCCGAAAGTCGCCACCTACGACCTCCAGCCCGAGATGAACGCCGAGCAGGTCACCACCGAATTGCTCGGCGTGATCGACCGTTACGACCTGGTCATTTTGAACTTCGCCAACCCCGACATGGTCGGCCACACCGGCATTGTCGAGGCCGGAGTCAAAGCCGTGGAAAAAATCGACGACTGCGTTCGCCGCGTCGTGGAAAAGGTGCTCGCGCTCGGGGGAAAATTGCTCATCGCCGCCGATCACGGCAACTGCGAACTCATGCGCAATCCCGACGGCAGCCCGAACACCGCGCACACCACGAACCTCGTTCATTTCATCTATGTTGGAGCCGATTCCGCTCACGTGAAAATGCAAAACGGCATCCTCGCCGACGTTTCGCCGACGCTGCTCGCCTTGCTCGGAGTTGCCCAGCCGCCGGAAATGACTGGCCATAGTCTGGCCGTTTTTGATCCGAGTTAGAGTCGATTCAGTTTTTAATCCTCCCAATATGAACCCCGATTACTCCTCCGCCCGCCAGGTTTACGCTGATCTCCAGGTCGATACCGAAGCCGCTCTCGTTAAACTCGCCACCATCCCGATTTCCATCCATTGCTGGCAAGGCGACGACGTCGGCGGCTTCGAGCGCGCCGGAGCCACACTCAGCGGCGGCGGCATTCAATCCACCGGAAATTACCCCGGAAAAGCGCGCACTTTGGACGAATTACGATCCGACTTGGATCAGGTTCTGGCGCTCGTCCCCGGCAAACATCGGGTCAACCTGCACGCCATTTACGGTGATTTCGGCGGCCAGGAAATCGATCGCGACGCCATCCAACCGGCGCATTTCCAAAGCTGGATCGACTGGGCAAAAACCCGTGGACTCGGTCTGGATTTCAATCCCAGCTACTTCTCGCATCCGCTCGCCAACGACGGCGCCACGCTCACGCATCGCGACGGCAAAGTTCGCCAATTTTGGATCGATCACGGCATCGCCTGCCGCAAGATCGGAGCGGAAATGGGACGTCAACTCGGCTCGCCCGCCATCACCAGCGTCTGGATTCCCGATGGCTCAAAAGATCTGCCCGCTGATCGCAAAGGCCCGCGCCTGATGCTGGAGGAATCGCTCGACGCCATCTTCGCGGAACCACTCGACTTCCAGCACAATCGCGACGCCGTCGAGTCGAAGCTTTTTGGAATCGGGTCCGAGTCGTATGTGCCCGGTTCGCACGAATTTTACATGGGTTACGCTGTGAAAAATCAGAAGGTGCTCTGTCTCGACGCCGGGCATTTTCATCCGACGGAAACGTTGGCCGACAAGATTTCTTCCACGTTGCAATTCATCCCGGAAATCATCCTGCACGTCAGTCGCGGAGTGCGCTGGGACTCGGATCATGTCGTGCTTCTCGATGACCCGACCCGCGCGACGATGGAAGAAATCGTTCGCGGCGATTTTCTCGATCGGACCCATATCGGTCTCGATTTTTTTGATGCGAGTATCAATCGTATCGCGGCCTGGACCATTGGCACGCGGGCGACAATCAAAGCGCTTTTGGCTGCCCTGCTCGAGCCCATTGCAGAACTTCGTCAGCTCGAAGCAGACGGCGATTACAGCTCGCGCCTGGCCATTCTCGAAGAAACCAAAACGCTCCCCTTCGGCGCGATCTGGAACGAATATTGCCAACGGCAGAACGTTCCCATCGGCCGCGCCTGGCTGGCGGAGATGAAGGCTTACGAAAGCCGTATTCTCTCCTCGCGCAGCTAAATGTTCGCCGCGCCAAATATTGTTTCCGCCTGAAACAGTGGTGACCCTAACGGGATTCGAACCCGTGTTACTCCCGTGAAAGGGGAGTGTCCTAGACCTCTGGACGATAGGGTCATTTTCCTAGTGGGAAATGAGGGTGGGATAGTGCAATTGTTTTCCCAGGTTGGCAAGCGGAATTTCATCGCCACGAGCCTGCAGCTAGAGCATATCAGAACCCCATCCATGTCTACTCTCCTTCCCGCTCAAGCCCAGTTCTACTTTCCCGACCAGAAATGTTGGCTGGAAGCAAATATCCCCGGCTGCATTCACACCGATCTTCTTCGCCACGACTTAATCAAGAATCCCTTCTGGGGCTCGAACGAACGCGAGTTGCAGTGGATTGAAGAAAAAGATTGGAAATATCGGCTGACCTTCTCCATCGAAGCCGAATTTCTATCCGAGTCGCAGACGGATCTGGTCGCGGATGGACTCGACACGCTCGCGACGGTCTTTGTCAACGGCAAGGAAATCGCCCGCACCGAAAACATGTTTGTCGGTTATCGCTGGCCGGTTCGGGACCTACTGAAAGAAGGCGAGAATGAAGTGCGCATCGAGTTTGCCAGCACGAGAGATTACATCCAGACGCGCAAGCCGAAAAACCATCTCGACGAATGGAACGACTCCGTCGGCGGCTGTTCGCTCATCCGAAAAGAACAATGCAACTTTGGCTGGGACTGGGCGCCGCGATTGGTGACGGCCGGGATTTATAAATCCATTCGACTTGAAGCGAATTCAGGCGCGCGCATCGAGTCGCTAAAGATTCAGCAAAGCCACACCAAAAACCGCGTCGTCCTCGAGATCGCCCCGGAGCTCAGCAAGCGGCTGCGCACACCCACATTTCGCTCCACCTTGCGTTTTGAAGGGGAGGTCGTCGCAGAATCCAAAGGCCTCAAACTGCGCCTGAATTCGCCTCAGCTCTGGTGGCCAAACGGCCTCGGCGCGCAACCGCTCTACGACCTTACCGTCGAGCTGCTCAATGGCGAGACCGTGGTCGACACCGCCACCCGGCGCATTGGACTTCGCACGATCGTTCTCGACCGACAAAGGGATCAGTGGGGCGAGTCATTCCAGTTCAAGTGCAATGGCGTTCCCGTCTTCGCCAAGGGAGCCAACTGGATTCCGGCTCATGTGTTCGCATCGGAAGTGACTCGCGAAACATTGAATTCGCTCCTCACGTCAGCCACGGACGTTCACATGAACATGATCCGCGTCTGGGGCGGCGGCGTCTATGAAACGGATGAATTTTACGATCTCTGTGACGAAAAAGGCCTCATGGTCTGGCAGGATTTCATGTTTGCCTGCGCCTTGTATCCGGGGACGCGCGAATTCCTGAATCAAGTGGAACTCGAATCAGAATTTCAGGTCAAGCGACTGGCGCATCATGCGTGTCTCGCTCTTTGGTGCGGCAATAACGAGATCGAACAAATGCCGGATGAGATCACCAAAACTGCCGAGCGCAAACGGGCTTACGACGCTATTTTCAATCAGTTGCTTCCCACCGCAGTGCGCAAGTTTGACGGCACGACCAGCTACTGGCCGAGCTCTCCTCACAACCCGACGGGTTATCAAAAAGGCTTTAACAACGAGCGCGGCGGTGATGCACATTTTTGGGATGTCTGGCATGCGCGACTTCCCGTGAAAAGCTACGAGGGAAAGTTCTTCCGCTTCTGTTCCGAGTTTGGAATGCAGTCGTATTCGTCACCGGAAATCGCGGCCACTTTTTGTCCACGGACCGAAATGAACGTCTTCAGTCCGGCCATGGAAAATCACCAAAAGAATCCGGCTGGGAATCAAATCATACTCGACTACATTTCCCGTCGATATCGTTTCCCGAAGGATTACTCGTCCCTGGCTTACCTATCGCAACTGAACCAGGCTTACTGCATGAAAGTCGCGGTCGAACATTTCCGCCGGCAAATGCCAAGAACGATGGGCGCCCTCTATTGGCAGCTCAATGACACATGGCCTGGGTTCTCATGGAGCTCGTTGGAATTTGGCGGCAAATGGAAAGCGCTCCACTTCGAGGCGAAACGTTTTTTTGCGCCGTTACTAGTCACAGCTTACGTCCCCGGAGATGAACATTTCGGCCGTGGAAACGTCTTGCAGAGCAGCATCAGCGAAGTCCATTTTTTCACGGTGAACGACGGTGCGCAAGCCGTGGAATGCACTTTGCATTGGACGCTTTATCATTTGAGTTCGGGTGTTATCCGCGAAGGTCAGAAATCGATCACAGCGGCCAATGGGCGCTCGAGTTTGCAGCTCAAAGTGGACTTCAAAAAGGACATCCTCTTACATGGCGCTGCCCATTTAGTCCTGCGCATCTGGCTGGAGAACGAATCGGGAGTGCTCAGTGAAAACAGCGCGTTCTTCACGGCGCCGCGCTTCATCAACCTGCCGTCCTCCACCATCGAATCGTCGGTGCGCAAAGTGGCTCGTGGAAAATACGAGATTGAGTTTGTCTCGAAGAATTTCCATCACGGCGTCCTCCTGCAAATTCCCGGAATCGACGCGCGCTTGAGCGACAACTATTTCGATCTGTTTCCAAGCGTCTCACACCGCGTCCAGATCGATGTCAGCCAGGATATTGATTACGCCCAGATCAGTCGATTGCTCATGCAGCCGACCTCGCTCGTGAATAGTTACAACTAGCCGGCCCGATAGGACTGGAACTCGCATGAGATTTTACTGGAAATGAAAAAACGCCGCACCCGAAGAGGCGGCGTTTTTCATTTACGAGGGTTCGTCTCGGTTTACGGAGTTGGAACGCTCTGGATGGTTTGCAAGATGCGGCTGGCGATCTTGTAAGGGTTGCCTTGGGAGTTGGGACGGCGATCTTCCAGGTAGCCTTTGTAGCCTGCGTTGACGAAGCTGTGCGGGACGCGGATC
>JAYVOE010000080.1:0-4059 GCA_043758065.1 Spartobacteria bacterium | reverse complement strand
CGCACCACGACATTTACTCGATCGAGGACTTGGCGCAGCTCATTTACGACCTCAAGCAGGTCAACGCCCGCGCTCGGATTTGTGTGAAACTCGTTGCCGAAGCCGGCGTCGGAACCATCGCGGCGGGCGTCGCCAAGGCCCACGCCGACATCATTCTCGTCAGCGGCCACGAAGGCGGCACTGGCGCATCGCCGCTTAGTTCCGTGAAACATTGCGGCAGCGCTTGGGAACTCGGCGTCGCCGAAACCCATCAGGTCCTCATGCTCAACGGCCTGCGCAATCGCGTGACCCTCCGCACCGACGGCGGCATGCGCACGGGCGAAGACCTCATCTACGCCGCGCTTCTGGGAGCCGAGGAATTCAACTTCGGCACCGCCGCGCTCATCGCCACCGGCTGCGTTTACGTGCGCCAATGCCATACGAATACGTGTCCGGTCGGCGTCGCCACGCAGGACGAAAAACTGCGCGCCAAGTTCAAGGGCAAACCCGAAAACATTGTGTTGTTCTTTAACGCCGTCGCCGAGGAGATGCGCGAAATCATGGCGTCGCTCGGCATTCGCACCGTCAATGAAATGATCGGCCGCGTCGATTTACTCGCGCAAAAAGAAATTCCCGGTCATCCGAAGGCCAACCTCCTCGACCTCTCGCCATTGCTCAAAGACGTCTCTGGCGACGACCCTTCGGCTCCGCGCCACGCCACCCGCGAGCGCAATGAAGGCCCGGCGGAACGTCCGCTCGACGACATCATTCTTCAAGATGCGAAGGATGCCATCAACGACGGTCAATCCATTTCGCTTTCCTACAAAGTGAAAAACATTAACCGTTCGATTGGAACTCGAGTCTCCGGCGAACTCGGCTACCAATACGGCGAAGAAGGCCTGCCCGAAGGCACCATCGAACTCAAACTCACCGGCACCGCGGGCCAGAGCCTCGGCGCATTTTTGAGCCCCGGCATCCGCATCATCCTCACCGGCGAGGCGAATGATTACGTCGGCAAAGGCATGAGCGGAGGTGAAATCGTCGTCCGCCCGCCCACCAAACGCGGCTTCGTGCCCCACAAAAACGTCATCGTCGGCAACACCGTCCTCTACGGCGCGAGCGGCGGCCATTTGTTCATCAACGGACGCGCCGGGGAACGCTTCGCCGTCCGCAATTCCGGCGCCATCGCACTCGTCGAGGGCATCGGCGACCACGGCTGCGAATACATGACCAACGGCACCGTCATCATCCTCGGCGGCACCGGCAAAAACTTCGGCGCAGGCATGACTGGCGGCGTCGCCTACGTGCTCGATTGGAACGACAACTTCCCGAAACGCTACAACCCCGAGCTGATCAAGCACGAACGGCTCAGTGCTCCCGAGGAAATCACTCTCGTCCAGAGCCTGATCTACCGTCACCTCGAACAAACTGAAAGCCAACGCGCCTGGGAAATCCTCGCTGATTGGCCCGGACACCTCGCGAAATTTTGGAAAGTGAGCCCGATCTCGGCTCCGCCAAAAACCGAAGCCGCCAAACCGCTGATCGCTGCCGAGACTGCGGCGCCCATTTGATACCGCTGAAACTCGATTGAAAAACTCCGCCGCTGAAAACAGGGCGGAGTTGCATTCGATTCTACTTAACCAGAGACGACGACGCTGAGTTTTTTGCCTTTGAACTCGATGCCGTTGAGCTTTTTCAGAACGGAAGTGAGCTGACTTTCAGCGATATCGATAAGGGTTGCGTGGTCCTGGAGAATGATCGCGCCAATGTTTTCTTTGGAGATTTTGGATGCGCCTGCGATCACGCCAACGAAGTCGCCGGGGAAAACGCCGTCGTCGCGGCCGATGTTAAATTTGACGCGAGTCATGCCCGGCTCATGGGAAAGCGGTTCGGCGTTGTCCATGTTTTTGCGGCGCTTCGTTGGACCGCGATCCGTTTCCATCGGAGTTCCATAGGATTGCCCCTGTTGAGAAAGGGTGCGGGGCTGTCTCGTCTGACTCGGCTCTTCGCGACGTTCCCGGCGATTAACCGGTGGAGCGACGCGGGCACCTTCGTAACGCGGATAATCGCGCTGGCCACTACCGTAGTTGCCTTGCGGACGATCGTCGCGCATCGGGCGGTCATCGCGACGTTCGGGACGCTGCGGGCGGTCTTCGAAAATGGGTTCGCTGGCTTTGTTTTGGTCGGCATTGAGCAGGTGAATCAAAGCGGAGGCGATGTCGGTCGGCTGGTGTCCCTGGGTGAGGAGGCGATCGATGAGGTCGTCGTGTTTCTTGTATTTGCCGCCTTCCAACGTTTCGCGGAGCGTGTCGAAGAAGACGTTCACGCGCTTCACTTCGACCTCGTCCGCCGACGGAATTTTCTCCCGGCGAATCTGGCTTTTCGTGAAACGCTGGATGTTTTGCAATTTGTAAACTTCGCGTCCGGCCACAAACGTGATCGCGCGACCTGCTCG
Source organism: Spartobacteria bacterium (assembly GCA_043758065.1). GTDB lineage: Bacteria > Verrucomicrobiota > Verrucomicrobiia > Chthoniobacterales > DASVRZ01 > DASVRZ01. The sequence goes on along the minus strand of JAYVOE010000080.1, from coordinate 1,625 downwards.
CCCGGCGCGTCCGGTGCGGCCGATGCGATGGACATAATCTTCGCCGTCGTGGGGCAGGTCGTAGTTGAAGACAACTTCGATGTCGTCCACGTCGAGTCCGCGCGCAGCGACGTCCGTAGCGACAAGAAACTCGATGGCGTGCTTGCGGAATTTGTTCATCACGCGCTCGCGGAAGGTTTGGGAAATGTCGCCGTGCAATTTATCGGCGGAATAACCGCGGGCGATCAGATGGTCGGTCAGCTCGTCGCACATCATCTTCGTCGCGCAGAAAATGATGCCGAATTTGATGTCTTGCAGATCGATCAGGCGGCAGAGCACTTCCAGCTTCGAGCGGCGATCCACTTCGTAATAGACCTGCTCGATTTGCGGGACGGTCAGTTCCTTCGACTCGATTTTGACGCTGGTCGGGTTCTTCGTGAACGTGCGAATGAGGTCCTGGATCGGCTTCGGCAGCGTCGCTGAAAAGAAAACGGTCTGACGTTCGACGGGCGCTTGTTTCAGAATGGTTCGGATGTCATCGACGAAGCCCATGTCGAGCATGCGGTCGGCCTCGTCGAGGATGATCATTTTTAGTGAGTTGAGTTTGAGGGATTTCCGGTCCAGATGGTCCATCACGCGGCCTGGTGTGCCGATGATGATTTGCGCGCCGTTTTGCAGGCCGCGGAACTGGCGTTCGTAGGATTGGCCGCCGTAAATGGGGAGTTCGCGCACGCCGCGTTTGAAGGCCGCGAGACGAGCGATTTCCTCGGCGACCTGGACGGCGAGTTCGCGTGTCGGGCAGAGAATGAGGACTTGCGGCGCCTTCAGGTCGCCATCGACTTTTTCAATCGCCGGAATGCCAAACGCGGCGGTTTTTCCTGAGCCCGTCTGCGATTGGCCGACGACATCGACGCCGGTCATGAGCACCGGGATCGCGGCGGATTGGATGGGTGACGCCTCCTCGTAACCGACTTTGTCGATCGCCTTCAACAACTCTGGCGATAGGCCAAGTTCCGTAAATAGTTTCTTCTGCATCGCGCCTATCTACCCCAGAATGCACTGGAAGTCCGTTGAAAACTCGCGCCGACTCTCGTTAACCTAGCTTTTTGCGTCGCCGGCGCCCTGCTTGAGATACCAGTGATAGGTGCTGGCGATGCCGTCGCGCAGCGAAATCTGCGGCTCCCAACCCTGGGCGCGGAGGAGACTGCTATCCATCAATTTGCGCGGCGTGCCGTCGGGCTTGGTGTGATCGAACTGTAACTCGCCTGAAAAACCGACCACGTCGCAGATCGTTTCGGCCAGCTCGCGAATAGTGACGTCATCGCCGAAGCCGACATTGATCAGATCGGGCGCGTCCTCTTTTTCCAGCAGAAAACGACAGGCCCGCGCGAGGTCGTGATTATGCAAAAACTCGCGCCGAGGCGTGCCGCTGCCCCAGATGGAAACGGCCGCATCGCCGCGCTCTTTCGCCTCGTGGACCTTGCGCATCAAGGCCGGTAAAACATGGGACGATTGCAAGTCAAAGTTATCGCCCGGCCCATACATATTCGTCGGCATCGCGCTGGTAAAATTCGCGCGGTATTGTTTGCGATACGCCATGCAAAGTCTAATTCCGGCAATTTTGGCGATGGCGTAGGCGTCATTCG